>NZ_BAAANO010000005.1:90546-96356 GCF_039529845.1 Brevibacterium samyangense | reverse complement strand
GGGAGGTGGTCAGCCACGCCGGACCCGACCTTCCGGTCGGAACCGGGCGGGCACCTCGGGTGCGTGGATCACTTCGGTGCCATGCGGATGGCGCCGTCGAGGCGGATGGTCTCCCCGTTGAGCATCGGGTTCTCGACGATGTGCTGGGCGAGGGCACCGAACTCCTCGGGTTCGCCGAGGCGGGACGGGTGCGGGACCTGCGCGCCGAGCGACGCGAGGGTCTCCTCCGAGGCGCCCTGCATGAGCGGGGTGCGGAAGGTGCCGGGGGCGATCGTGCAGCAGCGGATGAGGGTCGAGGCGAGGTCACGGGCGATCGGCAGGGTCATGCCGACGACACCACCCTTCGAGGCGGAGTACGCGGCCTGGCCGATCTGGCCGTCGAACGCGGCGACGGACGCGGTGTTGATGATGACGCCGCGCTCCTCGCCCTGCGGCTCGTACTGCTGCATGAGAGCCGCGCCGAGGCGGAGGACGTTGAAGGTGCCGATGAGGTTGATGTTGACGACGCGGGTGAACGCGTCGAGCGGGAACGGACCCTTCTTGCCGGAGACGCGGATGGCGTTGCCGATACCCGCACAGTTGACGACGATGCGCAGCTCGCCGAGCGCCTTCGTCCTCTCGAGGCCGGCGACGACGTCCTCCTCCTTGGTGACGTCACCGGGAGCGAACACGACGTTCTCGCCGAGTTCCTCGGCGACCTCGGCACCCTTCGAGGTGGGGAGGTCGAAGATGACGACCTTGCCGCCCTGTGCGAGCAGCTTCTTCGTCGTCGCGAGGCCGAGGCCGGAGGCCCCACCGGTGACGAATGCGACGGTGTCCTTGATCTGCATGTGTGTACTCCTCGTTGAATCAGCGACAGATGCTTGGGGCCGGTCGGAACCGGTCCGGTGGAACGGGGGAAACGCTACCAGTCGATATTGACTGTTTTTGCGGCGCATGTGAAGCTTATCGTGCGTTCAGTAAGGACATTCTTCAATCCTGTCCGCGAGATCGCCTCACGGATTTCCGCACCACCCACCGAGTCCCGCACCACCGAGCCGGCCCTGCACAGCACCGGCCCACCCGGTACCACCCGAAGATTGAGAACGAAGGAGTTCACAATGACCGACGCCGTCATCGTCGCCGCGCGCCGCACCCCCACCGGTAAACGCAACGGAGTCCTCTCGGGCATCCACCCCGCAGACCTCGCCGCCCTCGTGCTCGAGGACCTCGTGAGCACCACGGGCATCGACCCCGCCGTCATCGACGACGTCGTGTGGGGCTGTGTCACGCAGGCCGGTGAGCAGACCGGCGACATCGGCCGCACCGCAGCGCTCTCGGCCGGGTACCCGGAGACCGTCACCGGCGTCACCGTCGACCGCCAGTGCGGCTCCTCCCAGCAGGCCGTCCACTTCGCCGCGGCCGGCCTCATCGCCGGTCAGTACGACGTCGTCGTCGCCGGTGGCGTCGAGTCCATGTCCCGCAATCCGATGGGCTCCTCCTCGCAGGGCAAGAACCCCTACGGCGAGAAGTTCCAGGCACGCTACGACGGCGTGAAGCCCAACCAGATCGTGGGCGCGGAGATGATCGCGAAGAAGTGGGGCTTCACCCGGCAGCAGGTCGACGAGTTCTCGCTCGAGTCCCACGCCCGCGCCGCGGCCGCCACGGACTCCGGCGCCTTCGAGTCGCAGATCGTCCCGGTGCAGACCGAGCACGGTCTCATCACTGCCGACGAGGGCATCCGCCGCGGCGGCACCGTCGAGGGCCTCGGCAAGCTGAACCTCGTCCTCGAGGGCGACGGTGTCATCACCGCCGGCAACTCCTCGCAGATCTCCGACGGTTCCGCCGCTCTTCTCATGATGACGTCCGAGAAGGCGAAGGAACTCGGGCTCACGCCACTCGTCCGCGTCCACACCGCGGTCCTCGCCGGGTCCGATCCGATCATCATGCTCACCGCCCCGATCCCGGCGACCCAGAAGGCCCTCGCGAAGTCCGGCCTCGCGCTCTCCGACATCGGCGCGTTCGAGATCAACGAGGCCTTCGCCCCGGTCCCGATGGCCTGGATGCACGACCTCGGCGGTGACCACGCGAAGCTCAACCCGAACGGTGGCGCGATCGCGATGGGTCACCCGCTCGGCGGCTCGGGCGCCCGCCTCTCGACCACCCTCATCCACCACATGGTGAACAACGGCATCAAGTACGGCCTGCAGTCCATGTGCGAGGGCGGCGGCCAGGCCAACGCCACCATCTACGAGCTCGTCGACTGAAGGAGGCAGGACTCATGAAGCGTCATCTCTACGAGGAGGACCACGAGGACTTCCGCCGCACCGTCGCCGCTTTCCTCGACAAGGAGGTCGCCCCGCACTTCGAGCGCTGGGAGAAGGAGAAGCTCGTCGATCGCTCGATGTGGAAGGCCGCCGCCGAGGCCGGTGTCATCGGCTTCTCCCTCCCGGAGGAGTACGGCGGTGGGGGCATCAAGGACTACCGCTTCGAGATGGTCCGCGGTGAGGAGGTCGCCAAGCGCGGCTTCGGTTCCGCGACCGGCGGCTGGGGAGTCTCCGACGGCATCGTCCCCGGGTACTTCGAGAGCTTCGCGAACGAGGAGCAGAAGGCGAAGTACCTGCCGGGGCTCGCCGCCGGCGACACGATCAGCGCGATCGCGATGACCGAACCCGGCGCGGGCTCCGACCTCCAGAACATCAAGACGAAGGCCGTCCGCGACGGGGACGACTGGATCATCAACGGCGCGAAGACCTTCATCACCAACGGTCAGCACTGCGACTGGGTCGTCGTCGTCGCACGGACGAACCCCGACGTCCCGGCCGCCCAGGGTGTGTCCCTCTTCATCGTCGAGGACGGCACCCCCGGCTTCACGAAGGGCCGCAAGCTCGAGAAGGTCGGCCTCGACGGTCAGGACACCTCGGAGCTGTCCTTCGAGGACGTCCGGGTGCCGGCCGCGAACCTCCTCGGCGAGGAGGGCAAGGGTTTCATCCACCTCATGACGAACCTGCCCTACGAGCGGATGGGGATCGCCACCGGCGGTCTCGCGTCCTCGCGGGCGGCGCTCGACTGGACCTCGAAATACGTGTTCGAGCGCGAGGCCTTCGGCGGCACGATCGGCGACTTCCAGAACACGCAGTTCGTGCTCGCGGACCTCGAGACCCGCGTGGACGCCCTCGAGGCCTACGTCGACAAGTGCGCGCTCGCGCTCAATGCCGGCGAACTCACCGCCGTCGACGCCGCGAAGGCCAAGTGGTACGGCTCCGAGCTCCAGCTCGAGGTCATCACGAAGTGCCTCCAGCTCCACGGCGGGTACGGCTTCATGCTCGAGTACCCGATCGCCCGGGCCTTCCGCGACTCCCGGATCCAGACGATCTACGGCGGCGCGACCGAGGTCATGAAGTACATCATCGGCAAGGACATCAAGAAGCGGTACAAACCGAAGAAATGAGCACTGCCCGGTGTCGTCCGCAGCAGGCATTTCTGTAGAGGCGCATCGGTTTTCACCGGCAGTTCCTGTCGGGGACGAACAAGGAACCGACAGAGGGCCCGCCCCGGATTTCCGGGCGGGCCCTCCGTCCGTTCCGGCACTCACGGCGACCGACTTGTCTTCGCACCGAACACTCGTTAAGTTGTTTCAAACGTGCCGGGCGACGGTGCCAGACACGTGGTTCCACCCGGCCGCCGTTCGTCCTGAGCACCGTGGCCGCTCCACCGCAGACAAAGGTGACTCCGATGGTGAAATTCAATCAGGTGCTCGACCGGGCCCTGTCCTCGATCACAGCAGTCGTGATCGTGCTCATGATGCTCCACGTCGTGGCGCACGCACTGCTCCGGTTCTTCTTCAATGCCCCGATCTACGGCACGAACGAGATCGTGGCCTACTGGTACCTCCCGGCGATCGCACTGCTCGGCATCCCGGCCGCCCAGCTGCAGCGCGAGCACATCACCGTGACGATCGCCGTCGAACGGATGTCCTCCCTCGGGCGCACCGTCTTCACCGTGTTCGGCTGTGCCCTCGGCTTCCTCGTCTCGATCGGATTCGCCTGGTTCGGATTCCACGAGGCCCTCGAGAACATGCACATGGGCTCGACCGCCGGCGTCACCGACATCATCACGTGGCCCATCTACTTCCTCGTGCCCGTCGTGTTCGTCCTGCTCGCGGTGCTCTACGTCGTCGACGCGCTCGTCGCGTTGCGCACCGGCGACCCCGACATCGACCCGCTCACCGGCGAAGAGCGCGAAGAAGCGCTCGAGGACGCCCTCGTCTGAGCGCCCCGCGCTTCCTCGACAGAAACAGGAAACGACATGACTTCCACTGTGACGCCGCCGAGCATGGCGGAAAAACTCCTCCCGTCCGATTCCAAGCGGAAGAAGCCGTCCGTCAAGGGCGCTCTCATCGGACTCGCGCTCGTCGCCGTGTGCCTCGTGGGCCTCTTCACGAGCCCCTCCGGGCCGATCGCCGGCATGTGGTGCATCGGCATGATGCTCGTCCTCATGTTCCTCAGCGTCCCCGCGGCGCTCGCCCTCGCGATCCCGAGCCTCATCGGCGTGTACGCCCTCAGCGGCGTCCCCGCGACGATCAACATCCTCTCGACCTCCCCGTTCCACTCGGTCTCCAAGTGGTCGTACAGTGTCCTGCCGATGTTCATCCTCATGGGCATGCTCCTCACGTCCTCGGGCATGACCGAGAAGATCTATCGGGCGACCGACCGCTGGTTCGGTTGGCTGCCCGGCGGTATCGGTGTCGGTACGACGGCCGCCGGAGCAGGCCTCGCCTCGGTGTCGGGGTCGACGATCGGCATGACCTACGCGCTCGGCCGCGCCGGCATCCCGGAGATGCTCAAGGCGGGGTACGACCGCCGCGTCGCGATCGGTACCGTCATCGTCTCCGGGCTGCCCGGTAACCTCATCCCGCCGAGCATCCTCCTCGTCATCTACGCGGGGATCGCGAGCGTGCCCGTCGGCCCGCAGCTCATGGCCGGTGCACTCCCGGGCATCCTCGTCGCGGTGTCGTTCGCGCTCTTCCTCATCGTCCTCGGCACCATCGCCCCGAAGCTCGTGGGACGCGGGGTGGAAGGTGTCGAACGTCCCTCGCACACGTGGGCCGATCGGATCCGTTCCCTCGGTGAGATCTGGGGCTTCCCGGTCATCATGGTCGTCCTCTTCGGCGGCATGTTCTCCGGCGTCTTCACCCCGACCGAGGCAGGAGCCGCTGCAGCACTCGTCGCGCTCGTCCTCTGCCTCTTTTACCAGCGGAAGAACTCCCCGATCTCGAAGGTCACCGAAGCAGCACTCAACACGGTGTCCGCGACGGCCGCGATCTTCTTCATCATGATCGGAGCGGAGATGCTCACGAAGCTTCTCGCGATCACCGGCCTCGCCCCCGTCATGACGGACTTCATCACCGGGCTGGGACTCAACCGGGTGGCGTTCCTCCTCGTGCTCGTCGTGCTCTACATCGTCATGGGGATGTTCTTCGACACCCTGTCGATGATGCTCCTCACGATCCCGATCCTCCTGCCGACCCTCGAGGTCATGGAGGTGAGCCCGCTCTGGTTCGGTGTCTTCGTCGTCCTCCTCGGTGAGCTCGGCATGATCACTCCGCCGGTCGGCATCCTCTCGTACATCGTCCACAAGCTCGCACAGGACCCGAAGGTGAACGTCGGCCACGACATCTCACTGCGCGACGTCTTCACGGCCCTCGCGTGGTTCCTGCCGATCGTCGCCCTCTTCCTCGTCCTCATGATCTTCTGGCCGGGCATGGCGGAGATCCTGCCCGCCCTCATGGAGAACAACTCCGGCGGCGCCTGATCCACCCCGGTCGGTGG
>NZ_BAAANO010000005.1:66312-90536 GCF_039529845.1 Brevibacterium samyangense | reverse complement strand
CCGACCGGACCGCACCACCTGCACCATCCAACCCTTCCTCCCCGATTCAATGGCGAACCTCCGAGTAGAACCACTGTGGACACACCCACGACCCATCCGATGCGCGGGAACCGTTCCGCGTCGACCCGTTCCGGTGCGCCGCTCCCGCCTCGGCCGAGAGCGGGGCACCGCTGCGGGTCCGCACCGAGGTTCCGCATCGCGGTTCCGCAGGGCGGAATCCGCCGGCCACCCACCACCTTCCGAACCCCCGACACCCCGACCGAACACAGGAGATTTCTCATGGTCACCATCCGCCCCCGGACCCTGAGCGCGACCGCGCTCGCCTCCGCCCTCGTCCTCGGACTCTCCGCCTGCGCCGGCAGCGCGGGCGGTGGAGGCGGCGGCGCCTCGGCCGGGGAGGGCTACGCCGTCGGCGCCTCCCAGGAGGAGATCGACGCGGCCCTCGCCGACCTCGACCCGATCACGATCACCTACCAGCCCTCCGCCGCGTCCGAGGCGTCCGTCCAGTCCCCCTCGGGCACCGTCCTGCGCGACGCGATCGAGGAACGCTCCGGCGGCAAGATCACCGTCGACACCGTGTGGGGTCAGGCGATCGCCGGGTACTCCGAGGTCCACGACGCACTCGCCGACGGGCGCGTCGACCTCGCGTACACGCTCCCGGTGTACCTGCCCCAGGAGTTCCCGGCGGTGAACGCGCTCGGCGACGCCCTCGCGACCCTGCCGCCCTCGCCGTACACCGGTGAGATGATCACGAACGCCGTTGCCACCGACGTCGCCTGGAACACCCCGGAGATCGTCGCCGAGTACGAGGAGAAGGGGCTGCACCCGATCGCCCCGGTCGTCGCCTCCGGCGGGTACTACAACGTGTGCGCGGACCCGGCCACGACACTGCCGGAACTCAAGGGCAAGCAGGTGCGGATCGCCTCGGCCTCGCAGAACAGGCTCGTGATGGACCTCGGCGCCTCGCCCGTGTCGATCGAGTACGTCGAGACCTTCGAGGCGCTCCAGCGCGGCACCGTCGATTGCACCCTCGCGCAGCTCGTCCCCTCCGCGGAGGCCGGGATCTTCGAGGTCGCACCCGAGGTCAGCTACTTCACCGACACGAGCATCTCCCGGTCCCCCGGCGCCCTCATCGCCGGTTCGTCCTTCGCGGATCTCCCGCTGGCGTACCAGCAGGTGATCTTCGATTCCTACGCGGACTACTACCACGGCCAGATGGGCACGACGATCGGCGGGAACGCGCACGCCATCGAGATGTCGAAGGCCGCCGGCGGCACGGTCGCACCCTTCGAGGCCGACGTCCAGGACGCCGTCGCCGGGTTCAACGAGGAGCTCCGCACCGAGGTCGACTCCTCCGGAGTCGCGGGTGAGGGCCTCGTGGCGAAGGTCGACGAGTCCGCGCAGTACTGGACCGACAAGGTGACGGAACTCGGCTTCGAGGACTCCGGTGCCGTCGAGGACTTCGACACCTGGTACGACACGGAGACCGACTTCCGCCCGATCGGCGAGGACCTCTACGCGAAGACCCTCGAGGCGCACCGCCCGAGCTGATCGATCCTGCCTGATCGGTCCTGCCTGATCGATCCGCACTACACCGACGGCCGGCGGAGTGAGCCATCCCTCACTCCGCCGGCCTCGTGCGTTCGCGGGCGCTCACTACACTGGTGGGCGCCCGTTCTGCACGCGGAAACCGTGGTGTGTACACAAACCGGTGCTCGGTTCATCCGACGGCGACGCGGACGGGCACCGAGATCCGTACCCTCCCCAGGAGTCCTCCGTGACCGTTCGTCCCTCCCTGCAGTCCCACGCCGGCCGCGCGTCGCTGTTCGCGCTCACCTCGGCCGCCGTCCTCACCCTCGCCGGCTGCGCCGGGAGCGTCGGTGGTTCCCCGACGGGCGCCTCGGGCACGGATTCCGCCGGAGAGGCGGGCTCCGGTTTCGCGTGGAACGCCCCGCAGGAGGACGTCGACGCGGTTCTTGCGGACCTCGAACCGGTGACCCTCACGTATCAGCCGACCGCGGCGAGCGGGGAGTCGATCATGGCGCCCGGCGGCACCGTCCTCGCGGAGGAGATCGAGAAGCGCTCCGGCGGGAAGATCGACGTGGACATCGTGTGGGGCCAGGCGATCGCCGGGTACACCGAGGTCCACGACGCGCTCGCGGACGGTCGTGTCGACCTCGCGTTCACCCTGCCCGCCTACACCCCGGCCGAGTTCGCCGCGTTCGACGCGATCGGTACCGCGATGTCCGAACTGCCGACCTCCCCGTACGCGGGGGAACTCGTGGCGAACGCCGCGGGGATCGACGTCGCCTGGGACAGCGCGGGCGTCATGGGCGACTTCGAGAACGCGGGCCTCGTGCCGCTCATCCCGCTCATCGCCTCGGGCGGGTACTACACGATGTGCTCGGAACCGATGAGCTCGCTCGCCGACTGGAAGGGCAAGCAGGTCCGTGTGGGCTCGGCCGCCGGCGGTGACCAGGTGCAGGCGCTCGGTGCCTCGCCCGTGTCCCTCAGTTTCCCGGAGACCTACGAGGCCCTCCAGCGCGGCACCGTCGACTGCGACCTCGGCCAGCTCATCCCGAACGTCGAGGCCGGCACCTTCGAGGTCGCCCCGCACATCGGATACACGACCTCCCACAGCTTCTCCCGGTCCGCCGGGGCGTACCTCGCGGGGAAGACGTACACCGAACTGCCGGTCGCGTACCAGCAGGTGATCTTCGATTCCATGGTCGCGGCGTTCGACGGGCAGATGCAGGTCTCCGTGGGCGGCAACGCGAAGGCCGTCGAGGCCGCGAAGGCCGCCGGCGGCACGATCACCGAGTTCGACCCCGAGGTGCAGGAAGCACTCGGCACGCATGCCGCAGGACTCGCGGAGGACGCCGGTGCCGCCGCCGGTGAACCAGCGCTCGCCTCGGACCTCGTCGCTTCCGGCGAGGAGTGGGCGACCCGGATCGCGGAACTCGGCTACACCGACGGGGGCGGATTCGCCGACCTCGACACCTGGTACCCGGAGGACACGGACTACCGGAAGCTCGGCGAGGCGATCTTCGAGCAGGTCATGCTCGAGCACCGCCCGGCCTGATTCCCCTTCCGCGGGCTCCCGCGCCACATCGCACCGCACACACGGCCCCTCGGCACTGCGCCGAGGGGCCGTTCGTCATTTCGCGTGGCGAACGTCCTTGCAGCTTGCACCCCTGTACGTATTCCCGTCGTCGATATCGGCATCCGACGAGCGCATGACACGACGGTGCGATGAAATCTCCCGAACGGTAACGGCCCTTCTCGTTTCGTGTTCCGTCGGAGCCCCAAGGGTCCGAGGCCATCTGCGAATCTGCCCGTGCTCCCACCGTCCCGGCACTCGGCCGCGGCGGTCGACCGAAGAACGGGGATTGCCCGCATGGCCACACTCGAGAACGCGCGGAAGAAGCTACCGGCGCACGTCCGTGGAAGGACGTCGTCCGTACCCGGCGCCCGGGTGCATGCGTGGACGACCGCGATCGCCGCCGTGCTGGCCGCGTCACTCGCATGCGTGACCCCGGTCGACGCGAGCGACGCTGTCCTGCCGACTCCGGAGGCGACACACCCCTCCCCCGCGGTCATCGAGCGTCCTGCCTTCGACTTCGGCTCGGACGAGGACCACGGCTACGCGACGTTCGACGACGATTTCGGGGACTTCGGCATCGAGGCTCCCGACTTCGGCGACACGTCCAGCTGGGCGGATCCTCTCGGGCAGGATTCCGGAGAGGCCCCGGCCGAGGGCGTCGACGCCGAGCCTGCCTCGGAGCTCGGTACCGGCGACACGGCTTACGACGACAACGCGTACATCGAGGAGGAGATCACCCTCACCTTCCAGGGTGTCGACGGTGTCCGGGCACCCACCGACGGCAGCGCGATGGACGTCGGTGATCCCGGTGACAGGGGGGTGGACCTCCTCATCACGAACACGACCTCCGCCCCGCTCGTCGACCCGACCGTCGTGAACCCCGATGGTTCGGAGCTCGTCCTCGAGGGAGTCACCCTCCTGCCCGATCAGTCGTTCGAGTACGACATCGTCATCGAGGTCGAGGCGGGTGAGACCGTCCTCTTCTTCGAGGTCTACACCGAGGACGCCTACGGCTGGATCGAATGCCTCGTGCGGGCAGGAGCGGACCCCTCCACCGGCGCCTCCGACGACACGAACCCGCCTGCCACCGCGGACGGGTTCGAGGATCTCCTCCCGGGTCTCTCGGGATGGCTCGACGCGGTCGTCGGCGGCATCAGCGGTACCGCCCCCGATTCCGCGGAATCCGGCTCCTCCCGCGTCACTCGGGACGCCGGGACTCGCGACTCCGACGAGCGCGCGTCCGGTGACGGGCCGGCTGCGGCTCGGGGCGCCTCGGCGTCCGAGGACCCTGCCCGGGTCGGCGGGGACGCTCGTCCTCACACCGCCGAGGTGCCCCGCCCCTCCGCGAGCACATCACCCGCCGCTGCCGGCGGGCAGGACCTGCCTCGGACGGGCGCCTCGTACGCCGGCCTCGGTGCGGGGCTCGGGTTCCTCGTCCTCGGTGCGGGGCTCGTCCTCGTCACGCGGCGCCGGCGCTGAACGCTCCCGTGGAGCGGGGGCTTCTCCCCGCACCGCGGTTCACCGCCCGTCGCCTCACACCTCGGTGCGGAGCACCGTCTTCTGGATCTTCCCGGTGCCCGAACGCGGGAAGGCGTCCTTGACGACGAGGTCCTTCGGCAGTTTGTACCGGGCGAGCTTGCCGTCGCAGAACGCGCGGATCTCCTCGAGGGTCGGGGCGTCGTCGTCCGCGTGCGGGACGATCATCGCGACGGGGACCTCGCCCCACTTCGGGTCCTTGCGCCCGACGACCGCGACCTCCGCGACCTTCGGGTGCCAGGCGATGACGTTCTCGAGTTCCGCACAGTAGATGTTCTCGCCGCCGGAGATGATCATGTCCTTCACCCGGTCCACGACGTAGAGGAAGCCCTCCTCGTCCTGCTTCACGAGGTCACCCGAGTGGAACCACCCGCCGGCGAAGGCCTCCGCGGTCGCCGCCTCGTTGTTCCAGTAGCGGCTCATGACACCGGGGCAGCGGTACACGATCTCCCCGACCTCGCCGACCGGCACGTCGTTCATCTGCGAATCGACGACCCGGATCGAGTAGTTGCGATCCGGCAGGCCCACCGAGCCGAGCTTGCGGAACGAGTCCTCGTGGGAGAGGGACACCCCCGAGGCGGTCGTCTCCGTCTGCCCGAACGCCGCCTGCGAGTTCGACCCAGGGAAGGTCTCCGACATCTGGGTGAGGAGCGCCTCCGTGGCCGGGGCCGCACCCCAGCTCCAGAACTCGAGCTTCACCTCGCGGGGGTTGCGCGCCTGTTCGTCGGCGATGAGCTGCCACTGCGCCGGCACCATGAACGTCCGGGTGACGCCGTGCTCGGCCATGATGTCGAGGAGGTGTCCGGCGTCGAATCCGGAGGACGGCGTGATGACGCACTTCGCCCCGTTCGCGATGTTCGTCGTCATGACGTTGAACGCGGCGATGTGGAACATCGGGCTCGCCACGAGCACGGCGTCCCGACCCGGCACGTAGCCCCAGGACGCGGAGGACCGCATCGTCGTCGAGAGGAAGTTCGAGTACGAGAGCACCGCCCCTTTGGGCCGGCCCGTCGTTCCCGAGGTGTACATGATCGCCTGGTCGGCCTCGAGCGGCGGGACCGCGGGGTCGGGGATCCCGAGGTGGTCGGTCCCGCCCGCCGGCGCCTCGGCGTCCGCGCTCGAGGCGCCCGCCGGGGCCGCGAGTGCGTCGAGGCCCAGCAGCATGGGGGTGAAGACGCCGGGGGTGCCGACGAGGTCGGCGAGCGCCGCCTCGGTCACCTGCGCGCGTTCGGCATCCGCGACGACGACGGTCGGTTCGCAGTTGCCGAGGATGAACCCGATCTCCCCGGCGGCGAGGCGGAAGTTCACCGGCACGATGATCGCGCCGAGGTAGTTCGTCGCGTAGATCGCGATCGGGTAGAGGGCACTGTTACCGCCGACGAGTGCGACCCGGTCCCCCTCCTTCACCCCGGCGGAGGCGAGGCGGGCTGCAGCGATCCGGACCCGGTCGAGGAACTCCGCGTAGGTGAGAGTCCGGACGTCGTCGACGAGCGCGAGGGAGTCCGGGATCTCGTGGGCGTGCCGGTAGAGGCTCGCGATCGGCAGATGGGTGCGGGAGAGTGCGAACTCGATGTCCACGGGGCAACTCCTTCGTTGCGTGGGGATGGGCCGAGGAACGACCGGCAGGACCTGCACTGAATCTTAACGATCGTTCGGTTCGATCTTCAGGATAGCGAGTCCCTCGCGGAAAGCCGACGGCGGGGTACGGAAATCCTCTCCGCACCCCGCCGGTCACCGGGTAGCCGGGCTCAGAGCACCGCCCGGAGCGCCTGTTCCAGATCCGCCCAGAGGTCGTCGACGTGCTCGATGCCGACGCTCAGACGCACGAGCCCCTCGGGCACCGAATGCGGCTCGGTGGCATGACGGCGACGGCGTTCGATGAGCGACTCCACTCCCCCGAGCGAGGTCGCCGGCGTCCACAGTTCGACGAGCCCCGTGAGCTTCTCGGCCTGCACCGCATCGGGCAGCACGAGGCAGACGATCGCGCCGAAACCGTTCATCTGGGCGGCCGCGCGGGCGTGACCGGGATCGCCGGGCAGACCCGGATAGCGCACCTCGATCCCGGGAACCTCGGACAGGCGCCGCGCGAGGACGCCTGCGTTCTCCTGGGCCCGCTCGACCCGCAGTGCCATGGTGCGCAGCCCCCGCAGCCCCAGCCACACCTCGAAGGGGCCGGCAATGCCACCGCGGATCGTGCGGTACCCGTGGAGTTTCGCGCGCAGGTCCTCCCGACTCGTGAGTGCGGCGCCGAGGACGACATCGGAGTGCCCGGCGATGTACTTCGTCGCGGAGTGGACGACGACGTCCGCCCCGAAGGAGAGCGGCTTCTGCAGGAGAGGCGTCGCGAAGGTGTTGTCGACGACCGAGAGCACTCCGAATTCCTTCGCCCGGGCGAGGAGCACGGGGAGGTCGGCGACCTCGAGCATCGGGTTCGTCGGGCTCTCGAGCCACAGGAGCACGGAGTTGCCGGTCCCGTCGTCGAGCCCCGCCTTCTCGGCACGTGCGGTTTCGAGGGCGGTGAGGACCGCCTCGGTGTCCGCGACGTCGACCGGGACGAGGTCGAACCGGCCGGCGGCGGCCGACTGCGCGGCGCCGTCGAGCGCCCCGAGGTACGCGTGTCGCGGGACGACGACGGTGCCCCCGGGAGCGACGAGATCGAGGGCGGCGGTGATCGCAGCGAGGCCCGAGGCGAAGACGAGCCCCGGCAGCGCGGCACCTTCGAGAGTGGCGAGAGCCTCCTCGAAGGGATCCCACGTGGGGTTGCCGGTGCGGGCGTACCCATAGGTCCCGGGCGTCGCCTCGGCGGTCCCGATGAAGGTCGAGGTGAGGGTGATGGGGTGGTTGAGGGACGCGTCGTTCGTGCGCGTGGGGCGACCGGTCTCGACGACGACGGTCTCGGGGGCCCATTCATGTGTCATGGGCTCAGAGTATCGGCCACGTCACGAATCCGCCCGACGTCGTGGGCGAAGGGCAAGCGTGCTGGTAGGTTTTCGTCGGCGCGGCACAGTGGACGGTGTGGTCCTCCTAGCCTTCCGAAGGTTTGCGCGGTCCCGAAGAATCCCGCGCGACTCCCCGATGACGTAGGAGATTCCATGGCCTTACAGATCCTTGCACTGCTCGTGTTCATCGCGGTGTTCGCCGTCGGCGCGCTCCGCGGCGTGCACATCGGCATCCTCATGATCGCCGGCGCCTCCGGAACCGCCCTGTTCCTCACGGACATGACGGTCGAGGACCTCGTCGCGGGCTTCCCCATCGACCTCATGGTCCTCCTCGTCGGTGTCACGTACTTCTTCGCGATCGCACAGACGAACGGCACCGTCGACACGCTCATCGACCGGGCATTGCAGAAGGTCGGCTCGAACGCGGTCCTGCTGCCGCTCGTGTTCTTCCTCCTCACCGGCGGGATCGCAGCGATGGGCGCACCTCTCGCAGGACTCGTCATGATGCCGGTCGGCATGCAGGTGGCCCGCAAGTACAACGTCGACTTCGCCCTCATGGGCCTCGCGATCTGTTTCGCGATCGGCGCCGGCGGATTCGCCCCGACGAGCCTCTACGGGATCGTCACCTACGGCACCGCCCACGACGCCGGCATCGCTCTCAATCCCTTCCTCCTCTTCGGCATCGCGGTCGGCACGTACCTCGTCCTCCTCGCCGGTGCCTACGCGATGTTCGGCCGTGAGGCGTTCAAGCGCCGCGGCAGCACCGCGTTCCACGTGAACCCGCGCCTCGCCCAGGTCGGCGCGCCGGGCAACCACCCCTTCGAACGCGAGACCGCGATCTCCCGCGGTGGCGCCTCGGCCGCGGACATCTCCTTCGGCGAGGACGAGGAGGACGAGGCGAAGTTCGACGAGTCCACGGTCGCGGACCCGGAATCCTCGAAGCTCTCGTCCTTCGGCCTCGTCCAGTGGCTCACCGTCGCCGGAATGATCGTGCTCATCGGGTCCGTCGTCGTGCTCGCCGCCCTCGGCCGCGACCCCGACATCGGCCTCATCTGCTTCGCCCTCGCCTCCGTCCTCACGCTCGTCGATCCGAAGACCGGCAAGAACGCGGTCTCGAAGATCGACTGGTCGACCGTCCTCCTCGTCGGCGGCATCATCACCTTCGTCGGCGTTCTCCAGCACATGGGTGCGGTCGACATGCTCGGAGAGGCCGCGAAGTCGATCGGGGCCCCGCTCGTCGCCGCGTTCGTCCTCTGTGCCGTCGGCGGCCTCGTGTCCGCCTTCGCCTCGACCACGGGTATCCTCGCGGCCCTCGTACCACTGGCCCTCCCGCTCGTCGCGGACGGTCACCTGCCCGGCTGGGCCCTCATCGCCGCGCTCGGCGTCTGCTCCGCGGTCGTCGACGTGTCCCCGTACTCGACGCTCGGCGCGACGGTCGTCGCGACCGCGCCGGAGTCCGCGCGGGCCCGCCTCGTGAAGATCCTCCTGCGGTTCGGCCTCTCGATGGTGATCGTCGGGCCGCTCCTCCTCGTCGGCGGCCTCGTCGCCCCCGCGATGTTCTTCGGCTGAGCCCTTCTGCTCGACGTTCCGTGGCGCACCCGCCCCACGCCCGAGGCGCCGCTTCCGTTCCGACGGGCGCGGCGCCTCAGGCGTTTTCCCCGTTCGTTCCTCCGCCGAGATCGCGATTCCTTGCGCACCGCGTCCGTGCCGTTGGTCGAGATCGCGATTCCCTGCGCACACCCCACCGAGATCGCAATTCCCTGCGCACACCCCACCGAGATCGCAATTCCCTGCGCGACCTGGCGAAAACCCAGCAACCAATCGCGACATCAACACCCACGACCACAGGGAATCGAGCACTCAACCCCACCCCACGCCCGAGGCACCGTTCGCTGTCGCCGATCGTGTGGATTCGGTCGCGAGAACCGCACGATCGGAGACAGTGAGTCGGCGACAGTGAACGAGAGACAGCGAGCGAGTGATACCCCGGATTCAGCGACCGACGATGCGGTTCATCGTGATCTGCGAGTGCGTGCTGCCGACCCCGTCGAGGTTGTTGAGGGTGCCGGAGATGAACCGTTCGGCCTCCTGGAGGTTCTCGACCGCGATCCGCAGGAGGTAGTCGGGGCTGCCGAACATCTTGAGGAGTTCGACGACCTCCTCGCGGGCGGCGAGCGCGTCCTCGAAGGCCTGTGCGACGGCCTCCGTCTTCACGGCCATGTCGACGTGGATGATGACCTCGAGCCCACGGCCGAGTGCCCGCGGATCGATCGCCGCGTGGTAGCCGGTGATGATCCCCTCGTTCTCGAGGCGTCGCACCCGGCGCAGGCACGGGGACGGTGAGAGCCCCACCCGGTCGGCGAGTTCCGTGTTCGCGAGGCGCCCGTCCTCGCGCAGGTGGTGAATGATGTCCCGGTCAATGGCGTCCATGAGTGAATGATGCCATTGATGCCACGCTCAGGGGGTCGAGAAGGCAATCGGATGCCAGGATCATTTCCCTACCATTCCACTCATGACGATCGACATCCGTTCCACGCCGACCGGCACCGCCTCCGGGGCGTCCGGCCGCGTTGCCGCCGGCGCTTCCGTTCGTACCTCGGCACCGTCGGTACCCGGCTCCGCAGGGGCCGTTTCCGGCGCACTCCGGGTCGCCGCCGCGACCGGTCTGTGGGGCGTCGGCGCCGGGTTCGCCTCGTTCGTCTTCGCGGTGTCCACGATGTCGCCGGTGACCCTCACCTTCTGGCGGTTCGCGGCCGCCGCGGTCGTCCTCGGGGCGATCTTCGAGATCCGGCGACTGCGGCGCGGCGGCCCCGGCCTGCTCGCGATCCTGCGCACCCACCTCGTGCCCTCGATCGTCATCGGCTCGACCCTCGCGCTCGCGCAGACCCTCATGTACGCCTCGGTGTCCTCGCTCGGTGCGGCGCTCGGCACGATCATCCCGCTCGTCATGGGACCGATCGTCATGGCGTTCGCCCAGATCCCGGTGCTGCGGGTGCGCCTCAACCTCCTCGGGTGGCTCACGATGGTCCCGCCGCTCGTGGCCATGGTGGCCCTCGTCCTCACCCGCGGCACGGGTGACACGACGACCTCGGTGTCCCTCGTGGGGGTGGGCATCGCGGTGCTCGGATCCTGCGCCCACACGACGATGACGCTGTCCTCGAAGGCGGTGTCGACGCGCGCCGCGGCCGCCGATCGCGCACCGGCCGACCTCCTCGCCACGACGACGCTCACCTTCGTCGTCGCCGCCGTGGTCCTTGCCCCCTTCGCCGGTTTCAGCGGTTTCCTCGGTGAGACCGACCGGCCGCTCGCCGTGCTCGGCAGCATCGCGTTCCTCGTGCTCATCGCCTCGGTCCTCGCGTATCCGCTCTTCTACGGCGGAGTCGCACGGACCTCGCCGACGGTCACCTCGATCGTCATGCTCACGCAGCTCGTCACCGCGACGCTCGTCGGTACCTTCGTGCTCGGTGAGCACCTCGGCGTGCTCGGCTGGGTGTGCCTCGTCGCTCTCGTCGGGGCCGTCGTCCTCCACACCCTCACGGCACGCAGTGTGCCCCTGGGAACTCCGGGCCGCGCGCGGGTGTAGACCGGGCACGTCCTCGCTCCGCACCGTACGACGGAAGCGCTGTGCATCCACCCGATGCACAGCGCTTCTGCGTCTCGTGGCGCCGGAGGATCCGGGCGCGGGGAAACGTCCTCAGACGAGTTTCTCGTACACCGCGCTCGCGACGACGAGGTCCTCCCACGACATCCCGGTCGTCTTGAAGACGAGAGGACGATCGTCGGGGATGCCTTCTCCCGCGGTGCGGACGACCTCGCGGAAGGTGAGGCAGTCGTCGAGGGTGAGTGCCCCGTCGGCGATCGCGAGGACGACATCGCCTGCCTCGTCGAGCGCGGTGTGCCGGCTCTCGACGACGACGGTCGACCGACCGAGCAGGGTGGCCGGGAGTTCCCGCGCCTCGGGGCTGTGCGAGCCCATCGCGACGACGACCGCGGTGTCCGCGATGTCCTCGTCCGCGAGGACGGGCTCCGACGCCGAGGTGGCGGTGACGACGAGGCCCGCGTTCCGGAACGCCGCCTGCGCCTCGGCGGTACCTCCCACCGCCTCGGCCGCGGGGACGCCGAGCTCGGCACACCCGGCGAGGAACGAGGCGCCGCGCCCCTCCCCCCGGACGATCACCGTGGCACTCAGGACCGGCACGACGGCGAGCGCCGCGCGGACGTGGAGTAGCCCCTGGATGCCGCCGCCGACGACGACGAGGTGCACACCGGCCGGGTGCCGACGTTCGAGAACGTCCGCAACGCCGGCGAGCGAGACCGCCGGGGTACGGAGATTCGTGAGGGCGACACCGTCGACGAGTGCGAGGGTCGCGTGGGTGTGGGAGTCGAGGAGGAGTGCGCTGCCCTGGATCCGCGGATTGCCCTCGGAGGGATTGTCGGGCGTGACGGTGAGGACCTTGACGCCCGCGTACTTCCCGAGCTCGGAGGGCATGAAGAGGAACTCGCCACGGCTGAGCGGGGCCGACAGGCGGGTCGCATCACCCGCGGGGTCGAAACCGCCGCGCAGGGCGGCACGAAGAGCGTCGATCGCTCCGGCGTGATCGAGGGTCGAAGCGACGTCCGCGGCGCTGATGATCTTCATGGCGAATCTCTTCCGGGTAGACGGTGATGGACAGTGACGGAACGGACAGGAAACGGTCGGGCCGAAGTCCTGGAACCACCTTGTCACACTGTGCGAAAGTGGCGTCATGACGAGCGATTCCCCAGCACCCACCGCCCCGGCGACCGTCAAGGCGGGCGGCCTCACGCTCCGCCTCACCCACGCACCCGCGCAGCACCGGTTCCTCGCCGAGACGCTCGACGCCTCGGGCGCCCCCGCCGATCGGATCGGTTTCGCGTCCTATCACGACGCCGGCGGGGAACGGATCTTCGACCACACGGTCACCCATCCCCAGCACGAGGGACGGGGCGTCGCGGCGGCGCTCGTGCGCTATGCGCTCGATGAGACGGTCGCGGAGGGGAAACGGATCGTCCCCGTGTGTTCCTACGTCGTCGACTTCGTCCGCACCCGTCACGACTGGGATTCCCATCTCGCATGACATGTGGCGGTCGCACGTCGGGTGCACACAGGACCCCGGGGGCGGGCTTCAGGGACCCTCACCGGGAGGAACGGGTGTCCGGGAGGCGACGGATCCCTCACCTCCGCGGCGGCGGAAGTGACGCGTCCCAACCGGTGAACACCGGTGCCCGGCGCTCCTGCACGACCCCCTAGACTGAGGAACGATTCGTACCCAGGACCACCGACAGAAAGGCCAGACGTGGACGTCCAGCCCATCATCGAGAAGATCAACACCGGCCTGTACATCAATGGTGAATGGCGCCCGGCCGAGGGCGGGAAGACGATCGACGTCGTCAACCCGGCGACCGGCGAAGTGCTCACCACCGTGGCCGACGGTTCCGCAGCCGATGCGCAGGAGGCCATCGAGGTCGCCGGCGCCACCCAGAAGTCGTGGGCTGCCACCGCTCCCCGTGAACGCGGCGAGATCCTCCGCCGCGCCTGGGAGATCCTCATCGAGCGCCAGGACGAGATCGCTGCCGTCATGACCGCGGAGATGGGCAAGCCCTTCTCCGAGGCCAAGGGCGAGGTCGGGTACGGCGCCGAGTTCTTCCGCTGGTTCGCGGAGGAGGCCGTGCGCATCGGTGGCGACTACACGATGTCGACCGACGGCACGACCCGCCTCATGATCAGCCACGAACCGGTCGGCCCGGCCGTCCTCGTGACCCCGTGGAACTTCCCGCTCGCGATGGGCACCCGCAAGATCGGCCCGGCGATCGCCGCCGGCTGCACCATGGTCTTCAAGCCCGCGCAGCTCACCCCACTCACCTCGCTCATGCTCGTGCAGGCCCTCGAGGACGCCGGCCTCCCGAAGGGTGTCCTCAACGTCGTCACCTCGAGCTCGGCCCGCCGTGTCGTCACCCCGTGGATGGAGTCCGGGATCGCCCGCAAGGTCACCTTCACCGGTTCGACCGACGTGGGCATCGGCCTCCTCGAGCAGGCGGCGAAGAACGTCATGAAGTCCTCGATGGAGCTCGGCGGCAACGCGCCGTTCATCGTGGCGGAGGACGCGGACCTCGACAAGGCCGTCGAGGGCGCGATGCTCGCGAAGATGCGCAACATCGGCGAGGCCTGCACCGCCGCCAACCGCTTCTTCGTGCACCGTTCGATCGCCGACGAGTTCTCGCAGCGCCTCGCGGACCGGATGGGTGCCATGAAGGTCGGCAACGGTCTGGACGAGGGCGTCGAGGTCGGCCCGCTCGTCGAGGAGAAGGCCCGTGACAAGGTCGCCTCCCTCGTGAACGACGCGGTCGAGAAGGGCGCGAAGGTCCTCACCGGCGGAGCCGCCGTCGACGGTCCCGGCTACTTCTTCGAGCCGACCGTCCTCACGAACGTCTCCGACGACTCGGAGATCCGCCGCGAGGAGATCTTCGGACCCGTCGCCCCGATCTTCGTGTTCGACACCGACGAGGAGGCCATCGAGAAGGCCAACGAGACCGACTTCGGCCTCGCCGGCTACATCTTCTCGGAGAACATCGGACGTGCGCTCAAGCTCTCCGAGCAGCTCGAGTGCGGCATGATCGGACTCAACACCGGCCTCGTCTCGAACCCCGCGGCACCCTTCGGTGGCGTCAAGCAGTCGGGTCTGGGCCGCGAGGGCGGTTCGGTCGGCATCGAGGAGTTCCTCGAGATCAAGTACGTCGCCACCCCTCGCTGATCGACGCGCCGGGCTCCGCCCGGCCCTTGGATCCCTGCGGCCGAGGCGCCCGTCGGCTCCCGTGCATCGTGTCCCCCCGGACACGGTGTGCCGGACCCGGCGGGCGCCTCGGCGTATCCGGGAGTCCCCGCGGTTCGGGTGTCCGTGCGCATCCGTGCCGCCCTGCGCTGCAGGGTGGCCCGTCCTCACCCCTGAGCGCTGATCGCCGCCGAGGTGTGCGGCCAGAGGGTCGTCGCGGTCACCACCCGGAGCTGGGCGTGCGTACCGCGCACCACGCGCAGCGCCACGGCGTCACGCGAGGGCGGACCCGTTTCCCCCGCGGGAGTAGCGCCGGAACGCTCCTGTCCACCCGAACGGCCGGGGCCGGTGACCGCGAGGTCCGCGTCCGTCGTCGAGGCGACGTCGCGCGCGGCGACCGGCGCGAGCCCGCGGGCGAGTTCTTCGAGGTATTCGTGCGAGTACGTGAGGCCCTCTGCAGCGAGATCCGCGAGAGCACGGGCGAGCGCCCGGCGTGCAGCGGACGGTACCTGCGGCCAGCCGGCGGAGGCGGCGACGGAATCGAGAAGTGCGCCCGGCGCAGGCCCGGTCCGTGGGGGCGCCTCGGGGGCTCCCGGACGTGGCGCCTCGGCGGTTTCCGGAAGTGGCGCCTCGGTGTCCCCTCGGATAGTGCGTGGGCTCCCGGCTATCCACGTTGCGACGCCGGGCCGACACTTGGACAGTGGCACTGTCCAAAGTGCGTCCCCTTCCGGGAGAGATCATGGAACCCTTCGGCGGCACCGACTTCGAACACGTGATGATCCTCGTCCACGCGACGGCCGGGACCGTCGCGGTCCTCCTCCCCCGGTCAACCTCATCCGACGCCGACGCGACAGCGCCCACAAAGCACTCGGTCGGACGTGGGTCGTCGCGATGTACCTCCTGTGCACCTCGGGGATGTTCATCCACTCGCTCACGGGCGGGTTCACCGTCTTCCACGCCCTCGCCCTCTTCACCTTCGTCACGACGACACTCGGGGTCGTACTGATCCCGCGCGGGAACGTCCGCGCTCACGTCGGGAACATGGTCGGTGGGTGGCTCGGCGCGATCGGTGCGGGGACCGCCGCCGCGTTCGTCCCCGGCCGCGAGATCCCCACGTGGATGGCAGGATCCCCGGAGATCTTCTGGCCGAGCGTTCTCGGGATCGTCCTCGCGGTGACGGCATGGACGGCCTGGGTCCTCACCCACGTCCCGGAGGAGTCCCACCGTCGACAGGCGCCGCCGGCCGAGCGGGTCGGTGTATGACCGGGCCGACGGGCATCGGTTTCCCTCCCCGACACGAGCCCGGTGCACACTGGGGACCATGACCGCACTCCCCCAGGACGATCCCCGTACGCCCGACCGCCCCGCCGTCCCCGTCGACGCCCACGTCGTCGCGAACGCCTCGAACTCGATCTTCGGCTACTTCCCGCAGGAGCATCCGCCCGCGGTGACGGTGCCGTCCGGGTCCGTCGTCCGGATCGACGCACTCAACCAGTTCGGCATCTCCGCTCCCGAGGGGCCCGTCGACTTCTTCGCGTCCCTCGGCATCGACGAGGACGAACTCCTGCCCGGCGTGGTGGAGATCGCCGGGAATCCTCGCCCCGACTTCGCCTCCGGCCATGTGCTCACCGGGCCGGTCCACGTCGACGGGGCCGAACCCGGCGATGTCCTCGTCGTCGAGATCCTCGACATCAGTCCCCGTGTCCCCTACGGCGTGAACGCCTCGGGCCACGGGAAGGGCGTCCTCCCGGACCTCCTCGACTCCCCGGAGATCCGCGTCCTGCGGATCGACGAGGCCGGTACCGGCTACGACTTCGGACACGGCATCACGGTGCCACTGCGACCCTTCGCCGGGATCACGGCCGTCGCCCCGCCCGACGCGGCCGGGGACGTCTCCGCGAACCCGCCGGACCGCTGGGGCGGCAACATGGACATCAAGGACTTCACCGCCGGTTCGGTCCTGCGCTTCCCCGTGTTCCAGCCCGGGGCACAGTTCTGGATCGGCGACACCCACGGCGCCCAGGGCCACGGAGAGGTGAACCAGACCGCCGTCGAACACTCGATGTCCTTCACCGCCCGGTTCTCCGTCGAGAAACGCGCGACTCCCCTTGCCTGGCCCCGTGCCGAGGTCGCCGGTCACCACGTCGTCATGGGTGCTCATGTCGACCTCGACATCGCCCTCGAGATCGCGGTACAGGAGGCGATCGACTTCCTCGTCGAACGCAGCGGCGAGGTGCTCACCGTGGCGGATGCGTACGCGCTCTGCTCCGTGGCGGTCGACTTCGTCGTCGGTGAGGCGGTCGACGGCAACAAGCTCATCGCCGGTTACGTGCCGCACGCATTGCTCGCCCACTTCTGAGGAGGATCGGAAGGGACA
This sequence comes from Brevibacterium samyangense, assembly GCF_039529845.1. Classification (NCBI taxonomy): domain Bacteria; kingdom Bacillati; phylum Actinomycetota; class Actinomycetes; order Micrococcales; family Brevibacteriaceae; genus Brevibacterium; species Brevibacterium samyangense. The sequence continues at coordinate 73,793 of NZ_BAAANO010000005.1, read as the reverse complement.
TGGCTCGGATCGATCCCCGGATGCGCCTCCTCGGCGGGCTCCCGGCGGACGTCGACAACCGCACGGAGTCCTGCCGCTCCTCGTCTTCTTCCACGGCGGAGGTTTCGTCACCGGCTCGCACCGGGGCACCGGTGGCCGACGGCACCCGAGGACTGCTTCGCCGCACTCCTCGAGGCCGTCCGACGGGCGCCTGTATGGGATGCCGACGCGTCCCGGCTCGCGGTCGCCGGGGACAGCGCGGGCGGCAATCTCGCGGCGGTGACGACGCTCGTGGCCCGCGACCGGCACGGCCCGGACATCACGTTCCAGGCGCTCCTCTCTCCCTCCACCGATCTCACGCGGTCGAGTCCGTCGATCCTCGAGAACGCACACGCACCGATCCTCACGAAAGCGGACATGGACGGGTACGCACGCCACTACCGCGCGGACGTCCATCATCCCTACGCCTCCCCGCTCCTCGCGGAGGACCACGCCCGATTGCCCGCCGCGCTCGTCCAGGTCGCCGAACACGACCCTCTCCGGGACGACGGCCTCCGCTACTCGCGAGCCCTGCGCGCCTCCGGGGTCCCTGTGCGCGCGACCACCCACGTCGGCGGGACGCACGGCTACTTCGCGTTCCCCCACTTCAACGCGGTCGCACCCCAGGCACTGTCCGAACTCACGACGGAGATCCGCGCAGCTCTCCATCCGGAGGACATACCCGCCGGGCCGGGCTGAGCCGGACCGCACGCGGACACACACGAGGAGGGGCCCACACCGAGATCGGTGTGGGCCCCTCCTCGAGGCTCCGGGGAACCGGTGTCAGGCGCGTCGACGGGCGAGCACGTCGCCGAGCGCTGTCGTCATCTCCGCACGCGGCTGTGCCGTCCCGATCGCGGTCCGGCCGTGGGCGAGCGCGGAATCGGTCTCCCGGGCGGCGTCCGTGAGTTCGGGGCGGAACCCGAGCTCGGCAGCGAACTCCGCGGCGATGCTCTCCCGCGTCCGCGGTTGCAGGCTGAACGAGGTCGCGTCCGCGACGACGGGTTCGGGTTCGGGTCGCGCGGCGACCGGCTTGCTCACGTAGCTCGGGGACGGCACACGTGCCGGCGTCCACTCCTTCGCGCCGGTCCGCTCACGCTTCGGGTCGCGTTCGGGGGCCGGAGTCCGTGCCGCGTCCCGTTTCCGGGCCTGCTCGAGCCGCTGCTCGAACAGACCGAGCGGGCTGAGGGACTCCCCGTCCTCCGCGGTCGTGGAGGACGTGGACTGCGCGGGCGTACCGCTGCCGGAGAGAGCGTCGGCCGAGGCGTCCGCGGACTTCCGGGCTCCGGTCACCTCGGTGTTCCCGGCCGTGCGGGTGCGCGCGGTCACCGGCTCCGCCGACGGGGCCGGCGTGGTCGTCACGGCGCCGGACGGGGTCGCAGCGGACTGCGCAGCAGGCTTCGCATCCGTGGAGGCCGGCGACGACGGGGGCTCGTCGGCGACCGTCCGGGTGCGGTCCGCACCCGAGGTGGCCGCGCCCGAGGTGTCCGCACCTGTGGTGTCCTCGGCCGGGGCGTCGGCCTCGAGGCGTGCGACGAAGGTCGTGCGGGGCCGCTTCCCTGCGGCGACCCGTGCCCGCGCCGTGGCGGCCGGAGTCGCCGCGGCCGGAGTCGCGTCCTGCGCCGGCGCCGCCGGGACGGAACGCGACGCGGCGGAAGCGGATTCCTTCCGCTCCGGCGCCGTGCTCGGAGCCGCCTCCGGATTCCGCGCCTCCTGCTGTGCGCGCACCGCGCTCGCGCGCCGGGACGCGCCGGACTCCGCCGCTGCCCGCGGTGCGGCCCCGGACCGAGTGCGGGGCGCCTCGGCGGTGGAGGACGCCTGCGGACCGGAGAAGCGCAGTGCGCGGATCCGGCGGTGGAGCGACCGGAGGACGAGGAACGAACCGGCCGCGAGCGCGAGGGAGAGCACGGGGACCGCCCAGGTGACGGCGCCGAAGAGCGCGATGACCCCGGTGATGAGGCCGAGTGCGAGGAACACGAGGAGGCCCGTGCTCACGATCGGGACGACCGCCCGCACGGTCGCGAGCGAGGAGTCGCCACGGCCCTCGGTCGGTGCCACGGAGCCCCGGCCGGAGGCCGTGGTGGTCGGTGCCGAGGCGCGTTTCGCCTCGGGAGCGGACACGGGACGCAGCTGCCCGCGCGCGCCACCGGCGCCGCCGGGACGAGGCGCCGCCGGCCGCCCGGGGGCACGACGGGACGCGCTCGTCCGCGCGCGCATGTGGGACGGGAGATCACGGCCCCGCGGTGCCCGGGAGCCTCCGGCCGAGGCGACCGGGGAGGAAGAGGTAGTCATGTGGACGTCCGTTGCTGTGGGGAAGGAAGGGCGGCTGTCCGGCAGCAGGGTGAGCGGTGCGGTCTCCCCCACTGCCATCGGTGCGATCGCGAGTACCGGCTCCTCCTCGGAGTGCACCGCAGGAGCCTGTGCGGGCTCGGCCGCCAGGTCGCCGTCGATGACCTCGAGAACGGGAGCCGTACGCGAGAGCGAGATCCGGGGTGTGGTGCCGACGGGCTCCGGAGGAGCCGGCGGGGCGAACTCGGCGGCCGCGTGCTCGGCGGTGAGCAGCTCCGGCCCCTCGGCGCGCATGCACGATCGTGAACCCGTGACGGTGTCGACTTCGAGTGCTGCCTCGGGGACCGCGTCGAGCTCGGTGCGTTCGACGGAACGACCGACCTTCCGCAGGTAGGAGGGCAGCATGAAGACGAACACTACGGTGACGATGAGGGCGATCGTGATGCTCGTATCCACGGCTCAACCTTATGAGTCCGCACCCGGTCACAATTGCATCACAAGAGGTGTGTCGGAATTTTCATCGTGAGTCGTCGGGATCCGTGTGCATCCGTCCGGTGTCGGGTCCCGCGGTTCCGGGATCGGTGGCCCGCGTTCCCCCGATCGTCGGCCCCGCGTCCCGGACGTGCAGCCACATCGGCAGGAGTCCGTGCGGAATGTCCTCCGCGGTGAGCGCGAACGTCCGGTGGTCGCGCCAGTCCCCGTCGATGTGCATGTAACGCGCCCGCAGTCCCTCGTCCCGGAAACCGAGCTTCTCGACCACGCGGAGGCTCGGGGTGTTCTCCGGGCGGATGTTCACCTCGACTCGGTGGAGGCCGAGGGTGTGCACGAGGTGATCGGTCGCGAGGGCGACCGCGGTCGGCATGTGCCCGTGGCCGGCGACCCGTTCGTCGATCCAGTACCCGAGGGTCGCGCTCATCACGGAGCCCCATTGGAAGGAGCTCACCGTGAGCTGGCCCCGGAAGCGCCCGTCGATCTCGAGTGCGAACGGCAGCACCTGTCCCCGCTTCGCCTGCGCGTTCAGGTGTCTGCGCAGTTCCCCGAACGGCGGCAGCCGGTACCGGGGATCGGGGTTCGTGGCCTCCCACGGGGTGAGCCAGCGCGCGTTGTGGGCGCGCGTCTCCGCGTAGGCACGGGCGTCGCTCCGTTCGAGCGGACGCAGGACGAGCGGACCTTCTCGGAGCACCACCGGCCAGAAACGCGACATGTCAGGAGGATATCCGTCGGTCGGCGGGCGGAATGCACGGACGACTGGAGCGACTCACTCGCGACGGCCCCGACTCCCGGTCACCGCGCGGGTGACGGGGTCGGGGCCGTGCGAGGAGTGCGGTCGGCCGAACCCGAGTTCTGACGAACCCGAACTCGGACCGACCCGGGATCGGTCGAGCCGGGGATCAGTCGAGCCCGGCGACGTACTCCTTGAGCCACTCGTTGATGTCCGCGCCGAGGTCCTCACGGCCTCCGGCGAGGGTGACGATCGCCTTGAGGTAGCTGAGCTTGTCACCGGTGTCGTAGCGATCGCCCTTGAAGACGACGCCGTACACCCCGTTGCCGAGCTCGTCCGCCGCGAGGGTCTGGAGCGCATCGGTGAGCTGGATCTCGTTGCCGCGGCCGGGTTTGGTGTTCGCGAGCACCGGGAAGATCTCCGGGGCGAGCACGTACCGGCCGATGATCGCGAGGTTCGAGGGTGCGTCCTCGGTGGCGGGCTTCTCGACGAGGCCGGTGATCCGGACGACGCCGTCCTCCTCGGTCTCCTCGATCGCCGCGCATCCGTAGAGGTGGACGTCCTCGTGGGGGACCTCCATGAGAGCGACGACGCAACCGCCGGTCTTCTGCTGGACCTCGATCATGTGGGGCAGGAGCGGGTCGTTCTCGCCGATGAGGTCGTCGCCGAGCAGAACGGCGAAGGGCTCCTCGCCCACGTGCTGCCAGCTCTTGAGGACCGCGTGGCCGAGTCCGAGCGGATCGCCCTGCCGCACGTAGTGGATGTCGGCGAGCTCGGAGGCGGCCTGGACCGCGGAGAGCTTCTTGTAGTCGCGCTTCGCGGTGAGTGCGGCCTCGAGACCGTCGACCTTGTCGAAGTGGTCCTCGAGTGGGCGCTTGTTGCGGCCGGTGACCATGAGGATGTCGCCCAGACCGGCGTGCACGGCCTCCTCGACGACGTACTGGATCGCGGGCTTGTCGACGACCGGGAGCATCTCCTTCGGGATCGCCTTCGTGGCCGGCAGGAAGCGCGTGCCGAGCCCCGCGACGGGGATGACTGCCTTCGTGACGGTGGGTTTCGATTTCGGTGACATGGACGCAAGTCTAATGTGGAGCTGTGATCCAGGCCGCGACGACTCCCCAGGAGCGCAGGTGAACGCTGTATGACGGATGGGTGGAACGCCCGCTCGGAGCCCGAGGTGGCCTCCCCGAACCCCGACGGAGCGGTTCCCGTCCGGGCGCCGGCCGACCCCGCGGCACCCGACTCGCGACAGGGCCTCCGTTCACGGATCCGCGCGGCGCGGCGCGCACGCCGCGAGGATCCTGCCGTGGTCGCCCGTGACGCGGCCTCCTTCGCCCGCAGCCTCACGCCGCTCCTCACCGGGGTCGAACGGGTCGTCGGCTACGCCGCGCTCCCGGGAGAACCGGACCTCGACGTCGTGCTCGACGCCGCTCTCGACCGCGGAACCGAGGTACTCCTCCCCGTCGTTCTGGGGCCGGGAGCCCTTGCGCTCTCCCCTCTCACCGGGCCGATGGCCGCGCTGCCGCGCATCGGTGCCTTCGGCATCCGGGAGCCCTCGGGGCCCCGTCTCCCCCTCGAGGTCCTCACCACGGCCGAGGCGCCGCGCACCCTCGTGCTCGTGCCCGGGCTCGCGTTCTCGCCCGGCGGCGGGCGCCTCGGGAACGGCGGTGGTTTCTACGACCGGGCCTTCGGCCCGTCCGGCTCCGTGCCGCTGCGTGGCCGGATCCCGACGGTGGGTGTGTGCTTCCGGGGGGAGGTCACGGAAGCGGTGCCGATCGCACCCTGGGATCTCGTCGTCGACCGCGTGGTCACGGAGGTCGGAGCACTCGAGGCGTGAACTAGAATCCTTGCAGGACTTTTCCCGGAAAGGATCGATCTGTGCCGACGTACACCTATTCGTGCAAGAGCTGTGGCCACGTGTTCGACGCCAAGCAGTCGTTCAGCGAGGCATCCCTCACGGAGTGCCCGGAGTGCCACGGTGAGCTGAAGAAGGTCTTCGGGAACGTCGGAGTGACGTTCAAGGGATCGGGTTTCTACAAGACCGACTCCCGCACGTCCTCCGCTCCTGCCGCGGACTGACCTCGGTTCTCCCTCGGCCGCTCCTGCGGCGCACGGACGCACGTCCCACCACGCGTGGGGCGTGCGTTTCTCTGTGTCGGGACGGTGGATCGCGGCGCCGGGCACAGCTCCGGATCCCTGGTTCACCGGGTGGGCGACCTGAGGTCACATGTGGACGGACGCGGAGGCGTTGTCCACATCCACCTCCCGTGAGCGCCGGAGCAGTCACGCCTCGTCGACGCTGGGGACATGTCCCTTCTCGATCCGCTCCTCGCACCCTTCCGCTCCGTTCTCGACTCCGTGTTCCGCCCCGGCGCCTCCCGGCCGGGCCCGGCCGACCGTTCCGCATCACGGAGACCGGCAGCCCGTCGCACGCTCCGACGGGTCCTGGCCGCCGTGGCCGCAGCCGGCGCGACGATGCTCCTCGTGTGGACCTTCGCCCCCGAACCCGAGGGCGTCCCGACCGTCGTCACCACCCGGGAGATCCCGGCGGGCACGCCCCTCACCACCGCCGATGTCGCGATCACGGTGTTCGCCGCGGATTCGGTACCGGACGCCGCGTTCACCGAGGTGGAGGACGTTCTCGGATCGACCACGGCGAGTGCGCTCGGCGCACGTACACCGCTGACCCGCACCGCCTTCGTCGAGCACACGCCGGACAACGTTCCCGCGGGGATGGTCCTCATGCCGCTCACGGTGACGGACCCGGCGTTCGCCCACGTCGTCCGGCCCGGACATCACGTCCGCATCTTCTCCCGCAGCACATACACGGATCCGGGCGCAGCAGCGCCACCGGAGTCCGCGGAGGAGGAAGGGAGCGTTCCCGGACCGGCCGGTACGCGGAACGCTCTCGTCGAGGACGTCGTCGTCACGTCGGTGAGCGAGCTCGGCGGCGGAGCGATCGACACGGGAGCGGGCAGCGTTCTCGTCGTCACCGTCACCCCGGAGGACGCCGCGGTCCTCGCTCAGCACGCCGAGGCCGGCTTGAGTTTCGCCCTCCTGCCGATGTGAGCCGCCGCCACGAGTGGACGTCGTTCCGAACCATCACGAGACCGTCTGGACCGGGCCGCCGGAGTTCCGCCCATGACCGACGAGGAATCGCTCCCACGAATCCGCGGAATTCGACGCGTATTGGAACGAACGTCAATCGGCCCTCCCTACGATCTCCACGGTGATCGGTTCGAGGCGCACGAGATCTTTTTCTATGAGCGCTTCACGGCCCTCGGCAATGTCGTCGAGTACATTCCGCGCGACGTCGTCAGTCGCATGCCCACCAATGACTTCCGGTGGAAGAACCATGCGAACCAGGCGATCGAACTCAAGACGTGCAGGGCGACGAAGTACACGTCGATACAGAAACGCATCAACGAAACCGTGGAAAAGGCAGAACGCCGTCAGGTCGTCAAGGCGAACTTCATCATCGATCTCCAGGACCATGCGCTGATGCCCCAGCTTCGCGCTCAGCTCGAGTCGTACAACCTGAGGAACGATCGACGGGTTCGCCGTATGTGGGTCATGACACGAGGCCGGTTGGTCAGCATCGCCCTCAGGTGAATGAGGAAGAGGGGCTACGCCCTGGCATTCAAGTCGGCCTGTTATTTCAAGGCTAGCCGGGGGACCCCTCTTCGCCCTCCATTCCACGGGGCTCTGGTCCAGCCCGTCCAGGGACCCTGCGCGTGGTAATAGCCCGAATTTCGTGTACCGGGTCGGCCTCCTCCCCTGTGCCCCGGGGGGCACGACGGTGGTGAACAGCCCTGTCGAAACGCTCGATCCAGGGCCCTCCTCGTGCGGGGACGAGGAATGCGAAGACCTGCCGGCCGGGCCGCCCCTGACGGCGTACCACTATCGGCTGCGCACTTTGGCACGATTTCAGGCGGCTGGATCGTGCCGAAGT
>NZ_BAAANO010000005.1:52936-66258 GCF_039529845.1 Brevibacterium samyangense | reverse complement strand
CGGGCATCGGAATGCCCGCCGCCGGCGGTGTGTCGAGGTGGACCGGACTGAACGGTCCGGTGCCGCGACGCGTGTCAGAGACCCGTGCTGCCGTCCGTGCCGCGACCGGTCTGCTGGGTCTTGAGGATGTCCCGGATCTCGCCGAGGATCTCGTCGGTGGTCGGCGCCTCGACCTCCTCGGGCTCATCGACCTTGCGCAGCGAGGCGAGCTTGTTCATCGGCGCGATGAAGACGAAGTAGACGACGCCCGCGACGATGAGGAAGTTGATGGCGGCCGTGATGACGGCGCCGAGGTCGATCGTCGTGGTCTCGGCGAGTGCCGGACGGATGGTCCAGGTGAGGGCCGAGGTGTCGGGCGAGCCGATGGAGGCGATGACCGGATTGATCACATTGTCCGAGATCGCGGTGACGACGGCGGTGAACGCGGCACCGACGATGACGGCAGTCGCCAGTTCGATGACGTTTCCGCGGAGGAGGAAGTCCTTGAACCCTTTGAACATGGGAGCCCTTTCGGAGGTCGAGGCAGCGGAACTCCCACCGACTCCAGTGGCCTGCGCCTCGAGACACGATTGTCGTAATGTCGGTGGCCGACTCTCAGGATAGTAGCAGTGTCTCAGGCGTCCTTGTGGCTTTCGGCGCCGGTGTCCGGCGTGTCCTCACCGTCCGGGCGCCCCTGCCGCCGCCGGGCGTTCACCGTCCAGGACGGCGGTGCCCAGTGCGGCGGACGGTCCGCGAGGTACCGCTCGTCCCCCGACGGCGCGCCGGATCCGGCCCGTTCCGACGCGGATTCGTTCCGGAGTGTCCTCCGATAGACCTCGACGGCGGCCCGGGCGGCCGCCTTCCGGCGCGCCACCGCCTCCTCATCGGGTTCCGCCGCCGAGGCGTCGTTCCGTTCGCCGGTCACGACCCGGGGTTCTCCCCGTCCTTCTTCGCCGCACCGGTGTCCGCCGGTGCCGTCCCTTCGGTGTCCGCCGACGTTCTCGCCGGGCCCGCGTCGGGTGCCGGGGCACGGCCTCCCGCGCTCGCGGGCTTCGGGGCGGTGCCCTTCTGCGCACCCCGCCCGTTCGTCTGCTGACGTTCTCCCTGCGCACCGCCGGCGGCCGCACCGTTCTTCCCGGTGGCGCCGTTCTTCCCGGTCGCGCCGTTCTTCCCGGTCGCGCCCTTTGCACCGGGTCCCTTGGCACCGGGTCCCTTCGTACTCGGACCGTTCCCGGCGGATGCCTTCCTCTCCGGCATGCCTTCCTCCGCAGTGGCATCCTCCGCCGGTGCCGCGCCGCCGCCGTCCGTCTCCCCACGGAGGCGTTCGAGCAACGGTCCGTCCGAGGGCTCGCCGCGCAGGCCGGCGTCGAGAAGATCCTGTTCGCGGAGCTTTCCGGTGTCGAAGAGCGGCATGACATCGCCCTGTTCGACGGTCCCGGAGTGCGGCAGGAAGACATCACCCTCCGACCGGTCCGGGGTCGGGAGCGTGCGGACCTCCGCCGCGGTGCGCTTCGCCTCCTGGAAGCGTTCGCGGTACCGCGCGACCGCGGCGTCGAGTCCGCGTTCGACCCGATCGGTCGTCCCCTTCTGGGCGAGGGCGGCGCGCAGGTGGGCCTTGATCTCCGCATCGGAGCGGCCGATCCCGTCGGACTGGATCCAATCGACGGTCGCGTCGATGTCCTCCTGCGCGTACTTGTGCAGCGGCAGGCCCGGCGTCACCTTCGGCCGGGTACCCTGCCGTCCGACGACGACCGCCGCGGCCCGTGCCGCGTTGAGGACGGCCTGCGGCGAGAGATCCTCGACGGTCTCCTTCCACACCTCGAAGATCCGTTCTGCCTGGGCCTGCGGATCGACGAAGGCGTCCGTCGACCACAGGCGCAGACAACGCCAGCCGCGGCGGGCCAGGATCTCCGGGCGCAGCCGCTCGCGCTCACGCAGGCTCGGCACGCGCGCGTAGTCGGGCCCGTCGGACTCGACCGCGAGGGCCATCCCCTGGTCCCCCTCGGGCGACACGGCGACCGCGAGGTCGATGCCCGCGTAGTCCTCCTGGCTCGCGACACCCATCCGCCACAGGCGCTGGGCGATGTCGATGACGAGCGGATCGCGTTCGTCGGTCGTCGAGGCGGGACGTGCCCGCCCACCGGCCGCCATCGCCTGGAGCAGCGACGGCAACAGTTTCGCGCCGTGCTGGAGGCGACGCTCGTCGAAGTCGTCGGGGGCGAAGCAGGAGACGATCGTGAGCTTCCGCCGGGCCCGGGTGACGGCGGCCGCGAGCAGCCGCTCCCCGCCGGGCTTCGACAGCGCACCGAAGTCGTAGAGCACCCGTCCCTGGAGGGTCCGCCCGTACCCGAGCGAGAAGATCACGGCGTCGCGGGCCATCCCGTGGATGCGTTCGCAGTCCGTGACGACGAACGGTTCCTTCGTCGAATCCGTGAAGAACGACGCGACGTACGGGTACTGCCGGATGGCGGCCGCGATCGCCGCGGCCACGCGCTGGGCGTGCCACGGAGTGAGCGTGACCACCGCGAGGCTCTGCCGGGACCGGGTGCGGGCGTGGCGGATGACGAGGTCGACGACCCGTTCGACCTCGACGTCGAGGCTCTCGACCTGCCCGGTGGCGGTGTCCGGGGATCCGAGCGCATCAGCGACGTAGGAGAACTCGAGGCCCGACCCCTCGTTCGTGAGGGACGTCGGCAGGCTCGAGATCGCTCCGTCGTAGAACAGGGAGTTCGTGAGGTCGACGAGTCCCGGGGGCGACACCCGGTAGTTCATGTGGAGACGGTGGGTGGGAAGGAACTCCGCGAGTGCGGAGAACACACTCGGCCCGGTCGGTTCCTCCGTCTTCGTGCGACGGTCGACGGACACGCTGAAGTCGCGCGGTCCGAGCAGGCGGTCGTCGCCGAGGGCGATGACCTGCTTCGAGCGGGCGACCGCGGGCAACACCTCGGGCACGGTCATCCGTCCCGCATCCGCGATGACGACCGTGTCGAACAGGGGTGTCTGGGCGAACAGTTCGGGCACCTGGAACGGGCTCATCATCCAGATCGGGGCGATCGAGGTGAGCACGTGCGGGGCGTCCTCGCTGAAGGCACGGACATCGAGGCGCGCCGACCGCAGGTGGTCGCGGGCCTTCTTCGACTCCGCCGCGTGGTCGCCGATCGCGGCCTTCCACTTCTTCGCGTGGCTCCACCGCAGACGATCGGCACCGGCCGCAACGTACTTCTTGTCGCAGATCCGGTAGTCCGCGGCGACGCGGTGCAGCGCGACGCCGTCGTGGCCGCCCACCTGGGGGTCGGCGACGGCGAGGCTCTGGAGCACGGACGCCCAGTAGGCGAGGTCGAACTCCTGCCCGACGAGCGCGTGGGAGACGCGTCGTTCGCGCAGGTCGTCGATGAGATCGCCGAGGCCGGCCTCCCGGAGCTCGTCGTCGAGTTCCGTGCGCGCCGGGAGCGCGGCGAGGCTCGCGGTGTCCTCGCCGAGCGCCTCGAGGCGGGCCTGGAGCTCCTCGACGAGCATGCCCGCGAGGTCGCCCCCGTCGGGGGTCGTCTCGAGGTAGGGCCGGAGCGCCTCGAGATCACCGCTGATCTCCGCATGTGCCTCGTTCGCCTCGAGGAGACCGCGCGGCACGGTCGGACGGGTCCGACCGCCCGCGAGTTTCTCGAGGGCCGCCCGCTGCTCCTTCGCGGCGATGAGCGCGGTGTGGAGATCCGGCACGGAGACGCCCGGACGCAGGAACTCCTTCGCGGCCTTGCGCAGACGCCTGCGCTCGAGCAAGCCCATCTCGACGCCCCGCGAACGCCGGTACTCGGCGTCACCGGTCGCGTTGATGAGATCGGTGAGGCCGTGCGCGAACACGTCCGGGGAGAAGGAGTCGAGCGTCTTCCGGACGCCGAGGAGGAGGCCGAGGGCCTCGCCCCAGGCCCGCACGGTACGTTCGGGCGTGAGATCCGCGTGGGCGAACACCGGTTCAGCGAGCTCCACGAGTCCCGGAAGCCGCTTCGCGGCCCGGGCCGCGGCCTTCCGCGTCCGATCCGCCTCCTCGGTGGACGTGAGGCGGGCACCGAACCACACCGAGTCCGCGACGTCGAGGGTGAACGCGCCGAGCTCGGAGTACTTCAGCAGACGCTCGCGCAGCCGCGAGCGGGTCTGCTTGTCCGCCTCGATGATCGAGGCGCCGAACCGCACCGGTGTCGACGGTCCCGCATGGTCCGCGGTGAGCGCCGCGAGGTGCTCCATCGTCGAGTGCACGGACACACCCCAGGGCTCCCGGACCCGGTGGAGACTCTCGGTGTGCTTCTGCAGAGTCTCACGCTGTTCGGACAGACGGGTGAGGAGCTCGGTGAGATCGGGCTTCTCCGCCCGTTCCGCGTCCGTGATGAGGGAGATGAGTCGACGGTGCACGTCCGTGTTGCCCATCCGCCCGTCGACGACGAAGTCCGGCAGGCCGGCGGAGCGCATGCGGGAGGCGAAGTCGTCGAGGGCGTCGGAGTTCTGGGCGAGGAACAGCACACTGCGGCCCATGTGGGCGAGCGAGGTCGCGATCGCAACGGCGACCTGGGTGGCTCCGGTTCCGGGAGGTGTGTCGACGACGATCGAGCGACCGGCCATCGCGGCGTCGACGACGGCCTGCTGGTCACCGTCGACGTCGATCGCGAGGAACTCCTCCTGCGGCTTCCGGTCCGGCAGCGGGGCGGGCTTCTCCCGCACCGGCACGGGCGCAGGCTCCTCCCCGTCCGAGGCGCCCCTCGGCGATGCCGCACCCCGCGGCGCGTCGGTGCCCCCGGCGGCCTCCTGCGCGGACTCCTTCGTCGTCTCCCCCGCAGGAGCGGGTTTCTCCGGGGTCGTCCCCGCGCCGTCGGTCTTCGGAGCGTCGGGCTTCGCACCGTCGAACTTCGCGCCGTCGGCCTTCGCAGCGTCCGACGTCGCCGAGGCGTCCGCCTCCTCGGCACTCTCGCTCGTCACGGCATCGAGCGGCTCGGTCCGCGCCTTCGCGGACTCGGCCCGGCCGGCGCGCGCGGCGGCGCCCTCCTTGGGGTTCTCCGGTGCGCTGCCGTCGCCGGTCCCGGTGGAACCCTTCGACGCGGTCCCCTCTCCGGCGGACTTCGCATGTGCTTTCGCCGTCGACCCGTCCGCCTTCGCGGTCGAGGAGGCGGAGTCTCCGTCCGCGGAACCGGCGGTGGTGGGGACATCTGCTCCGGCGGTGGTGTCCCGGGCGCCCGAGGTCGCACCACCGGACCGGGCGTCGGAACCCGTGGGCGCCTCGACGGCGGGCGTGGACGTCGAGGTCTCCCCGGAGATCCGGACCGTCGGCTGGTGGTCGTGTTCGGCCGCGGCGTCGTCGGCGGCCGGACCGCCGAAGCCCACGCGGGCCGCGCGCTCACCCGCAAGGGCGCGGAGGACCGGGTGCACGGCCGGGAGCTCGTCCCCGGTGAAGGGTTCGACGATGTTCGCGAAGGTGCTCACGAACAGGCGTTGATTCACGAGGACCCCGGCGACGCCCTTGGTGACGGCGCGGAGGCGCTCGTAGACGGGTGCGGGGTCGAAGGTCTGGGCCCCGCCGGTCGCCGCGATCCATTCGGCGACGTCGATCTCGATGCCGTGTTCGGCACGGAGGTAGCGCACGAGCGCCGGGTTGATCGAGATGTCGTCGTCGAGGACGACCTCGAAGTCCTCGACGGAGGAGCCACGGGGCACGAGTTGCACGTGCCGGAGGATGACCGGGGCGTTGAACTCGGTGCGCGCGGCACCTTCGTCCCGGGTCCACGAGGCGAATCCGATCGCGAGGTGTGCCGCCTGGATCCCGCGTTCGCTCGCGAGGCGCTCGGCCTTCTGGCGGATGGACCGGGCTCGGCGGCGGGCGTCCGAGAGGACCTCGGGGTCACGCAGCAGGCTCGACAGGCGGGTGGGGCGGCCCGCGAGGAGCTGGGCGAGACCGGAGGGATGGGCGCCGGTGAAGTCGATCGACCCGTCGCGCGAATCCCGGAAGTGGAGCATGGTGTCGCGGCCACCGATCCGGGCGGCCTGTTCCTTCCAGGCAGCGAAGGACTCGGCGACCGCGGACCGGGTCACCGTCTCGCCGAGATCCCCGGCGGGCTTCTGAGCAGCAGAATCTGGAGTGGACACACGCCGAGCCTATCCAAATCGCCCGTGACTTCCGCGGGGGCGCACCGAGAGGACGGGCAAATGGCGCTGCTGTCCCCCACTGGTAGACTGGACGCCGCTGTGCGCACCGCGAAAGCTCGTGCCCACGCAGGCCCTCGTAGCTCAGGGGATAGAGCACCGCTCTCCTAAAGCGGGTGTCGTTGGTTCGAATCCAATCGAGGGCGCTCGATCATCGTGGTTGAGATCGAAACGCAAGACCCCCGGCCGTTCGCGGCCGGGGGTCCTGTCATTCACGGTGCGGTCGTCACCGGGCGTCGTCCTCGGAACCGTCCGCAGGCGCGTGCGCCGCATCCCACACCGCCCGCCACGTGTCGGCGAGCGTGTCGATCGTCTCGTGGGCGTTGAGTCCGCTCGGCTGGGGCACGACCCAGAGCGCCACGTCGCCGGGCCACCCGGGGATGTCCGAGGTGTCCTGGGGCCCGAGAACCGCCCTCGGCCGGGCGAAAGCCGTCCGGAAGGCCGTGATCCCGGCGATCGCGACGACCCGTGGCCGCAGCCGGGCCACCCGTTCCGTGAGTCGCTCCCCCGCTGCCCGGAGCTCCTGGCGCGTGAGTTCGTCGGCCCGCACCGTCGCCCGCCCGACGAGGTTCGTGAGACCGATCCCCCGGTCGAGCAACTGGGCCTCGTCCTCCGCGGAGAGCCCCCGCGAGGCGTCGACCGGGTGATCCGTGAGCCCCGCGCGATGGAGTGAGGGCCAGAACCGGTTCCCCGGTCGGGCGAACGGCGCGTTCACCGCCGCGGTCCAGAGCCCCGGGTTGATCCCGACGACGAGGAGGCGCATCGTCCCACGGGCCGGCTGCGTCGGGTCGACGGGGTCCGCCGGGAGGATGTCGTCGAGGACGTCCGGATCGTCCGTCGCGTAGGCCCGGAGTTCCTCCTTCGTCGGGCGCCGGTCCCCCGACGGCGAGGGGCGCCTCGGGACACCGCGTGTGCGGTGGTCCGAGGCGCCCCGTCCGGGAGTGCGCGCGTTCAGGAGTGGTGGTCCTTCTTCGTGCGGACGACCATCGTCGGGCACGCCGAGTACGGCAGCACCGACTGCGAGGTCGAACCGAGGAGCAGACCGGCGAAACCGCCACGACCGCGGGTGCCGATCACGAGGACGTCGGCGGTGTCCGAGGCGCGGACGAGCACCTCGGCGGGCTGGCCGTCGAAGAGCGTCCAGTGGACGTCGAGATCGGGGTGCTTCTCCGCCACTGCGAGGCGGGCGAGCTCGAGCTTGCCGGCACCCTCCTCGACGAGGCGTTCCATGTCACCGGTGCTCGGGAGCCATTCGGGTCCGACGACGGTCGTGCTGATAACCGCGACGATCTCCAGCGGGGTCCCGCGCTGCTCGGCGACGTCGGCCGCCGCCCAGAGTGCCGGCGACTCCTTGCCGAGCGAGTCGACGCCGACGACGACCTTGCCCGCGAAATCGAGGCCTGGGACGGTCTCCGCGTCCTCGTCGAGTTCGAACACGGTGCCGCGGTCGTCGCGGATCGGTCGGGACGAGGAGTTCTTCGGTGTGTGCTCACCCTCCGGCGACCAGCCGACGGGCACGACGATCGTCGGGCAGTGGGCGTGGGCCGGCAGCGCACTCGACACGGTGCCGAGCAGGCGTCCGGCGAATCCACCGCGGCCGCGGGATCCGACGACCGCGAGCGAGGCCTGCGAGGACTCCTCGACGAGCACGCCGGCCGCGTCACCGACCTCGATGACGGCCTCGACGCCGACTCCGGAGGCCTTGACCTCGGCGGCGGCCTCCTTGAGCGTGGCGGTCACCGACGCCCGGATCGAGGTGTCGTCGATCGGCACGTAGGAGACGTCGATCGTCGCCGCGGCGACACTCGGGATCGTGTAGGCGCCGACGAGCCGGATACTCCGGCCCAGGGCCTTCGCCTCGCCGATCGCGAAGCGCAGTGCATTGCGGCTCGCCTTCGAGCCGTCGATGCCGACGACGATGGCCTGGGGATCTGCGACTTTCACGTTCTGCGCCACGGCAACTCCTTTGTCCGTTCCTGCCGGGTTCCCGGTCCCGTACGACGTGGGCCCGGGCGTGCGGTCCTCCTGTGAGGATCACACGTCACTGTAGTCGTCCCGGACGCCCGGAGGGGAAATCCGCCCACGCACGGCCGGTGCGGCGTCTCACGATGGGAACACCCTGAGCAGGGAGAACATTCCTCTGTTCCGCAGTTCAGGCCGCCGAGGCGTACTCGAGGAACGGCCGCCAGGTATCGATCGGAGCATCCATGTCGCGCAACCAGAAGCTCCCCGTCCGCGGCTCCCGCGGCGTGATCCGCAGGCGCCAGCCCATCTCCTCGGGCGTGCGGTTGCTCTTGCGGTTGTTGCACTCCCGGCAGCACGCCACGAGGTTCTCCCAGGTGTTGATCCCACCGCGGGAACGCGGGAGGACGTGATCGACCGTCGTGGCATGGCCACCGCAGTACGCGCACCGATTGCGGTCACGCCGGAGGACACCGCGCCGGGACAGCGACACGGACCGGCCACGCGGTGGCTTCACGTATCGGGTGAGGAGGATGACCGAGGGTTGTTCCATCGCGAGGTTCGCGCTGCGCACGAGTGCGTCGTCCTCGGCGGCGAGGACCGTCGCCTTACCGCTGAGAACGAGCACGACGGCGCGCCGGAACGACACGACCGACATCGGTTCGTATCCCGCATTGAGCACCAGGGTCTTCATGTGTGTACTCCTCGCTCCGGGCGAGTCCGTGCCCGGTCCTGTGAGCGGTCGCCCGACTGCAGCCGGGCGGAAAACACGAAGGCGCTGCGCACAAGCGCAACGCCTCGATGGGAGATGAAGGGAGGTATCCGGTCAGCCGCGACCGGGGTGCCGTGAGCACGTGCCGCTCCGCCGGGCCGACCGAACGGCTCGGTGAAGGGGGTGCGTATGGCCGTGCCGCGGAATTCCCCACAGGGGAACTCCCGGGTCGGCTCCTCCGGGAAGGTGTTCATACTGCGACCAGGGTAGCGCAGGTCACGTCCGACACGGTCTCTCTCCGGCATCCGAACACGCGGTGAGCCGAGGAATTCGACGGGAGTTCACCTGCCCGCCGACAACCGACGGACGCCGATGAATGCACGACACCCGCTCGCGCGGCCAGGACCTGACGCGCGGAGCGGGTGTGTGCGGGCGCCGCCGGTGTGCGGCAGCGTGCCGAAGTGGATCAGAGAACGCGGATGTACGTGACCGAGCCCATCCACGAGTGGCTGCGGTAGGAGGTGTCGGAACGCGGGGAGCCCGCGTCGTACATCATGCCGTCACCGGCGTAGATGCCGATGTGTCCGGGGCGCCACACGAGGTCACCGGGGCGGGCCTCCGAGGCGGAGACGACGGTGCCGGCAGCCTTCTGTGCGCCCGAGGTACGGGGCAGGCTCACGCCGGCCTTGCCGTAGACGTACTGGAGGTAGCCGGAGCAGTCCCAGCCGCTGGGCGAGGTGCCACCGAGGACGTAGGGGACACCCACGTACTGCGAAGCGATGGAGATGACCTTGTCGGCGGTCGAGCCGTCCGGCACGGAGACCTCGGCCTCGGAGCTGCCGGAGGAGTCCTCGGAGCTGCCGGAGGAGTCCTCGGAGGAAGAGGAGCTCGAACCCGAGCCCTCACTGCGCTCGTTGGAGCGGGAAGTGCCGGTTCCGCGATCGGAACGGTCCGAGGTGGTGGTCGCCTCGGGCTCCGGCTCGGGCTCCGGAGCTGCAGTGGCCTTGGCGACCGAGGTCGCGGCGACGGCGGCGAGCTTGTCGGCCGACTCGTCGGCGGCGACGATCGTCGTCGCGGACTGGGCCGCGTACTCGACGGTGTCGGGGGCCTGCGCCTCGGCGGTGACGACGCCCTGGTCCTCGGTCTTGTCGGACTGGCCCACGGCCGGGATGCCGGCAGTGAGGACGAGTCCACCCGCTGCGGCCACGACGGCGGCGCGGCGGCCGACGGCACCGGAGTTGGCTCCGAGTGCCTCGGTGAGTTCGGTGAGCGGGGTCTTGACGCGGGTGTCCGCGGCGCGACGACCGTGCTTCTTCTGTGCCACTGGTGATTCCTCCACATACCGCCGGGGTGAGCTGTCGGGCTCGGGCCGGAGTTGCCCGGTCCTGGTGGACTTGGCCCCGAGTTCCGTGCGGCCGGCGTGCTGCCGATCGTCCGGAACGAAGGTGGGTCCCCCGTTGCCGCCTCGGGTCCTGTACTCCCCGACCGGCGGCGACACCAGGTAACCGGTGGGGAATCACCTCCGGTCCGGAGGCGACCGTTAAACCGTAACCGATGCACCCCGGTATGTCACATTACGATCACGAGAAAATGAAGAAACCTTCGCGATCTCATACATCGCCCCTGTTCAGACCGTATATAACGGCGAAATGTGATTCGTTACGAACGTGTCGGAACACGCCGAACGGGACGTTCCGATGCTCCGTGCCGGGGCCGGCCCCGGGTATCAGCTCCGCACGAACACGTGGGACGCGGTTTCGACCGGCAGATCGAGGACCGTGTCGTGGGCGCCCGCCCTCAGGGTGATGTACTCACCGACCTGGACGACCTCGACCTCCGTCCCGGGCATCACGCCGGTCTCCCGGAACTGGGCGAGGAGATAGGTGTCGACCTGGAGGGGTTCGGCGAACCACGCGATCGTCACCGTCGACCCGACCGACGTCGCCGCCACCGTGCTCAGCGACACGACCGCGGTCTCCGGTGCCGCCTCCACACCGAGGTCCTCGAGCCCCGGCACCGGGTTCCCGTAGGGACTGCGGGCGAACTCGGGCAGCATCGTCACGAGACGCTTCTCCACCTGCTCGCTCATCACGTGCTCCCACCGGCAGGCCTCGTCGTGGACGAGCTCCCAGTCGAGCCCGATGACGTCACTGAGCAGTCGTTCGGCGAGGCGGTGCTTGCGCATGACACCCGTGGCCACAGCGCGCCCGGCGGGGGTGAGTTCGAGATGTCGGTCCGCATCGACGACGAGGAGACCGTCGCGCTCCATCCGGGCGACGGTCTGCGAGACCGTGGGACCCGAGTGGTCGAGACGTTCGGCGATACGAGCCCGCAGGGGCACGATCCCCTGCTCCTCGAGCTCGACGATGGCCTTGAGATACATCTCGGTCGTATCGATGAGGTCGTTCACGCGCCGAATCCACTCCTTCTCACGTAGGCCTCCATTTTACGCACGCCCACGGGGGCCCGGTGCGGTGAGCTCCGCCTCCCGGACGGGACCGAGGAAATGCGCGCTCAGGGTTGGAGGCGGGTCACGGTCCAGGCGTCCGCGTCGTCGAGCGATCGCGGGGACCCGTCCGGCGTGCGGTACAGGAAACGGTCGTGGATCCGCGCGCGGCCACCCTGCCAGAACTCGATCGCGGAGGGACGCACCCGGTATCCACCCCAGTGCGGCGGCCGCCGGTCCGCGGAACCCGACTCCCCCTGGCGGACCCGTTCGACCGCGGCCTCGAGCGACGCGCGGGAGTCGATGGGCTGCGACTGCGCACTCGCCCACGCACCCAGGCGGGAGTCCTCGTCGCGGGAGAGGAAGTAGGCGTCGGAGAGTTCGGCGCTCACGGGCTCCACGCTGCCCCGCACCCGCACCTGCCGCTGCATGCCGTGCCAGGGAAAGGTGAGTGCCGCGCGCGGGGTCGCTCCCAGCTGCCGACCCTTCGTCGATCCGTAGTTCGTGTAGAAGACGAAACCGAGGGGGTCGAATCCCTTGAGCAGCACGAGGCGCCCGTCGGGCCCGTCCTCGTCGACCGTCGCGAGGACCATCGCATTGGGTTCGTCGACGGAGGCATCCCGGGCGTCTGCGTACCACCGGGAGAACTGGGCGAACGGGGTGTCGGCGACGCCGTCGAGGCGCCCGGCACCGTACTCACGGCGCGTGCGGGGGAGGTCGCCGAGGGGGTTGTGGGGATCGAGGGGGCTGTCCATGCGCACAGAATAGTCGCGGGGGGCGTGCGGGAAGGACAGGAGGACCGCAGCGGAGGTGCGATGCGGGCCGCGCCGGCCCACACCTCGGACGCACCGGACGGCCGCACTCGGCCGAAGCGTAGAATCCCCTCTCGTGACTGCTGTAGACACCACTGTGAAGATCCCGTCCGAGCTCCTGCCCGCGGACGGTCGATTCGGTTCCGGCCCGGCGCGCGTGAGGCCCGCCCAGATGGAGGCACTCGCGGCTGCGGGGCGTTCCGTCATGGGCACCTCGCACCGCCAGGCACCGGTGAAGAACGTCGTGGGACGCATCCGCACGGGCCTCACCGAGCTCTTCGACCTGCCCGAGGGGTACGAGGTGGTGCTCGGCAACGGTGGCTCCACCGCATTCTGGGACGCCGCAACCTTCGGCCTCGTCCGTGCGAAGGCCGTGCACGCCCAGTTCGGCGAGTTCGGGTCGAAGTTCGCGAAGGCGACGGCCACCGCACCGTTCCTCGAGGACTCCGTCGTCGTCGACGTCGACCCCGGCCGCGGCGGTGTTCCCACCGCCGTCGCGGGTGCCGATGTGTATGCCTGGCCGCACAACGAGACCTCGACCGGTGTCGCGACCGTCATCGCCCGCCCCGAGGGGATCGCGGAGGATGCACTCGTCGTCATCGACGCGACCTCGGCGGCCGGCGGCCTGCCCGTCGACATCACGCAGACCGACGTCTACTACTTCGCGCCGCAGAAGAACATGGGCTCCGACGGCGGGCTGTGGATCGCGATCATGTCCCCCCGCGCCATCGCGCGGGCCGAGGAGATCAAGGCGTCCGGCCGCTTCGTCCCGGCCTCCCTCGACCTCGTCACCGCGATCGAGAACTCCCGCAAGAACCAGACCTACAACACCCCCGCGGTCGCCACGCTCGTGCTCCTCGCCGAGCAGATCGAGTGGATCAACGGCAACGGCGGCCTCGCCTGGGCGGCGGAACGCACCGCCACCTCCTCCGGCCTCGTCTACGCGTGGGCCGAGGCGAACCCGGTGACGACCCCGTACGTCACCGACCCCGCGGACCGGTCCTCCGTCGTCTGCACGATCGACTTCGCCGACGAGGTGGACGCCGCCGCCGTCGCGAAGATCCTCCGGGCGAACGGCGTCGTCGACGTCGAGCCCTACCGCAAGCTCGGTCGCAACCAGCTGCGCATCGCGACGTTCGTCTCCGTCGACACCGACGACGTCAAGGCACTCCTCGCGTGCCTCGACTACGTCCTCGGCGCGATCGCCTGACGCCTCACCCGACGAAGAAGC
>NZ_BAAANO010000005.1:45120-52920 GCF_039529845.1 Brevibacterium samyangense | reverse complement strand
CGTCCTCGGCGTCGGGGGCCGTCGTACCGGGCGTTCCGGCTCAGACGTTGAGGTAGTGGATGCCGTTGGCCACGGCGAATGCGCCGGTCGCGAGCGCGGCGCAGGAGAACTCGACGACGATCCCGACGCCGGCGGCCTTGATCGCGGTCCAGCTCGAGTCCCACGCGGTCCGCGCCTCCCGCAGGCGCAGGTACTCGGCGAGGTAGAGGCCGCCGACGAACCCGAGCAGCAGGCCGACGACCGGTACGACGAAGAACCCGACGACCGCGAGCAGGCCACCGAGGAGCAGCGACCTGTTCGGGATGTCCCGTTCCTTGAGTTTCTTGCCGGTGAGGACCCACGAGGCGGACATCCCGATCGCGACGAGGACCGCGATGATGCCGAAGGTCACCCAACCGGTGGCCCCACCGATGAAGAACGCCCACACGAGCGCGGCGAGGCCGATGAGGATCGACCCGGGCAGGATCGGCACGACGATGCCCACACATCCGACGAGGATCGCGATCCCGGCGAGGACTGTGGCGATGATGTCAGCGGTCATACACGAATCCTCCCACACGGTCGGGTGCGCGGGCTGCGGGGTTTCCCCCACCACCGGCCCCGGAGCTTTCCGCCGCCGGCCCGCGGCCGACCCCGCTGGAAGACCCCCGGACGGTGGAGCCATCGGGTTCAGGGATGCCCGTCGTACACGAAGTGCAGGCGCAGGCGGGAGACCCGACGGATCCGCAGGTGCTTGCCGAACACCATCCACGTGAGCCCGATGAGGATACCGATGACCCCGGAAATCCCGCCGATCGCGAGCGCCGCCCGCGGACCCCACACGTCGACCGCCCAACCCGCGAAGGGGGCACCGAGGGGCGTACCGCCCATGATCGTCGCGGCGTGGATCGACATCACACGCCCGCGCACGTGGGCGGGGGTCGTCATCTGGATGTACGCGTTCGCCTGCGTCATCATCGACACGCTCGAGAACCCGATGAGGACGAGTGCTGCCGCGAACACGTAGTAGTTCGGCATCGCAGCGGCGAGGAAACACGCGGCACCGAATCCGCCGGCCGCGATGAACACACCCCGGAGCCGAGGCGCCGCCCGCTTCGCCGACAGCAGGGCTCCCGAGAGCGAACCGATCGCGAGCACCGAGGACAGGAGACCGAACCCGCTCGCGTCCCGGTCGAACTCCATGCGGGCCATCGTCGCGGTGTAGATGTTGAAGTTGAAGCCGAGCGTCGCGATGACGAAGAGGATCGAGAACACGACGAGGAGGTCGGGTCGGGTCCGCAGATAGGAGAACCCGCCGACGAGCCCGCGCACTCCCTGCTTGCGGCGGGGGCCGCGGATGAGCCTGCCGGTGTCCATGAGGAGCATCGCGACGATGACGCCGAAGAAACCGATGCCGCTGATGAGGAACACCGGCCCGGCGCCGAGCACGACGGTGAGGACACCGGCGACCGCAGGGCCGACGAGCCGCGCGGAGTTGAAGGAGGCGGAGTTGAGCGCCACGGCATTGGGCAGGAGCTTCTCACCGACGAGTTCGGAGACGAACGCCTGCCGGTTGGGTGCGTCCCAGGTCGCGACGACGCCGAAGAACGCGGCGGTCGCGTACACGTGCCACAGTTCGAGGACCCCGCAGACCTGGAGCACGAAGAGGAGGATTCCCGTCGCGCCCATGAGCGCCTTCGTGATCATGAGCTGCTTCCGCTTGTCGAAGCGGTCGGCGAGCGCCCCGGAGAACGGGAACAGCAGCAGTTGCGGCAGCATCTGCAGGCCCATCGTGATGCCGAGGGCCGTCGCATCGTTGTCGGTGAGCTGGGTGAGGACGATCCAGTCCTGGGCGGTGCGCTGCATCCACTGCCCGGTGTTCGACACCATGGCTCCGTAGAACCAGTTGCGGTAATTGGGTTCGGAGAGGGAGCGGAAGGTGGAACTCATCGGGGGCTCACCCCGAGGAGCGCGGAGTGGGAATATCGGGTGCGGGCGTCGGACGGGGATCCGGGTTGTCGAGGGGATGGGGTGGTCACGTCGTGCTCGTCGCTCCTCCGTCGGTTCTCCCCCGCGTCGTGTGCACCGGGGACGTCAGTTCGTGCCCGTGCTCGCTCCGGAGACCTCGAGTTCTCCCCGGTAGTCGTCGACCACCGGGTCCGCGTTCCGCAGGGGTTCGCGGGGCACGTCGGTCTCCGAGTGGGCTCCGCAGCCGGCGTCGAGGGCGACGACCCGCCCGTCGAACGGCGACCAGGCGTTCGCGCACACCCCGAAGGCGGTGCGCAGGGAGCCGGCCATCGGCATGAGGAAACCGCAGGTCGAGCACTGGGCCTCGGCCTTGCGGGCGAACTCGCCCTCGGGCCCCGCCTCGGAGTTCCTCCACCGGGAGGCGGCGTCGCTGATGCCCTGCGGGGACAGGACCCGGGCGCGCCCCAGGCCGAGTTCGAAGTTCGGCACCCGGTCGACGTCGAGGTTCTCGCCGAGGGGCACCTGCTCGAATCCGGGCATGAGATCGGGGTCGTCCTCGACCCGCGGGAGCACATCGCGCGGCCCCAGATCGCCGGGTCGGATGCGTTCCTCCCACGGCACCCACACCGGGGCGACGAGGGCGTCGTCGCCCGGCAGCAGCGCGGTCTCGCAGACGGTGATCTTCTTCGAGCGCGGCGCCCGTGCGAGCACGGCGACCCAGTGCCAGCCGCGGTACGCCCGGTCGGTGCACGCGAAGGAGTGCGTCGCCAGACGCTGCCCCTCCATCACCGCACCGAGGTGCTCCCCGATGTGGGCCGGGTCCGCGACGTCCGCGATCGCCTGCCGCGCCTCGGCGACGGCCCCGAGCAGCAGGGCGTCCTGGGCGGGCTTCGCCGACCGTGCCGAGGCGCTCCTCCGGCGGGCCGGCGCCGCGGCCTCCGCGTCACCGGCCTCCACACGCCCGCGAGCTGTCGAACCGGCCCCGTCGGAGCGTACGGCAGCCACCGCACGGGCAGCAGCCGACCAGTTCGTAAACAGCTCGTTCATCAGACCTCCAGTTCGTCCGCCACAGCACGCAGGACTTCTGCGATCTTGCGGGAATGACCTTCATCAGGATAGCGGCCTGCGCGCAGACCGTTGGAGGTGTCGTCGAGGACACGGATGACGTCCTCGATCATGACGGCGACCTTTTCGGGGTCCTTGCGCCTGCGACGGGCGGGCGCCTCGAGCACCCGGGCCTTGAGAACCTGCTTGCCCTTCCGACCGTCGACGATGTCGAAGTCGAGCCGGGTGCCGGGGTGCACCTCGGCGCCGGTCGGCAGTGCGGACGTGTGGAGGAACACCTGTTCCCCCTCGTCCGTGGTGACGAAGCCGAAACCCTTCGTGGTGTCGAACCACTTCACGCGTCCGGTGGGCATGATCGTCCTTTCTGTTCCTCCGGGCAGGAGCTGCACGGAGCGGGGAGGGCGCGGTCCGGCGGGGGCCGGACCTGCGAGGGTGGGAAAAGGGTGCTACGGGTGCGGTGCGCCGGGGGAACTCGTCGCGGGCATCGGGCCCCGGGCCGGGTGCCGCGGCGGGTTCTCCGCCGCGGGCCACGGTGCGTCCGGGACACCCGGTCCGGTCGGCTAGAGCGTGGCGCGCCTGGTGAGGAACGACCGGACGAGTTCGACCGCCATCGCGAGGAACGCGAGCGGGATCCCGATCATTCCGATCCAGGTGAGTGCGATCGAGGGCTGCACTCCGGCGACGCCCTGGATACTCACGATCACGAGGGAGAGGAACCCGAGGACACCGAGCACGGCGGCTCCGGCGAGGAGGAACGTGCGCGGGGAGGTCCCCGTCCGTGCGGCGTCCTTCGACTCCCTGTCGGCGTCTGCTTCCATGCTCACCTCCCGGTTCCGATCCGAGCCCGCACTGCGCGGGCGACCACAGAAGTATACCGAACCGGTGCGGACTAGACTGGCGAGGATGCCGCAGCCCCTCACCTTCTCCGCCTGGCTCGCGTCCGCGCCGCAGCCCTGGTTCACCGCCCTGTGCGAGACCCGCCGGGACCTCATGCGCACGGACGCGCCCTCGCTGCGCGCGGTCGCCGCCGCAGCCGCCTCCCGGGCCGGGGTCGCACTCGTCCTCGAGGCCCTCGACACCCGCCTGTTGCAGATCGCCCATCGCGCGGCGGTGGCGGCCCGTACCGAACCCGTCGTCCCGGCGGGCGTGCTCGGCGCGACGACCGCGGACCTCACCCGCCTCGTCACCCTCGGGCTGCTGTGGCCGGCCTTCGCGGAGGACGCGCAGGACCCGACGGGCGCCTCGGCGTACCGGATCCACTCGGAGGCCGTGGGCCTCCTGCCGACCTCCGCCGCGGACCGACGCTCCGGGATCCCGTGGCTCGAATTCCCTCCCGAACGTCCCGCCGACCCCGCTCCTCTCACCGTCCCGGACGCCCTCGTGGGCAACGCCGAGGCGGCCGCGGCGAGCGCACTCGTCGGCGAGGTCCTCGCGGTGCCGGACACCTTCGCCGCCGAACCGGTGTCGCAGCTCGTGAGCGGCGGGATCGGCAAACGCGACGTCCAGCAGCTCGCCCGCACCCTCGGCACGGACACCGCGCACACCGTGTTCCTCCTCGAACTCGCCGGTGCCGCCGGTCTCCTCGGGGTGGGCGGACCGGACGTGGACCCGCAGTGGGGACCGACCTCCGAGTTCGACCGGATGCGGTCCGCCGGGCGCGCGGAGACCTACGTCGAGCTGCTGCGCACCTGGCTCCTGCGCGAGGTCGACACCGTGCATGTGCTCGCCGGACGCACCGACCGCGGCGACCGCCTCCACGCGCTCGCGACCCTCGTCTCCCCCACCCGGCACAACGCCTATGCGGGGTTCCCGTCGTCGAAACCGCAGCTCGCGTTCCTCACCTCAGAGGTCCTCGCGGCGCTCGCCGGACTCGCGGACGACCTGCCGGGCCGGGCGGTGCACGATGCCGTCCTCGTCGACGCCGTGCGCTGGGACCACCCCCTGCTCGCGGCCGCGGCCCCCGCCTCGATCGAGCAGATCGTCCGGGAGGCCGAGGCCTTCGGGCTCGTCTGCACACCGTTGGCCTCGCCCGACGCCCACGCGCTCACCCACATCGGTCTGCGCGTCGTCGGGGGCCTGCGGGAGGCGATGGCGGGGTCGCTCTCGCTCGTGCCCTGGGACGCCGAGCGGGTGACACTTCCGGAGGACCTCACATCCTTCGTCGACTCCCTCCTGCCCGCTCTGCAGACGACGGTGCTCGTCCAGTCCGACCTCACCGCGGTCGCCACCGGACCCCTCGACCCGCAGATCCACTCCGAGCTCACCCGGATCGCGGTCGTCGACACCCGCGGTCAGGGCACGGTGTACCGGTTCACCACCGACTCGATCGCCGAGGCGCTGCGGACCGGGATGAGTGCCCAGGAGGTCCTCGCGCTCGTCTCCCGCATCTCCTCGACCGGGGTTCCCCAGCCCCTCACCTTCCTCGTCGACGAGGCCGCCGCCCGCCTCCGCCGGGTGCAGGTCGCCCCGGCACGTGCGGTCGTCGTCGTCGACGATCCCGCGGATCTCGAGGCCCTCCTCGCGAATCCCGCGCTCGTTCCCGCCGGGCTCGTGAGGGTCAGCGCCACGGTGGCCGTCGCGAATGTACCGCAGGACCGGCTCGCGCACCTGCTCGAGGCGAGCGGGCAACCGACGCTCCGCCACGCGGCGAACGGTCCGGTGCCGCGAGCCCCCGTCCCGCAGCGTCCCGCCCCGGTGTCCCGACGCAGCACCCGGGTGGCCGACCGCAGTCTCCCCGCATTCATCCGGGCCCTGCGGTCCTCGGGGACCGAGGAACCGGCCGAGGCGCCCGCGAGTGTCCTCGACGTCCTCCGGGAGGCCGCCGAGGACCGGCATCCGGTGGACGTCGTCCTCGTCGCGACCGACGGGACCCGGCACCGGGCGCACCTCCTGCCGACGCACGTGTCGGCCGGTCGGGTCCGCGCGCGGCGGCTCACCCCCGGCCGGACCGGCACGGAGACGGAGGTCACGGTGGGAATATCCCGCATCGTCTCCGCCGTTCGGTCCCCGGAGGTGTCATGAGAGGTCCCCTGATCGTCCAGTCCGATCGCACGATCCTGCTCGAGTCCGCGCATCCGGACGCGGCCGAGGCGGCGATCGCCATCGCGCCCTTCGCCCAGTTGGCGCGCACTCCGGAACACGTGCACACGTACACCATCACGCCGCTCGGCCTGTGGAACGCCCGGGCGAGCGGGCACGACGCGGAGTCCGTCGTGGACACCCTGCTCGAGTACGCGAAGTACCCGGTGCCCCACGAACTCCTCCTCGACATCGTCGACATCATGGACCGGTTCGGGGTACTCACCCTCTCGCAGTCCCCGCTGTACGACCTCGTGCTCGAGAGTGCGGACCCCGATCTCCTCACCCGGTTGCTCGAACAGCCCGAACTCGTCGGCATGGTGGGAGCGCGGGTGGACGCCCGTACCGTCGTCGTCCACCCCTCCGAACGCGGGGAGCTCAAGCACCGCCTCCTCAAGCTCGGTCATCCGGTGGCGGACCACGCCGGTTACGTCGACGGCGAGGCCCATGCGATCGATCTCTCGGACGACACGCACTCCCGGGGCGCGCCGGCGAAGTGGCACCTGCGCGACTACCAGCAGCGCGCGGTGGACGCCTTCATGCAGGGAGAGTCCGGGGTCGTCGTCCTGCCCTGCGGCGCCGGGAAGACCGTCGTCGGTGCCGCGACGATGGCGGAGGTCGGGACGACGACGCTCATCCTCGTGACGAACTCGGTGTCCGCGAAGCAGTGGAAGGCCGAGCTCCTGCGCCGGACCTCCCTCTCGGAGGACGAGATCGGCGAGTACTCGGGGGCGGTCAAGGAGATCCGTCCCGTGACGATCGCGACATATCAGGTACTCACCACCCGGCGGAAGAACTCCTACCTCCACCTCGAACTCCTCGACGCGCGTGACTGGGGCCTCGTCATCTACGACGAGGTGCACCTGCTGCCGGCGCCCGTGTTCCGCCTCACCGCCTCGCTCCAGGCCCGGCGCCGCCTCGGTCTCACCGCGACGCTCGTCCGCGAGGACGGGCGGGAGGACGAGGTGTTCTCCCTCATCGGCCCCAAGCAGTTCGAGGTGCCGTGGAAGGAGATCGAGAAGGCCGGATACATCGCGACCGCGACGTGTCACGAGGTCCGGGTCCGCCTCGACACGAGTTCCCGGGTGGCGTACGTCCAGGCCGAGGGCGAGGACCGGTACCGGCTCGCGGCGACCTCGGACATGAAGGTGCCCGTCGTCGAATCCCTCGTCGCCGACCACCCGGACGCCCAGGTACTCGTCATCGGGCAGTACCTCGACCAGCTCGAGGAGCTCGGGGCCGCGCTCGGCGCTCCGGTGCTCACCGGTCAGACGCCGCTCGGCGAACGCGAACGGCTCTTCGCGGACTTCCGCGAGAAGCGGATCCGGGTCCTCGTCGTCTCCAAGGTCGCGAACTTCTCCGTCGACCTGCCCGAGGCGTCGGTCGCCGTCCAGGTGTCCGGTTCCTTCGGATCCCGGCAGGAGGAGGCCCAGCGGCTCGGGCGCATCCTGCGCCCCAAGGAGCATGCGGAGCCGGCGACCTTCTACACCGTCGTCGCCGCGGACACCGTCGACGAGCAGTTCGCGGCGCACCGCCGTCGGTTCCTCACCGAGCAGGGGTACAGCTACACGATCACGAACGCCTGAACGCGCGGGCGGTCCGGCCGCGCGGGTCGCTCAGGCCGCTTCGGCCCGGTCGCCCGGGAGCCGGGGCGCGAACGGTTCCGGCTCCCGGTCGGGGCGTTCGAGCCCGACCTCGCTCACGACCGGC
>NZ_BAAANO010000005.1:23147-45072 GCF_039529845.1 Brevibacterium samyangense | reverse complement strand
GATCGACCCCGGCAGGCACAGCCCCGGCAGATACTTCGACCAGCACAGCGTCCACGAAGTCCCGCCGGGCCGCCCGGTTCTCCCCGAGCTTGATGAAGACGACGCCCGCGAGGACGAGGACACCACCGAGGATCTGCATGTACACGGGCATCTCGGCGAGGACGATCCACGCGACGACGACGGAGAACGGCACCTCGACGAGGTTGACGAAACTCGACACGGTCGCGCCGATGAGTCGGATCCCGATGACGCCGAAGGCATATGCGCCGGCGGTGACGAGCACGATGATGCTCATCGACCCCCACCACGGCAGAGTCATGAACCCGACGTCGACGACCGCGGCGGAGAACCCTGCCGGAACGACGCCGGCGAGGAGGAGCAGGCCGACCGTGGCCCCACCGACCCCCATCCCCACGCCGGTGAGTGCGACGGGCGGGATCCGCAGATCGCCCTTCGCGGAGGCGAGGAAGAAGAAGCTGAGGCAGACGGCGGCGGCGAGCGCGAACCCGACGGAGAGCGGATCGAGCCGCGCCCCGCGCGGATCGAGCACGAGGACGAGCCCGCCCATCGCGAGTGCGATTCCCAGGAACGTCCGTGAATCGGGGCGGGTGCCCGTGCGCATCCACACCCACAGCACGATCATCACCGGCGCCGTCATCTCGAGGAGGAGTGCGAGGGACACCGCGAGGTGTTCGACGGACATGAAGTAGAAGAGCTGCACCCCGGCCATCGCGATGACGCCGTAGAGCACGAGGGTCCCCGCATTGCGCACGAACTCCCGGGGCATCCGGCGGACCGCGAGCGCCACCGGCGCCGCGAGGACGAGAGCACACCCGAGGAGCCGGAGGAGGACGACGGATCCGGGTGTCCATCCCGTCGTGTACATCGCCTTCGCGAAGGGTGCTGCGGCAGCGAACAGGAAGGCGGAGACGAGCGACAGGGTCAGGCCCCAGACAGCAGTACGGTTCACGGTCCTCCTCACGGGACGACGGGCCCGCGAGCGGGAGGGAAACGGTGGTGGGAGCCCGGGTCGACACCGCGGGAAGCGGGTCGCCGGCACGGGCGGGAGGCGCACGCGAACGAGGTGGCCGAGGAACATGGAACGACCTGTCGCACGGGGTGGTCAAGTCCGGTGCGGAAAAGGCGATGGGAATCACGCGGGCACAGCCGGCGTTCAGGGAGTGGACACCTGGCTTCCAGCGCAGGGCGGATTGTGTGATCAACCGCACACTCTCACCCAGCTGATGTCCAGACGACTTCCAGACTCAGAACCGAGAATGAGGACATGAGCGCACACACCGAACCCCAGGACGTCGAAGCCACCCTGCTGGTCGTCGACGACGAACCCAATATCCGCGAACTCCTCTCCACGAGTCTGAGGTTCGCCGGATTCGACGTGCTCTCCGCGGCCAACGGCGCCGAGGCACTCCGACTCGCGGAGCAGGCCGAGCCCGACCTCCTCGTCCTCGACGTCATGCTCCCGGACATGGACGGTTTCACCGTCACCCGTCGCCTCCGGCAGGCGGGCCGCCACATCCCGGTCGTGTTCCTCACGGCCCGCGACGACACCTCGGACAAGATCACCGGCCTCACCGTCGGCGGCGACGACTACGTGACGAAGCCCTTCAGCCTCGAGGAGGTCGTCGCCCGGATCCGCGCGGTGCTGCGACGCACCCACTCCCCCGAGGAGGAGGACAGCGCGATCATCGAGGTCGGCGACCTCGAACTCGACGACGACACGCACGAGGTACGCCGCGGCGGCATCCTCGTCGACCTCTCCCCCACCGAGTTCAAGCTCCTGCGCTACCTCATGCTCAACGCCAACCGCGTGCTGTCGAAGGCCCAGATCCTCGACCACGTGTGGGAGTACGACTTCGGCGGTGACACCGGCATCGTCGAGTCCTACATCTCGTACCTGCGCCGCAAGATCGACCAGGCCCCGACCACCGACGAGGCCGGCAACCCGACCGACATCACGTGGACGCCGATGATCCAGACGAAGCGCGGCGTCGGTTACATGCTGCGCACCCCGGAAACCAAGTGAGTCCACAGGCCGGCGGCACGCACCGGTCCGGCCGCTCCACCCGCCCGGTGGTGTGGGAGGAATGGTCCCTCACGACCAAGCTCCTCACCATCATGATGACGCTCGTGCTGCTCGTGCTCACCGGCACGAGCGCATGGGTGCTCACGAATCTGCGGGCGAGCCTCATCGAACGGACCGACGAACGGCTCATCGACGCCTCGGAGGCGCTCGCGATCGAGGCGGCGGAGGTTCTCTTCGTGTCCTCCGACTCCGGCACGGTCGAGGAGTCGACGACGGGCGAGGAGTCCCTGCGGGACCTGCTCCCCGGCGCGTACTACGTGCAGTTCTACACCGCGGCCGGGGAGAAGGTGTACGACCCGGTGTCGCCGGAGACCGACAACACTCCGGCCCTGCCGACGATCGACGACCAGACGGTCAACCTCATGCAGGGACGCCCGTTCACGGTCAACGGCACCGGCTCCCAGTGGCGGGTGCGTGCCCTCCGGGTGCAGGACACCCAGCTGCTCGTCGCGATCGCGGTGCCCTTCGACGAGGACATCGACGCGATCAGCGAGCGCGCCCGGAACACGATGCTCGGCATCGGCATGCTCGCCCTCGCCCTCGTCGCGGGCGTCGGGTACTTCGCGATCACGAACACGTTCCGCCCGCTCAAGGACATCGAGAAGACGGCCTCGCGGATCGCCGGTGGTGATCTCTCCCAGCGTGTCACCCCGTACCCCCGCGGCACCGAACTGGGGCGGCTCTCCTCGTCCCTCAACACGATGCTCGGGCACATCGAGGACTCCTTCGACGGGCAGACGCGCTCGGAGAAGCGGATGCGCCAATTCATCTCCGACGCCTCGCACGAACTGCGCACCCCGCTCGTCACCATCCGCGGCTATGCGGAGCTCTACCGGCACGGGGCGATCAAGGACCCCGAGCACCTCGACCAGGCGATGAGTCGGATCGAGGCGGAGGCCAAGCGCCTCGGCGTCCTCGTCGACGACCTCGTCGTCCTCGCCCGGCTCGACGAGCGACGCGCGGCGGAGATCGGCCCCGTCGACATGGGGGCGATCGTCCGGGATGCCGCCGCCGACGCCGCGGCACAGGCTCCCGACCGCGACATCAGCTTCGTCGGGCTCGACGGCGACGAGGCCGGACCCGTCCCGCAGGTCCTCGGCTCGGAGTCGAAACTGCGGCAGGTCATCGTCAATCTCGCCGGCAATGCGGTGCGGCACACCCCGGACGGCACCGCGATCGAGTTCGCGGTCGGCACCTTCGGAATCCCCGTCCCGGCCACCGCCGAGGACTCCGACGGCGAGGCCCGGTCCGCTCACACAGGCAGGACAAAGGGAGACCGAAGCTTCGTCACCGGTCCGGTCCGTATCTTCAACTTCGGAAAGACCGACAAGGACAGGAACGACAAGGAGAAGGAGATGTCCGAGAAGGAACGCGCGGAGGCGACGACACGGCCGACGCCGGGCCCGGCAGGACCGTCCGCGGACGCCGAGCCCCAGGCCCCGGCGACGGACGAATCGCCCGCGGTGGAGCCCGTGGCCCCGGCACTCACCGGTGAGCAGACACTCATCCGGCCCGATGTCACGGCCGCGGGCGGTGTGAGCGTGAGCGACCGCCTCGCCGGATTCCCGAACGGACGTGTCCGCTTCGAGGTCCGCGACCACGGTGAGGGCATCCCACCGGACATGGTGACGCGGATCTTCGAGCGCTTCTACCGACTCGACGCCTCCCGCACGCGGGACACCGGCGGATCCGGCCTCGGGCTCTCGATCGTCAAGGCGATCGTCGAGTCCCACCAGGGCGAGATCTCCGTCCACCCGACCGCTGGCGGCGGCGCGACCTTCCGTGTCGACCTACCGATCCCACCGACGTCCTCCGCGGAACTCCGGAGCGAGAACGCTCCGTCCCGGCGAGAGAACGCTCCGTCCCAGGAGAGGAAAGCATGAACACCCCCGATCTCCCCCAGCGTCCCGACCACGCCCCGCGCCCGGGGTGGCCCGAGGCCCCGGGCTCCCGCCCCGAGGCGCCCACCGGTTCCGAGGCGCCGCGCCCCGAGGGGCAGCCCTCCCCCGGATCCGCCGGACAGGGACGACCGGACGCCTTCGGACGGACGAACGCGTTCGGTCGCCCTGCACCGCAGTACCCCGGCGCGTTCGGCGCGGAGTCCGGCCCGGCAGCACCCGATGCTCCGGGAGCACCGGGCACCTCCGGTACGTCGGCTCCCGAGGGCCCCGGCGGTTTCGGGACCGGCGGTACCGGTGGTTTCGGTACCGGAGGCCCCGGTGAGCCGAACGGCCCCGCCGGCGGCGCCTCGGCGGACAGGAGGCGGCGCGGCCCCGGGTGGGGCGGTGTCCTCTCGATCGCGCTCGTCGCGGCACTGCTCGGCGGCGGGATCGGCGCCGGAGCCTCCTATGTGATGAGCGACAGCGGCCCGACGACCTCGTTCGGGAACCCGGCGCCGGCGGGGAAGGACTCCCCCGACACCGTCGCCGCCGACGGGCTCGACTGGACCGAGGTCGCCCGGAACGCCTCGCCGAGTGTCGTCGCGATCCAGGTCGGGGTCGGCGGTCGGCTCGCCGGCCAGGGTTCGGGCTTCGTCTACGACGCGGAGAACGGCTACGTCATCACGAACAACCACGTCGTCGCGGAGGCGGACACGGCCGGCGGTGCCGTCCAGGTCGTCCTCGCCGGCGGCGGGACGGTGAACGCGGAGATCGTCGGCCGGGACCCGGAGACGGACATCGCGGTGATCCGGCTCGCGCAGGTCCCCGAGGGTGTTCCGGCGCTGCAGGCCGGGGACTCCTCGGGCCTCGAGGTGGGCGACCCGGTCATGGCCCTCGGCAACCCGCTCGGACTCGCGGACACCGTGACGACCGGCATCGTGTCCGCCCTCAACCGCCCGGTGACGACGACGAACGTCGGGGAGAACGCGACCGAACAGGAGGTCGCGCTCACCATCACGAGTGCCATCCAGACCGATGCCGCGATCAATCCCGGTAACTCGGGCGGGCCGCTCGTGAACGCCGCCGGTGAGGTCATCGGCGTGAACTCCTCCGCCGCCACGCTCCAGGACCAGTCCTCGGGCGGCCAGGGCGGATCGATCGGCATCGGGTTCGCGATCCCGATCGCCCAGGCCACGAACATCGCCGACCAGCTCATCGAGAACGGCACCGCCACGCACCCCTTCCTCGGCGTGACGATCTCCGAGGGGCGGACCGAGATCGACGGCATCTCGCGATCCTCCGCGCTCGTCGCCGGGGTCGAGGACGGGTCCGCGGCCGCGCAGGCCGGGATCGAGAAGGGCGACCACGTCGTCGCGGTCAACGGCACCGCGGTGAACTCACTCGTGTCGCTCCAGGCGCTCATCCGGTCCCACGCGGTCGGTGAGACGGTCACCATCACCGTCGTGCGCGGGGACCGGACACTCGACCTCGATGCCACGCTGCCGGCGGACTCCTGACCGGAAAAATTCAGCAATCCCCAGTAATGTTGCCCGGGACACCAGATCGGCTTGTCCGAAGGAGACGCCCCCGACCATGAGCATTTTCAAGCGCATCGCCACGATTTTCGGCGCCAAGGCCAACAAGGCGCTGGACAAGGCGGAGAACCCGAACGAAACGCTCGACTACTCGTACCAGAAGCAGCTCGAGCTGCTGCAGAAGGTCCGTCGCAGCGTCGCCGACGTCGCCACGAGCCGCAAGCGCCTCGAACTGCAGATGGGTCAGCTCGAGCAGCAGCAGGCCAAGCTTTCGGAGCAGGCCCAGAAGGCCATGTCGATGGGCCGTGAGGACCTCGCCCGCGAGGCCCTCACCCGCAAGTCCGGGCTCAGCACCCAGATCACCGACATCCAGACGCAGCACCAGAACCTCCAGGCCGAGGAGCAGAAGCTCACGATGGCCTCGCAGCGCCTGCAGGCCAAGGTCGACGCCTTCCGCACGAAGAAGGAGACCATCAAGGCCACCTACACGGCGGCGGAGGCGCAGACGAAGATCGGCGAGGCCTTCACCGGGATCTCCGAGGAGTTCGGCGACGTCGGACTCGCCATCCAGCGCGCGGAGGACAAGACCGCTTCGCTGCAGGCCCGGGCCGGTGCGGTCGACGAGCTCATCGCCTCGGGTGCGCTCGACGACATGACGGGCTCCTCGCAGGACGACATCAGCCGTCAGCTCGAATCGCTCTCGAGCGACAACGACGTGGAGATGGAACTCGCGCGCATGCGTGAGGCCCTCCCCGGTGCTCCCGCCGCACCGCGCAAGGCCCTCGAGGCCGAGGACGCGGTCGTCACCGAGCCCGAGCAGCAGCCGTCGCAGAGCCGGCAGGGAGGTCCCCAGTGATCGTCCGCATCATGGGTGAGGGCCAGTACGACGTGGCCGATGTCGAACAGGACACCCTGCAGAAGTACGACGACGAGGTCGAGCAGGCCGTCGCCTCGGGAGACTCCGAGCACGTCCACTCGGCGCTCACCGCGCTGCGCGAGTTCGTGCTCTCCCACGCGGAACCGGTGGCCGACGACTTCCTCGGCGGTTCCGACATCGTGATCCCCTACCCGGACGCGGAGATCTCGGAGATCACCGAACTCCTCACCGGTGAGGGTTTCATCCCCGAACTGACCTGATGTTCCGCTCACGGGGCCCGGCGCACCTGCGTGCCGGGCCCCGTCGGCATTTCTCTCGAAGGTGGCACCTGTGGCTTCGTCCCGTTTCGCTCCCGACCGCGGCCTGTCCTTCCGAATGGGGCTCACGCTCTTCCTCAATGGGCTCGTCTACGTCGTCCTCGTCCTCGCGATCTGGTACGTCCTCGGCGGCAGTACCGCCGGGGTCCTCCTCGCGCTCCTCGTGAGCGTCGGGATCTTCTTCTTCCAGTGGTACGCCTCCGACTCCCTCGCGATGCGCTCGATCGGCGGTCGGGTCGTGAGCGAGCAGGAGGCCCCGCAGCTCCATCTCATGGTCGACCGCCTGTGCCAGCTCGCGGACATGCCGAAGCCCCGCGTCGCGTACTCGAACTCGGCGGTGCCCAATGCCTTCGCGACCGGCCGGTCCCCGAACCACTCCGTCGTGTGTGTGACCCGGGGTCTCCTCGAGACCCTCGAGCCCAAGGAGGTCGAGGCGGTCCTCGCCCACGAGCTCTCCCACGTCGCCCACCGGGACGTCACCGTCATGACGGTGGCGGGCGTGACCGGGGTCGTCGCGGGTCTCATGATGCGTTCGGCGTTCTACGCACCGCGGTCCCGGAACAACAACGGGGTCCCGCTCCAGTTGCTCTTCGTCCTCGTCGGTGCGCTCGTCTACGCGCTCAGCTTCTTCCTCATCCGGGTGCTCTCGCGGTACCGCGAACTCGCCGCGGACCGCGCGGCCGCGCTCCTCACGGGCGCCCCGTCCACGCTCGGGTCGGCACTCACGAAGCTCAGCTCCGAAACCGCCCGCATACCCGCGCAGGACCTCCGCGCGAGCTCGGCGGCGAACCACCTCGCGTTCATCCCGGCGATCAACGGCAAGGACGTCCGCCAGTTGTTCTCCACGCACCCCTCTCTCGAGGCGCGCCTCGAACAGCTTGCACGGATCTCCGCGGATCTGTCCCGGCCGAGCTGAGCTCCGGCCGCTCACGCCGCCCGGGACCGCCCCGGCGACACCCGGCATTCCTCCTTCCCCACGCAGAACGGAGCAGCCCATGGGCTTCCTCGACGCACTCTTCGGTCGCAGCACCCCGAAGAAGGCGGATCTCGACGCACTCTTCGCGCTCCCGCCGGCGCTCCTCACACTCGAGGCCGCCACCGGATTCCGCCCGACCGGCGTCGCCGCCGTCGCCTTCCGGGAGGTCGAGGGCGGGGCCTTCGACGAGGTCGAGGCGGAGAGCCGCGCTCTCCTCGGGATGGACGGGTCCACGGCCGTCCGCCAGGAGAACGACGGGTTCGGTTTCACATGGCAGGTCATCACCGACAGCAGTGGTGACGCCTCACGACTCGTCGCGAGTCTCCACGCGGTGAATTCCTCGCTCGAGGTGCGCGGTTTCGGGCCCATGCTCCTGTGCTCCACGGTGTACGTGGCCGCTCCCGACGGCAGACGCGCCGCGCTCGTCTACCTGTACAAGCGGGGCACCTTCTACCCCTTCGCCCCGAACGGCGAGCGGACCCGTGACTCCGCACTCGAGATCCACCTGCGGGGTGTGCTCGCGGGCGATCTGCCCGTCGAGGACGATCTCTCGAAGTGGTCCCCGGTGTGGGGCGCACCGGGGATGACGGACTGAACACCAGGGCGGCCCCGACGGTCCGCCCGTGGTGTCGCCCCGCACACGTCTGCACACGGAAGAAGGCCACCGGATCCGCCTCCGGTGGCCTTCTGCTGTCCTGGGGTACCGCGCCGTCAGCGGGAGGTCGTCACCTCGAACTCGACGCCGGCGGCGTCCACCGCGACCACGTCGCCGGGGCCGAGGCGCCGTCCTCGTCGGGTGTCCGTCTCACCGTTGACCGTGACGTCCCCGGCGGCGATCATCTCCTTCGCCATCGCACCGTTGTCGGCGACGCCGTGGAGCTTGAGCACTTGTCCGAGCGTGATCGACTCGTCGCGGATCTGCACCTGCTCCATCAGAAGTCGAACCCTCCGAAGTCTCCGAAGTCTCCCCCGCCGTCACCGCCGAAGTCGCCTCCGCCGAGGTCCTCGCCACCGCCCATGTCGCCGCCCTCGAGGCCCTCGGCACCGGCGCCGTCCCAGCCGCCTCCGAAGCCGCCGAACAGCATGGCGCCCATGAGAACGCCCGGCAGCAGGCCGGAACCGGCGTAGGCGTTGAAGTATCCGCGGTTGTACTCGGAGTAGGCCGGGCCCGCCTCCCAGTAGGCGCGGCGACCGTGACCGTCCGCGGTCGCGACCTTGCGCACCGCGGGCTCGGCGCCGACCGCGACGCGCTCGGCGTCCGCGGCACACACCGGGACCGGACGGAGCTGCCCGCCGGCGGGTGCCCAGTCGATGTCCTCGACGCTCGGGCCGTGCTGCGGGTTGAAGAAGCACGGCGGGCGGCGCACCGGGAGGGACTCCCCGGAGACCCGGGCGCGCACGCAGGCGGCGGCGTAGCGACCGTCCTCGAGCGCCTCGGTCACGTGGCGGACGTCCGCCTGGTCGTCGATCCGTTCGAGAGTCTCCTTCGCGGTGTCGTAGGCCTCGAGCGCGCGCTGGTAGTCCTGTCGCGCGGCGGTGTCGAGGTCGACGCCCGCAGTGATGACGTCGAGGTCCGCGACCTCCTCGCCGAACGAGGTGACGTCCTCGCCGACGGCCTTCTTCACGACCTCGAGCTCCTCCGCCCGCTGCGCGAGTTCGCGTTCCTTCGAGCGTTTGGCATTGATGAGGACGACAACCCCCAGTCCGATGAGGACGATGAGGAAAATGAGGCCGAATGACATATGAAATCCCCGTTGAGACGTCGGACGAGACGGTGTTCAGTATGCCGTCGGAACCTGGCAGCGTCCTGACACCGGGCACCTTGTCGGATGTGTTCGGAGCACACCCGGAGGTGGTCAGACGAGGCCCCAGATCCCCTTCGCGAGCGTGAGGACCGCTCCCGCGAACGCCAGCACGATCATGAGCGTCCTGGCCGTGCTCACCTCGACCTTCTTCGCGAGGACATCACCGAGCACCTGTCCGAGGAGCATCGCCACGAGGATCCCGACCCACATCTGCCACGGCAGGTGCGGCACCGCCGCACGGTCGAACAGCAGCTTCGCGGCGATGGCCGCGAGCGAGTTCACGACGAAGTAGGGCTGCAGGGTCGCGGCGAACGTCCGCTGCTCCCACCGGGTCATGAGCGCGTACGCACTGATCGCGGGCCCACCGACCCCCGCAGCTCCCGCCATGAACCCCGAGGCGGTCCCGAATGCCACCGATTTCACCGGGCTCGGAGCCATGGGAGGGGCGTACCGGCTGCCGAGGAGCGACACCGTGAGGCCGAGCACGATGAGTCCGCCGACGACGAGATAGAGCACGGACGCTTCCGCCCTGACGGCGAGCCACGCCCCCGGAAGGATCCCGAGAAGAGAACCGGCGGAGAGCACGAGCATCCGCTTCCAGCGGACCTCCCGACGGACCCGCACGAGGATGATCGCCGCCGAGACGGCTCCGCACATGTTCACGAGGACGACCCCGGCGATCGGATCGAGGAGGAGGACGAGGAAGGGTCCGGCAACGAGCCCGAAGCCCATTCCCGTCGTCCGCTGCAGGAGTGCACCGATGAGAACGGAGGCCAGCACGAGCACGAGGACGACGGGGACGATCACGGTCCCGAGACTACTCCTCCGTCGATGGCTCCTGGGCCGGTGTCCGGAGCGTTACCCTGGTGCAATGGCGCTCGCTTCGGAACTCTGGGACAGCTTCACCGCGGACCCGCATTCCATGCCCGACCTCCGGGCCTCGGATGCGGACCGGGATGCTGCGCTCGACATCCTCGCGGCCGCGTACGCCGAGGGGCTCCTCGACGGCGAGGAGCACGCCGCGCGGATGCAGGCCGCCACCGCGGCGCGGCGCCTCGGCGCATTCGTCCCGCTCCTCACGGACATCGTCGCGCCCTCGCCCTACGGCGCGGGCTCGACGGACCTCGCCCTCACCCCCGCCAACCGCCGGGCCCTCGAACAGCTCGAGGACGACATCCCGACGAGCGCCCGGGAGATCGACGAGGCGGCGACCGCGCACTACCGGGACACCGTGCGCCGTGCCGCGCTCGGGATGTTCCTCGGACCTGTCGGGCTCACCGTCGCGATCTGGGCGTTCACCTCGATCGCCGCCGGGAACCTCATCTTCTTCTGGCCCCTCTTCGTCATCCTCGGCACCGGCGGTGGGTTCCTCTCCACGATGATGAACAAGGACCGGATCATTGCGGAGCGCCGGAAGGTCCTCACGACCCGGGCACGGGCGAAACTCGGCGACCCGGACGCCCGCGCGGAGATCCGTGCCCATCCGCATGCCTTCGAGGTCGGTTCGATCACCTCGTCGACGCGCGCCGAACGACGCCGCCGCAAACGACCGCGATCCTGAGGGCACACACGCGCGCGTGCCCCCGTCTCCCTCGCATGCGAGGTCCCGCATTACCCGCGATCGCCCCACACACAGCGGAACCCCGCACGTCCGGGGACGTGCGGGGTTCCGTGCTGCAGATGCGCGCGAGCGGTGGGCTCAGAAGCCCATGCCACCCATGTCGCCCATGCCGCCTGCGTCCGGCATGGCCGGTGCGGGCTCGGGCTTGTCGGCGACGACGGCCTCGGTCGTGAGGAACAGACCGGCGATCGACGCTGCGTTCTGCAGGGCCGAACGCGTCACCTTGACCGGGTCGTTGATGCCGGCTGCGAGGAGGTCCTCGAACTCACCGGTCGCGGCGTTGAGGCCGTGGCCGGACGGGAGTCCCTTGACCTTCTCCGCGACGACACCGGGCTCGAGGCCGGCGTTGGTCGCGATCTGCTTGAGCGGAGCCTCGATGGCGACCTTGACGATCGACGCACCGGTCGCCTCGTCACCGGAGAGCTCGAGGGTCTCGAACGCCTTGGCGCCCGCCTGGATGAGGGCGACGCCACCACCGGCGACGATTCCCTCCTCGACGGCGGCCTTCGCGTTGCGGACGGCGTCCTCGATGCGGTGCTTGCGCTCCTTGAGCTCGACCTCGGTCGCGGCACCGGCCTTGATGACGGCGACGCCACCGGCGAGCTTCGCGAGGCGCTCCTGGAGCTTCTCGCGGTCGTAGTCCGAGTCCGAGTTCTCGATCTCGGCACGGATCTGCGCGACGCGACCGGCGATCTCGTCGGCGTCACCGGCGCCCTCGACGATGGTGGTCTCGTCCTTGGTGATGACGACCTTGCGAGCCGTACCGAGGAGATCCACGGTGACGTTCTCGAGCTTGAGGCCGACCTCCTCGGCGATGACCTGACCACCGGTGAGGATGGCGATGTCGGCGAGCTGTGCCTTGCGGCGGTCACCGAAGCCCGGTGCCTTGACGGCGACGGACTT
This sequence comes from Brevibacterium samyangense, assembly GCF_039529845.1. Lineage (NCBI taxonomy): Bacteria > Bacillati > Actinomycetota > Actinomycetes > Micrococcales > Brevibacteriaceae > Brevibacterium > Brevibacterium samyangense. The sequence continues at coordinate 33,054 of NZ_BAAANO010000005.1, read as the reverse complement.
GAAGGTGCCGCGGATCTTGTTGACGACGAGCACTGCGAGTGCTTCGCCCTCGACGTCCTCGGCGATGATGAGCAGGCCCTTGCCGGACTGCTGCACCTTCTCGAGCACGGGAAGGAGGTCCTTCACGTTCGAGATCTTCGAGTTGACGATGAGGATGTAGGGGTCCTCGAGCACCGTCTCCTGGCGCTCCGCGTCGGTGACGAAGTAGCCGGAGATGTAGCCCTTGTCGAAACGCATGCCCTCGGTGAGCTCGAGCTCGATGCCGAAGGTGTTCGACTCCTCGACGGTGACGACGCCTTCCTTGCCCACCTTGTCGATGGCCTCGGCGATCTTCTCGCCGATCTCGGCGTCACCGGCGGAGATGCCTGCGGTCGCGGCAATCTCCTCCTTGGTCTCGATTTCCTTGGCGTTGTCGAGGAGCACCTCGGTGACGGCGGAGACGGCCTTCTCGATACCGCGCTTGAGGCTCAGCGGATCCGCGCCGGCTGCGACGTTGCGCAGACCCTCGCGGACGAGTGCCTGGGCCAGCACGGTGGCGGTGGTGGTGCCGTCGCCCGCGACGTCGTCGGTCTTCTTGGCGACTTCCTTGACGAGGTTCGCGCCGATCTTCTCGTACGGATCCTCGAGTTCGATCTCCTTGGCGATGGAGACACCGTCGTTGGTGATCGTGGGGGCGCCCCACTTCTTCTCCAGAACGACGTTGCGGCCACGGGGGCCGAGGGTCACCTTGACGGCGTCGGCCAGCGTGTTGAGGCCGGTCTCCAGACCGCGACGAGCTTCCTCGTCGAATGCAATGAGCTTTGCCATGTGACTGGGGTCCTCCCTGTACGGGGTGGATGGAACGATCCGTCTCCGAGCGCCCGCGACGGCCGATCCCCCGGACGCTGATTCCCTTCCACAGCGCCGGTCGATCTCGACCCGGATACGGTTTTCACCGGTACAAGATTTAGCACTCTCAGCCCGAGAGTGCAAAAGCCCTGGCCGTGATTCCCCTGTGAGCGGAACGGCCTCTGTGAGTCCCGCCGAGGCACCCCACAGTTCCGACCCCGGCCACCTCGGGTTCCCGGCGCCGCTCTAGGGCCCCGACCTCGGTCACTTCTGGTTCCTCGACGTGCCGCACGGGTCCCGGCGTCACTCGAGTGCGCAATAGGTTTCGGTCGGCGGAGTCGACGTCACGATCGAATGCTGCATTTCCGCGAAACCCAGCATTCGATCGCGATCTCGACGGGGGTACCGCAGGGAATCGCGATCTCAGTGGACCACCGACGGGAATCGCCCCCTCGACCACCTCGGGCTCCGCGTGATGGTTTCCCTGCACAACGCAGGAGGAGTCGGAGGCGCAGCGCCTCCGACTCCTCCTCGTGTGCCACCCGGGTGGGTGGCACGGAAGTCTGTGTGGACCGTGGGTCAGACGAGCGTCACGGACTCCGCCTGCGGACCCTTGTCACCTGCACCGACCTCGAACTGGACCTGCTGGCCCTCCTCGAGCGAGCGGTACCCGTCCATCTGGATCGCGGACCAGTGGACGAACACGTCCTGGTCACCCCCGTCGACGGTGATGAAGCCGTAGCCCTTCTCGGCGTTGAACCACTTGACCGTACCTTGCGCCATGAAACTCTCCGTAGTACTCAGATCGGCGGATGCGAGTGCACCCATATTCCGTGCCGGGTCGGCCGCCTCCGCTGGCAACGGAACCGCCCGACCGTCGAACTGCGCACACTCGCGGCGATGGTCACCGCAGCGAAGGTACGTGATCAATTCGTGACATTTGCGAATCTACCACGCGGGAGGCCGTCCGGAGGTGGTCCGGGCGAAGGATTCATTCTCCGCTCACCGCCGTGTCTCATCTGCAGAAACGCCCTCCTGCCGAGGACGGCGGGAGGGCATTTCAGGACCGGCGGATCAGGGCCGGGAACCGGCGCGCGGGACCGGGGGTCAGGCGGACTCCTCCGTGGAGGAGTTTTCCCCGTCGGTGGCGTCCGCGGACTCTTCGTCGGAGCCCTCAGCCGTCTCTTCGTCGGAGCCCTCAGCCGTCTCTTCGTCGGAGCCCTCAGCCGTCTCTTCGTCGGAGCCCTCGCCCGGGATCTGCTCGGCGATGTCGGAGCACAGCACGATGGTGAGGTCGCCCTCGAAGTCGGCGGACTCCTCGACACCGGCCGCACCGATCTCCTCGGCGAGCACCTCGGCCTGCACCTGGAACTCGGGATCCGCGTAGTACACGATCGTCTCCGAGTCGGGGGTCGAGTAGTTCCCGACCTCGGCGATCGTCCAGTCCGCGGACTCGAGGGCGGAGGCGTACTCGTCCGCCGCTCCGGAGATGCCCGAGGCGTTGAGCACCGAGACCTCGGCGGTCTTGTCGACGACCGCGACCTCGGTCTCCGAGTCGGTCGGCTCTGCAGCCGGCTCCTCCGAGGCGCGCGCCTGCTCCTCCGCGGTGACGTCCGCGGGGTCGGAGGACGAGCGCTGGATGATGTTCACCGCGCCGACGACGAGGAGGACCGCGGCGAGGGCGAGCACCGCCACGAGGGCGATGGCCCCGGCCTGGGAGGTCGGTCCCTTCGTCTGGCGGTGGGCGCCTCGGCGTTCGCTCGGCTGCAGCTCGTCGAACTCGTCCTTGGGGTACTCCGGCATCGTTACCTCGCGATTCGGGCGTTCGCCCGGGTCCGCTGACGGGAGTCACGGATCCGGCGCAGTCTCTTGATCAGCACGGGATCGGCCGCGTACGCGGCCGGGTTGTCCAGCAGTCCGCCGAGCACCTGGAAGTACGCGGCGGCGGACATGTCGAAACGTTCACGGATGGCGTGGTCCTTGGCACCCCCGTAGGTGTACCAGCGTCGCTCGAACTCGAGGACGGCCGCCTGGAGATCGGTGAGACCCGCCCGGTCCGCCACGCTCCGCAGGTCGGCATCGCCGACCGCCTCCTCGGAGGCTGCCGAATCGTGTGGGCTGTCGTCCTCGAGCATGTCACCGTCCTTCTGGTCGTCCGGGCACAGTCTAGCGGGGCGAACCACACGGGTGTGTTTTCCGCACCGAGGCGCCGCTCACCGCAGCGTGCACGGTCCACCGCGCATGTCCGCGGTCCACCGCATGCGCGCGCCGGCCCCCGGGGTGTCCCCGGAGGCCGGCGCGCGGGTGCAGCGCGGAGGATCGGTCCCGACCTCAGCCGATCTTCACGTTGATCTGCTTGATCTGGGTGAAGCCCTCGAGCATGCCCTCGAGGGAGGCCTCACGGCCGAATCCCGAGGTCTTGTACCCGCCGTAGGACTGGCCGGCCACCTGGCCTCCGCCCTGATTCACCTGGACCCACCCGGACTCGATGCGGTCGGCGAACCCGAGTGCCTTGTCGACGTCCTTCGTGAAGACGAAGGCGGCGAGGCCGTAGTCGCTGTCGTTCGCCATCGCGAGGACCTCCTCCTCGTCCGTCCACGGGATGACGGAGAGCACGGGTCCGAAGATCTCCTCACGACTCGTCCGCCAGTCGTTGCGGGCCTTCGAGAAGATGATGGGCGCGTGGTAGAAGCCGGGTTCACCGACCTCGAGGGAGTCGGTGCCGTCGTACGCGATCTCGACGCCGTCCATCGACTTCCCGATCTCGATGTAGTCCGCGATCCGGTCCCACTGCTTCTGGTTGATGACGCAGCCGATGTCGGTCGCCTCGTCCCGGGGGTCCCCGACCTTCATGGCGGAGATCCGCTCGACGAGTCCGGCGAGGAAGTCCTCGTAGATGTCCGCGTGGAGGAACAGGCGCGAACCCGAGGTGCAGGACTGCCCCTGACGGGCGAAGCGGGTCGAGAGGACGACCTGGTCGAGCACCTCGGGGGTGTTCGAGTCCGGGAACACGATCGTCGGGCTCTTGCCGCCGAGCTCCATCGAGGAGTGCGCGAGGCGCCGTCCGGCCACCTCCGCGACGTGCCGGCCGACGAGCGTCGAACCGGTGAAGGACACCTTGTCGACGTCGTGGTGCTGGACGAGTGCCTCACCGATGACCCCGCCGAGGCCGGTGACGATGTTGAGGACACCGGGAGGAAGGATCTCCCCGATGATCTGCCCCATCCGGAGGATCGTGAGGGGCGCGTCCTCGGCACACTTGAGGACGAGGGTGTTGCCGGCGGCGAGCGCGGCCGGGGTCTTGAACGCCGCGATCATGAGCGGCGAGTTCCACGGCAGGATGCCGGCGACGACACCGAGGGGCTCGCGCTTCGTGTACTGCAGCTGGCCGCCGTCGGCCGGGAGCGTGACGCCCTTGACCTCACCGGCGACACCGCCCATGTACCGGAAGAGGTCCACGAGGGTCTGCGCCTCCGGGCGGGCCTGCGTGCGCAGGGCGTTGCCGGTGTCGAGGGAGGTGAGTTGTGCGAGTTCCTCGGCCGCCGCCTCGAGTGCATCGGCGCACTTCAGCAGCAGCTTCTGGCGTTCCTTGAAGTGGAGGGCCGACCACGCGGTGAACGCCTCACGGGCGGCGGCGACCGCCCGGTCCGCGTCCTCGGGCTTGCCGTCGGGAACGGTGGCGATGACGACGGTGCGGTCGATCGGGGTGATGACGTCGGCGCGGGAGCCGTCGAGGGCGTCCACCCACTGTCCGCCGATGAGCATCTGCCAGTCCTGTGGTGCCGGGAAGTCCGACATGGGGAGTCCTTTCCTCGGGGAACGAAGGGAATGGAGTACGGGGAACGATCCGAGAATCCGCCACCGACTCTATCGCCGCGACATGAGTGCGGTCACACCCCGGAGGCCTGCGGCGGTGCAGATGCAGTGTGCGGATGCGATGCGCGCACCGGGGGTGTGTCACCGGGCCCCTACAGTGGGGGCATGCGTGCACAGCCCCTCTCCTCGCTCATGAGTCCGGACTGGGCGGAGGCCCTCGCGCCCGTGGAGGACAGGATCCATGCGCTCGGCGAATTCCTCCGGGAGGAGAACGTGGCCGGCCGCGGGTACCTGCCGGCCGGAGAGAACGTGCTGCGGGCGTTCGCCGAACCGCTGTCGCGGGTGAAGGTCCTCGTCGTCGGCCAGGACCCCTACCCCACGCCGGGGCATGCGATCGGCCTGTCCTTCGCCGTCGCTCCGGACGTCCGTCCTGTCCCGCGGTCCCTCGGGAACATCTTCACCGAGCTCGAGGCGGACCTCGGCCTGCCCCGCCCGCAGAACGGGGATCTGCGGCCCTGGTCACGGCAGGGGGTCATGCTCCTCAACCGGGTCCTCACCGTCTCCCCCGGCGCTGCCGGTAGCCACCGCGGCAGGGGATGGGAGGCCGTCACCGATCTCGCGATCGACACCCTCGTCGCCCGCGGCGGGCCGCTCGTCGCGATCCTCTGGGGGCGTGACGCGCAGTCGCTCACCCCGCGTCTGCGGAACGTGCCGATCATCGCTTCGGCGCACCCCTCACCGCTCTCGGCCCGGCGGGGGTTCTTCGGGTCCCGGCCCTTCAGCCGGGTGAACGAGCTGCTCGCGCAGCAGGGCGCCGCGCCGGTCGACTGGAGCCTCGACGCGGGCTGAGCCCGAGCACCTCAGAGGATCCCCGGCCGTCCCGTTCCCTCGTCGGCGGCGCCGGCCTCCGGCGCGGTGGTGTCGTCGCCGGCGTCCGCCTCGGCCTCGAGGTTCGCCTGGGCCTCCTCACCGGCACTCTCGATGTCGCGGGAACCCAGACGTTTGCTCACCGGTTGTGCGAGCCAGTCACCGAGCACGACCCCGACCGCGATCGCGGCGTTCGCGATGATCGCGGCGAAGAGCGCGCCGAGTCCGGTCGCGAGCGGCACGTACTCCGAGGGCTGCACGATCGTGTACACGGCGGAGAACACCGCCATGCCCTGGAGGATCGGGAGGACGGCGGGGATGATCATCACGGTCGCGGGAGAACCCTGGCGCAGCGCGATCGGCCGGCACAGGAATCCGATGACGGTCGCGGCGATGAACGTCGTGACGATGTTGCCCATGCCCCACCGGGTGAGCCCGAACAGCACGAGGTAGCCGATGGTGCCGACGAGGGCGGCCGGCAGGATGATGCGCTTCCGGGTCTGCATGCCGACGGCGCCGGTCGCGGCGATGACGAACGACGCCACGATCCCGAGCACGATCCCGAAGCCGCGCGCCTGCGGCACCTCGACGAGCACGTCGATGGTCTCCATCCCGATCGCCCGCCCGAGCATGAGGGCCGAGGCGATGCCGGAGACGATGCCCGCGATCCCGAGGACGACCTCCACCGAACGTCCCGCCGCCGTGATGGGGAAGCGGGTGATCGCGTCCTGGACGACGGAGACGAGTTTCTGGGTCGGGAGGAGGAGGACGACGGAGGACGTGACGATGAATTGCGGCGAGGAGACGATGTCGAAGTTCCAGGCCGTCATCGCGACGAAGGTCGTGAACCCGGCCATCGCCATCGTCGAGAAGAACTCCGGCAGTCCGATCCTGCCGAGGAGTCTGGCGAACCGGTCGTTGAGCAGCGCGGTGACGAACCCGAGGATCGTCGAGAACACGCCACCGCCGACGAGGACGACGACCGCGGCCGCGAGGGTCGCGAACGCGAGGGTGACGGTCCACTCGGTGTGCGGCCTGCGCTGCCAGCGGATCGCGTCGATGCGTTCACGGGCCTCGTCGAACTCCGCCTTGTGGTCGATGATGTCGAGGACGAGGGTGTGGACGGCGGAGAGCTTCGCGTAGTGGAACCGCTGTTCGCGCATCACCCGCATGACGGTGTGGAGACGCCCGTCGGGGTCCGAGTAGTGCGCGGTGATGGAGTTGTGCATGATGTCGACCTCGGCCGTCTCGAGGCCCATCGCGGTGCACGTCGCGATGACGCAGACGTCAACGTCCGAGGTGTTCGCCCCGGCCCGCAGCATGACCGCACCGATGTCGACCGCGAGGTCGAGGATCATCCGCGCCTCGTCCTCGCTCTTGCGTTCGGCGACGATCGGTTCCTGGTACGGGGTGCCCCTGAGGACCGCGACGATCGGGATCGGTTGGGTGTCGGCCTCCTCCTGGGCCGCCTGGATCCGCGTCTTCGCCGACCGGACGAGGTACTCCGAGAGCTTCCGGGAAGCCCGTCCCGAACTCTGTGCGACCTTGTCGGCCGCGCGCTCGGTGGCCTTGAGGATGCGCCGCGAACGGGACCGTTTCCGGAAGTCCGGCAGGGTGATGTCCCCGGCCGGGGACCCTGTGGTCGGGGCAGCCTCCTCGGCCGATCCGGCGGCGTCGGGCGCCGCCGTGGCACCGGCTGTCGTGCCGGTCTCCCGAGGCGCCGCGGGCTCGGCACCGTGCTGCGCCTCGCGGNNCGGGGAACCGGATGCGGCGGCCGGCGGCTCCCCGACGACGGGCAGCACCGCCGTGTCCGCCTCGTCGACCGCGTCCGCGGTCCCGTCGAGGGAACCGGTGTCGAGACCGGCCTCGGCGAGCGCCTCCTCCGCGAGTTCGCGCGCGTTCGCGGTCGTCCTGAGCGCAGCACCCGCGGTCGGACCCGTGTACACGGGGACCTCGTCGGTGGACTGCTGCTCATCGCTCACGCGGATCTCCTCCATCGCGTCACTCGTCCCGCCACGGGCGGGAGCGTGGTACCGGTGGCCGCCCGGGCGAGGACGGCCACCGGCCTTCGGGCGTCAGGGAACGTTGATGTAGGTCGCGCCGAAGGGGTCGGCGACCTTCGCCATGCCCGCGGCCTCGTCGTGGGTGAGGACCTCGCGGCCCTCGACGTACACGCGCTCGGCCCGGGCGTGGATGTCGAGCGGATCGGCCGACCACACGACGACGTCCGCGTCCTTGCCCGGTTCGAGCGAGCCGATGCGGTCGTCGAGACCGAGCATCGCGGCCGGGTTGATCGTGATCGACTCGAGAGCGACGACCGGGTCGAGGCCCTCCTTCACCGCGAGGGTCGCCTCGTGGATGAGGAAGTTGATCGGGATGACGGGGGCGTCGGTCGTGAGCGCGATGCGCACGCCGGCACGATCGAGCACGGCCGGGGTCGAGAGGGTCCGGTTGCGCAGCTCGACCTTCGACCGGGAGGTCATGAGCGGGCCGACGATGACGTCGACGTCCTTCTCCGCGAGGTAGTCCGCGATGAGGTGGCCCTCGGTACCGTGATTGATGACGAGCCGGTAGCCGAACTCGTCGCGCAGGCGGATGGCGGTGGCGATGTCGTCGGCCCGGTGGCAGTGCTGGTCCCAGGCGAGGGTGCCGTCGAGAACCTGGGCGAGGGTCTCGAGCTCGAGGTCCCGGTCGAAGTGCTCGCCCTTCTCCTCGGCTGCGGCACGCTTCGCCGCGTAATTCGATGCCGCGACGAAGGCGTCACGGATGACCTTCGCGGTGCCCATGCGGGTCGAGGGCAGGACCTTCTTGTCGCCGTACACGCGCTTCGGGTTCTCCCCGAGCGCGGCTTTGACGGAGACGTCCTGGGAGATGAGCATCTCGTCGACGACGCGTCCCCACATCTTCACGGCGGCGGTCCGTCCACCGATCGGGTTGCCGGAACCGGGCTTCACGACCGCCGAGGTGACACCGCCGCGCAGCGCGTCCTTCATCCCGAGCTCCGAGGGATCGATGCCGTCGAGCGCCCGCAGGCCGGCCCCGTTCGGGTCGGTCATCTCATTGGTGTCGTTGCCCGACCAGCCCTCACCGTCCTCGTGGATGCCCATGTGGCCGTGCGCCTCGACGAGGCCGGGGGTGACGAACTTCCCCGTCGCGTCGACGATGCGCGCACCGTCCGGGACCGTGACCTCGGACGCCGGGCCGACCGCGAGGACCTTGCCGTCCGCGATGACGAGCACGCCGTTCTCGATCGGTTCGGCACGCTCACCCCCGGCGGCGATCGGCAGCACGGTGCCGCCGGTGAACGCGGTGGTCTCCACGGCGGGAACGGGAACGGAGATGTACATGAAGGTGGACTCCTCGAGGGGTGATTCGATTGAGGGATGCGGTGCGTCACGGGCCGGATCACGGCGGTGCCCGCACACAGGAAGAGCCTAGTCCTCCGGCCGCGTGCGCGACACACGCGGGGCGCCGGTCGCGGCACTAGAGTGTCGCCCATGACCACGCACATCAGAAGTTATGTGGCGGTCGGGGACTCGTTCACGGAGGGTCTGAGCGACCCCGATCCGGCGGGCACTCCGAACCGATTCCGCGGCTGGGCCGACCGCCTCGCCGAACACCTCGTGACGAGTCCCGTGGGCAGTCCGGACCTCACGTACGCGAACCTCGCGATCCGCGGCCGTCTCCTCGACCGCATCATCGACGAACAGATCCCGCGCGCCCTCGAACTGCAGCCCGACTTCGTCACGTTCTGCGCCGGCGGCAACGACTGCATCCGGCCCAACACCGACATCGAGTACCTCGCGGACATGTTCGAACGCGCCGTCGTGCTCCTGCGGGAGAACGGCATCGAGGTGATGGTGGTGAACGGTTTCGACACCCTCGCCTCGAACCCGCTGTTCAAGACCCTGCGTCCGAAGGTCGCGGTCTACAACTCGCATCTGTGGACCATCGCCCAGCGGCACGGCGCGAAGATGCTCGACCTGTGGGGGCTGCGGGCGCTGTACGGAGAGGGCATGTGGTCGGAGGACCGTCTCCACCTCAGCTCCGCCGGGCACGAACTCGTCGCCGAGCAGGCACTCGCGACCCTCGAGGGCGGTGCCCTGCCGAGCGCCGGGTTCCGGGCCCCCGCGCGACCGGGCAAACCCGTCCGCCGGGCGGTCGCCGAGGAGGCCCAGTGGGTGCGCGAACACCTCGCCCCGTGGGTCGGCAGGCGCCTGCGCGGGACGAGTTCGGGGGACCTCGTGAAACCGAAGTACCCCACGCTCACCCGGGTGGCTCCGGAGACGGACTGAGCCACTCCCCCGCACTCCGGCCGCCGGAGTTGACCGGGCTCACCGGGGTACCGGACAGGGCGGAGGGCCGGGAAAGACGCCGAGGCGCCGCGCAGGAGGCC
>NZ_BAAANO010000005.1:0-23141 GCF_039529845.1 Brevibacterium samyangense | reverse complement strand
CCTCGGCGTGTGTTCGCCGGAGGAGGCGACGTCTGACCTGTTCGCCAGGCGGCGTCAGGCGCCGGCCGGAGCCCCGCCGAGCATTCCCTGCAGCGGACCGGAGACGAAGTAGAGGACGAACATCGCGGCGCTCACGTACATGAGCGGGTGGACCTGTCCGGCCTTGCCGCGGATGACCTTGATCGCGACATAGGTGATGAAGCCGGCGCCGATGCCGTTCGTGATCGAGTACGAGAACGGCATGAGGACGATCGTCATGAACGCGGGGATCGCGATCTCGAGGTCCGCCCAGTCGATGCGGACGATCTGCTGCATCATGAGGAAGCCGACGAGGACGAGGGTGGGTGCCGCCGCCTCGGACGGGATGACGTTCGCGAGCGGGGCGAGGAACACCGTCGCGAGGAAGAGGACACCGGTCGCGACGCTCGCGAGGCCGGTGCGCGCGCCGTCGCCGACGCCGACCGTCGACTCGACGAAGCCGGAGTTCGAGGAGGTCGATCCCATGCCACCGAGGATCGCGCCGAAGGCGTCGGCGACCATGATGCGGCGGGAGTTCGGGATCTCGCCCTTCTCGTCCTTGATGTCGCCCTCGTTCGAGATCGCCACCATGGTGCCGAGGAGGTCGAAGAAGTTCGCGATGAGGAGGGTGAAGACGGCGAGCGCGGAGGCGACGATGCCGATGTTCGTCCACGAACCGAGCAGGTTGAAGTCACCGAGGAGCGAGAGGTCCGGGAGCGTGAACCACTGCTGGTTCAGCGACGGCACGGACAGTCCCCAGCCGAAGTCGTTGGTCGTCCCGTCTGCACCGACCTTGGGGCCGACACGGAAGATCGCCTCGAGGACCACCGCGAGGACCGTGGCGCCGAGGATCGAATAGAGGATGGCACCCTTGACGCGGGCGGTCCACATCGCGAAGAGCGCCACGAGGGCGACGACGAAGACGAGCATCGGCCAACCGAAGAGCGAACCGGCGTTGCCGAGCGCCAGCCCGTTTCCGCCTCCGTTCGAGATGAACCCGGCGTTGATCATGCCGATGAGAGCGATGAAGAGACCGATGCCGACGCTGATCGCGTCCTTGAGCGACTGCGGGACGGAGTCGAAGATCGCCTTCCGGAACCCGGTGAGCACGAGGACGAGCAGGATGATGCCCTCGATGACGACGAGGCCCATCGCGTCGGCCCAGGTCATACCCGGGAGCACGACGATCGAGGCGGTGAGGAACGCGGAGAGTCCGAGGGAGGAGGACACCGCCATCGGGAAGTTCCCGACGAGACCCATGAGGATCGTGAGGAGACCGGAGACGAGGGAGGTCGCGGCGGCGATCGCCGGGAGGTTCGGGGTCGCCTCCCCACCGAGGTAGTTGTTCATCGAGTCCGCGACCCGCCCGAGGATGATGGGGTTGAGCACGACGATGTACGCCGTCGCGAGGAAGGTCGAGAGGCCACCGCGCAGCTCGCGGGTGACGGTCGATCCGCGCTCCGTGATGTGGAAGAAACGGTCGAGTGCGCCGCCGGGCGCAGGTGACGTCTGCCGGGTCTGTGAATCGGTGCTCACGAAGCTCCGCCGTTCTGTGATGGGCACGCAGCCGCCGACCGCGCCGAGGCCCTGGATTCTGGGACGAATCACAGTGTAGGACCGGGATCGTTGCAGGACGGTGACGCACAGGGCGCATTGTCGTGGACACCACACGGATAGGGTGGAACGGAAAGGTCCCGCAGGACCCACGTCACACGTCCGGACAGATCACCCACACGCCAGGAGGCATTTCCGTGGAAGCCGCATTCGTCCTCGTGCCCGTCGTCGTCGTCATCATCATCGCGATCGTCGTGCTCGCACTTCTCTTCGGCGGCCTGCGCACGAGCATCTTCTTCACGGTGCACACGCAGGAGAACGTCATCGTCGAACGCTTCGGCAAGTTCAAGAAGGTGGCGAAGCCGGGCCTCAACACGAAGGTCCCGTTCATCGAGACCATCACCCGTCCGATCTCCCTGCGCGTGCAGCAGCTCGAGGTCGTCATCGAGACGAAGACCCGCGACAACGTGTTCGTCACCATTCCCGTCGCCGTGCAGTACCTGGTGAACGAGGCGAACGTCGCGGACGCCTACTACCGCCTCGCGAACCCGGAGGAGCAGATCCGCTCGTACGTGTTCGACACCGTGCGGTCGGCGCTCTCGACCCTCACCCTCGACCGCGCGTTCGAGTCGAAGGACGACATCGGCCGCAGCGTCGAGGAACGACTCTCCCAGTCGATGGGGGCGTACGGGTTCCGCATCGTCAACACCCTCGTCACGGACATCGCCCCGGACCCGCGGGTGCGCGACTCGATGAACTCGATCAACGCCGCCCAGCGCGACCGCGAGGCCGCACAGGCCCTCGCCGAGGCCGACAAGATCAAGCGCGTCACCCAGGCCGAGGCGGAGGCCGAGTCCAAGCGCCTCCAGGGTGTGGGTATCGCGGCACAGCGGAAGGCGATCGCGATCGGTATCGCCGAGCAGTTCGAGATGCTCAAGGCGGCCGGCATCAACGAGACCGCCGAACAGCTCCTCCTCATGACGCAGTACTTCGACACGATGCAGGACGTCGCCCGCAACGGCCGTTCGAACGTCCTGTTCCTGCCGTCGAACCCCGGTTCGATCGGCGACCTCTCGACCGAGATCCGCAACGCGCTCCTCGCGACGCAGGAGGCCGACCACGCCCGTCGCGAGTCCGAGGAGGAGATCGACGAACAGGCAATGGCGGAATCGCGCCGTCAGCTCCGTGAACAGCAGCAGGAACAGGCCCGGATCGCCGAACGGTCCCGCCAGGCCGCGGCCCAGGCGGCCGAGGCGGCGCGCCGTCACGGCGTCGACCTGCCTCCCGGCATCCCGGGGATGCCGCCGGTGCCGCCGCAGGCCTGAAACGCACGGCGGTCCTGCACGCAGGACACGACAACGGGCGATGCCCCGGGACCTCGGTCCCGGGGCATCGCCCGTTCTACGTGAAACCGTTCGGCGCGGACCGCCGGGGAACCGCTCAGCCGAGCAGCTGTTCGGTCTCCGAGTCGAACACGAGCACCTTCGAGGGGTCGACCTCGAAGGTGACCCGGGAACCGGTCGCGGGACGGGCGCCCTTCGGCATGCGGGCGACGAGCGCCTTGCCGGTGAGGTCGCCGGGGTGCACCGCGTACACGTAGGAATCGGAGCCGAGTTCCTCGACGAGCTGCACCTCGAGGTCGATGCCCGCCCCGCCGCCGGGAGTCCCGGGGGTGTCCGTGTGCGCCGTGATGTCCTCGGGTCGGATGCCGAGCATCACTCCGGGTCCCTGCGGGGAGGTCCCGGTCGGCAGCGGCACGGTGACCCCCTCCGCGACGGCGCGGCGGTTCCCGTCCACCGAGGCCGGGACGAGGTTCATCGTGGGAGAGCCGATGAATCCGGCGACGAAGAGCGTCGCCGGGCGGTCGTAGAGCTCGCGCGGGGTGCCGATCTGTTCGACGCGTCCCTGGTTCATGACGACGACACGGTCCCCCATCGTCATCGCTTCGGTCTGGTCGTGGGTGACGTAGACGGTCGTGACCCCGAGGCGGCGCTGGAGCGAGGAGATCTGCGCCCGGGTCTGCACCCGCAGCTTCGCATCGAGGTTCGACAGCGGTTCGTCCATGAGGAACACCTGCGGCTGTCGGACGATCGCGCGGCCCATCGCGACGCGCTGCCGCTGGCCGCCGGAGAGCTGCCGGGGTTTGCGGTCGAGGAGCTGGTCGAGTTCGAGGAGCGCCGCGGCCTCGTGGATCCTGCTCCTGCGTTCTGCCGCGGGCATGCCCTGATTCTTGAGGGCGAACTCCATGTTCCCCGCCACCGTCATGTGCGGGTAGAGGGCGTAGCTCTGGAAGACCATGGCGACGTCGCGTTCGCGGGCGGTGAGGCCGGTGACGTCCTCGGTGCCGAAGTCGATCCGACCGCCGGTCGGCAGTTCGAGGCCCGCGAGCATGCGCAGGGTCGTCGACTTGCCGCAGCCGGACGGGCCGACGAGCACGAGGAACTCGCCGTCACTGATCCGCAGGTTCACGTCCTGCACGGCAGGCTTCTCGGCGCCCGGGTACCGCAGGGACACGTCCTGCAGGCTGACATCGACCATGAATGGTCTCCTTCGTGGCTGGTGGTGCGGTGGAAGTTGTCCCCGCCTCCTGCCACCGGGGGCGGCAGGAGGCGGGGACCGGGAGGGGTCAGCCCTCGAGGATCGGCTGGAGGTCGTTCTCGTAGAGCGAGGTCATCTCGTCCTGCGCGGCCTGCAGACGCTCGGTGACGTCGACGTCGGTCGTGAGGATCTCCTGGAGGGCGGTCGCGATCGCGAGGTCACCGCCGGGCAGGAGGACTCGGCCGTAGTCCTGGGTGCGGGTCTTCGTGTTGAGCTGGTCGACCGCCACCTGGAAGTTCGGGTTCTGCTCGTAGACGGCGCTCATGTCGGCGTCGGTGCGAACCGGGACGTAACCGGTGTTCTCGGAGAACGTCGCGGTGTTCTCGGAGTTCGTGAGGTACGCGAGGAACTCGGCGGCGGCGAGCTGCTCCTCCGGGGAGGCCTTTGCGGAGATGCCGATGCCCGCACCGCCGGTGGGGACGATCTTCTCCGACTCGACCGGACCGGCCGGGAGGAAGCCGACGCCCACCTCGAAGTCCGCGGCCTCGGTGATACCGCCGAGCGAACCGGTCGACCCGATCATCATGGAGGTGGCACCTGCGGCGAAGTCGTCGGACATGGTGCCCGAGGACACGTTCGCGAGGCCGTCCTGGACGAGGTCCTGGGCGAAGGTCACGCCCTCGACGGTCTCCGGGGAGGTCATCGCGGACATGTCCCACTCGTCGGACCAACCGCCGCCGTAGCCCCAGATGATGTTGTTGAGGACCCAGGCGGGGTAGTCGTTCGCGGGCGGGAACGTGAAGGGCGACTGGGCGACGCCGGCCTCCTTGAGCTTCTCGGCGTTCGCGCGGAACTCCTCCCAGGTCTCCGGCGCCTTGTCGGGCAGACCGGCCTGCGCGTAGTGGTCCTTGTTGTAGTAGAAGACCGTGGTCGAGCGGGAGTACGGGACGCCGTAGTGCTGGTCCTCGTAGAGGTAGTCGTCGTAGAGGGTCTGCTGGTACGTGGAGACGTCGTTGCCGGCGGCCTCCATGACGTCGTCGACCGGCAGGAGCGAACCGTTCGCGTAGTTCGTGAACCACGTGGCGTCGGAGACGACGACCATCGTGCCGATGTCCTCGGAGTTCTGGGCGGTCTGGAACTTCTGCGAGACCTCCTCGTAGTTCGCGCCTGCGGTGACGAGTTCGACCTCGATACCGGTCTCCTCGGTGAAGCCGGCGATGAACTCCTTCTCGAGCTCCATCGAACCGCCGGGGTGGTTCGACCAGAAGCTGATCGATTCGGCCGGTTCGATGCTCGAGTAGTCGACCTCGGCGGCGTCGGACTCGGTGGCGCCGACGGAGGGGCCGCAGGCGGTGAGGCCGAGGGCGAGGACGCCGAGTGCCGAGGCACCGACGAGGTAACGCGGGGTACGGGACATGTTTCTCTCCTGAGATGTGGGTGGAGTGGGACGAGAACGGACGCGGATGCTGGATCGGGAACCGGCCTGTGCTGAGCCGGGAATCAGTGGGGCACGGCGCTCACTTCACTGCGCCCTGGGTGAGCCCGGCGACGATGTACCGCTGGAGCATCGCGAACACGACGAGGACGGGCAGGATCACGAGGACCGCTCCGGCCATGAGCACGCCGTAGGACCCGGTCGAGCTCTCGAGCGACTGGAGCAGGTTGAGGCCGACGGGGAGCGTCATCTTCTCCGGGGTGTCGGTGATGATGAGCGGCCACATGAAGTTGTTCCACTCGCCGACGATGGTGACGAGGGCGACGGTCGCGATCGTCGGGGCGGACACCGGGACGACGATCCGCCACATCCGCTTCCAGTGGCCGGCGCCGTCCATCTCCGCGGCCTCGAGGAGTTCCGGCGGGAGGGTCTTGAACTGCTGGCGCAGGAGGAACGTGCCGAACGCGGTCCCGAGGCCCGGCAGGATGATGCCCCACAGGGTGTTCCGACCGCCGAGCGCGGAGATCGTCATGTAGTTCGGCAGGAGCGCGACCTCCGGCGGCACCATGAGGGCGACGAGGACGAGGAGGAAGATGACGTTCTTGAACCGCACCTTGACGAAGACGAGTGCGTAGGCGGTGGCGATCGCGAGGTACACCTTGATCGCGGAGGCGACCACCGTCGTCACGACGCTGTTGAACAGCACCCGCCCGAGCGGCACCTGGTCCGCGACCTTCGCGTAGTTCGCGAGGGTCGGTTCCTGCGGCAGGAGGGTCGGGGTCGTCGTGATGATCTCGTTCGCGGGTTTGAACGAGCCGATCACCATCCACAGCAGTGGCAGGACGATGAGGGCGAACGCGATCACCATCGGCAGGTAGCCGGCCACGAGGGTTCCGGCGATCCGACGACGGGAGAACGGCCCGTTCCGGCGTTCACCGTCCCGGGTCCCACCACGCGTCCCGGTACCGCGGGGAGCACCGGCGGCGCTGCGGTCGACGATGCCGGCGGCGCCGAGGGCGCCGTACTCGGTGGCGGCGGCACCGGTGGGACGGGACGTGGTGCCGGTGGGCGCCTCGGCGGGGTTGCCCGTGGTGCTCATGCGTAGTGGACCTTTCGCTCGACGAAGCGCATCTGGACGGCGGTGATGACGAAGAGGACGAGGAACAGGACGACGGAGATCGCGGCAGAGTAGCCGGCCCGCTGGTAGGCGCCGAAGCCCTGGAGGAACATCTCGAACACGATCGTGTTGGTGCCGTGACCCGAGGGGGTCATGATGCGGAGGATGTCGAAGGCCTGCATGGAGCTGAGGATCGACGTGATGACGAGGAAGAACATGGTGGGGCTGAGCAGCGGCAGGGTGATGCGGAAGAAGCGGCGGACGGGGCCGGCATCGTCGATCTCGGCGGCTTCGAGGAGGTCCTTCGGGATGGACTGGAGTCCGGCGAGGTAGACGACCGCGCAGTAGCCGAGGTTCTTCCAGATGTAGACGAGGATGACCATGACGAGCGCGAGGTTCTTGTCGAGGAACCATTCCGGGGAGTCGAGGCCCCACAGACGCAGGAAGTACGCGAGGACGCCGATCCGCGGATCGAAGATGAAGCTCCAGATCATGCCGACGCCCACACCGGAGAGCACGTAGGGGCTGAAGAGCGCGGTGCGGGCCACGGTGCGACCGGGGATCGCGCGGTTGAGCACGAGGGCGAGCAGCAGGCCCAGTGCCATTGATCCGATGACCGTCGCGAGGGTGAAGACGATCGTGACCCGCCAGGTCTCGATCCCCTCGGGTTCGGTGAAGAGGCGGAGGTAGTTGTCGAACCCCGCGGAGCTCGCTCCTGTGGCGCCGAGCCGCCAGTTGAGCGTCGAGTAGTAGACGTTCGACAGCAGCGGGTAGTAGATGAATACCGCGATGACGAGCAGGTTGGGGCCTGCGAGGGCCGCGAACAGCAGCCGGTTGCGGGTACTGCGTGAGCGTCGGGACCGTACGATCCCCACGTCCGTCGTCATCGCCATTCGGTTCCTTCGGTGCTCGTGCGCGACCGGTCTCCGGGGTGACCGGGCCGGGTGGTCGGCTGCCCGCGGAGACCGGGGCGGCCGAAGCAACGAAGAAATCCTGGGCGTCGAGCGTGAACCGTGCGGACGATTCAGGTGAACGGACGGGAACGTCGGAATGAAGGAACGCGCGTTCCCCGGGGTGCTTCAGGACATCCGGCGGAAGAGAGGCTCCGGGAGTGATCTGGGTTACTGGTCAGTTGGATGCGGTCGGCTGCGTCCTGAGGAACCGAGATCGCAATAAGCGACGTTCCGGCCACCGAGATCCCAATTCGCTGCTGGAAATCCGAAGAACCCAGCACAGGATCGCGCCCTCAACGTCCCCACCCTCACTGAATCGCGCACTCGGCGCACCCCGCCCACCGGCGCTCTGAAGAAACCGCAGGAACGACGAAGTCCCGGCGCGGAGGAATTCTCCGTGCCGGGACTTCTGTGGGAAGACGATGGTGGCGTAACGGTGCGGCACACTGCACTCGATCACGTGAGCAACCTCCTCACGAACGAGGCAGGTGAACCCCCTGCGAAAGGACTCTCTTGACTCCCGACGAAGCACTCGCAACCGCACTCTCCCTCATCACGAGCACCCGCCACACCACCGCCACCATTACCGGCGAGACCGCACACCACTTCATCGTCTCCGCGTACAGCCCCGACAAACAGCCGATCCCCGGCACAGGCTGGTGGGACGTCGACAAACGAACCGGCACCGTCACCCGACACGGCTCCTACGCCCCTCCGAGCCGCGCCCTCGGCGAGCCGCTCGAGCACACGTGGAAGTACCCCTACGCCCCCGCCAGCATTCTCCTCGACGACTGAACGCCGCTGACTGCATCCCCCACTATCGGCTGCGCACTTTGGCACGATCCAGCCGCCTGAAATCGTGCCGAAGTGCGCAGCTGACTCCGGAATCGTGCGAAAGTGCGCAGCTGATTCCCTCCACCGACGATCGCACAGGGGAACAATACGTACTTCGGTCGGGCAGGAACGACGAAGTCCCGGCGCGGAGGGATTCTCCGTGCCGGGACTTCTGTGGGGAGCCCCCTGTCGGACTCGAACCGACGACCTTCGCTTTACAAGAGCGGTGCTCTACCAACTGAGCTAAGGAGGCGGACAGCAACGATGATTCTAGGCCACCGGTGCGGGCACCGTCATATCGGCGCCCGTACCGGTGATCTGCGTGCTCGCCGTATACGCCGGAGCGTCAGCCGATCTCGCCGGCGGCCCGGAGGACCTCGGTCGCGAAGGCCTGCGGATCCGACCAGTCGGTGGTCTCGCCGTTGATCTTCACGGTCGGGGTGCCCTCGACACCGCGATCGCTCAGTGCGCTCTGGGTCTCACGCGAGACGGTCTTCTCGAACGACACCTCGGTGATCGCCTCCCGCACCGTGAGCGGGTTCCCGTCACCGTCGACGGCGTTCTTCGTCGGTGCCTCGAGGTCGACACCCGCCTGTTCGAGCAGGCTGCACAGCTGCTCGTCGTCCATGCCCGAGGCTCCCTCGGCCGGCTGGTTCTCGAAGAGGGTCGAGACGACGTCGAAGAGCACAGCGGCCTGACCGGAGTCGGCAACCGCGGCGAAGGCGTTGGCGGACCGGGTCGAGTACTCGTTGCCACCGGACTGCGAGTCGAGGATCGCGACCGGGTTGTACTCGAGAGAGATCGTGCCCTCGTCGAGGAGGGTGGCGAGGTTCTGCCCGTTCGCCTCCTCGAAGGACTTGCATGCGGGGCACTGGAAGTCGAGGAACACCTGCACGTGGGCGGCGCTCTCCTTGAGGCCGGAGTCCGCCGCGGTCGGCAGCTCGGCGGGCACCTCGGCATCGCCCGGCTTTGGCGGCGCGATCGCCATGTGCTCCGCACCGTCGGCGGACTTCGCGAGGGTGACTCCCCCTGCGACGTACGTGCTCGGGGACGCGGCGGGCTTCGCGGCGTTCACGAACAGCATCGTGACGATGACGGCCACCGCCACCACGACGACGCCGATCCCGGAGAACAGGACGATCTTGCCGATCTTGTCCCGCTTGGCCTGCGCCTCGGCGAGCCGGCGGGCCTGTTCGCGCGCGTTCTGACGTCGGTCCGGTCCGGACGGGTTGTTCTTCGCCATGAGTCCTCAGAAGTTCGGGGTCGATTCCGGGGCAATCCTAACGACCGCGTCCGAGTCCCGGCCCCGAACTTGAAGGTTCAAACAAATCTTGCGGGAGATTGCCAGCCACCGTGCCGGCTCGGGACCTGCTGCCGGCGGCCCGTCCGCCTCCTGCCCGTGAGGGCCGGAACCGGTTCAGCTGCCCGCGGTCGGGATCATCGCGAAGGGATTCTCCGCGAGCGGCCACCAGGTCGTCGAGGCACCGGAGGTCACCGCGATGCTCGCGAACGCCGCGACGACGGTGAGCACTCCGACGACGATCCACTCGCCGACGTGGTTCCGCGACACCGAGTGCATGAGGTATCGCGAACCCATGCGCAGCTTCCCCGAACCGGGGCCCAGCCACAGGACGACCGCCGCGGTCGCCCCGGCGGCCCACATCGAGACCGCTTCGGACATTCCGCTCGGCACGATCCCCATGACGTCGAGTCGCATGAGGACCGCGACGGCGAGCGCGGCGATCCCCGGCAGGACGTGCGTGATGGCCGAGAGGACGGTCTCCCCGAGGAGCACGAACGGCAACCGTCCGACGGTCCCGGCCGTGGACACCGCTCCCGGCCCGTACTCGATACGGGTCCGGTGCCGGTGCCGGGCGAGGCTCGCGATGGTGCGCGCGACGATCCCCCACACGTAGGAGGCGAAGAGGACGAGGAAGGGCCCGAGGGGTGTCACCGTCACCCCGACGACGAGGAGCGCGAGGACCGCCCAGATCCCCACCCGTTTGCGCGGTGCGTGCGCGGGCGCGACCGTCGGGCCGGGCTGCCCCTGCGGGGCCGGGTGACCGCCCTGCACATGGGCCTGTACCGGGGCTCCCGGATAGGGCCCGGCCACCGCACCCGAGGCGCCCTGCGGCGTCGCCCGTGGGTCCAGTCCCAGCGGCCCGTAGGCGGGCTGTGCCCGTCCCGGCAGTTGTGCGGGCGTCGGTGTGCCGGACACTCCGTGGACGTGGGCCGGTGCCGACATCCCCACCGCGGCCGCACCCGGGTTCTGGGGCGCGGCCCCGACTGCCGGTGTCCCCGGCATCGGAGACCCCTGAGCGGGGGTCCGATCGGCGCCGGGATACCCGGCCGCCGCGAGGCCCGCCGCGGCACCCGCGCCCGGATGCCCCGGTCCGTGGGCACCCTGGTGCCGCGGTACGCCCTGGGGCATGACAGCGGTCCCGGGGCCGGAATAACCGGGCGCCTCGGGGATGGGCGCGCGGTCCTGGCGGCTCTGCCCGAGGGTGGGCATCCGGCCGCTCTCGATGTCGACGAGTGCTTCGAGGATCATCTGCCCGGACGGGCGACGTTCGGGCTTGGGATCGAGGCACGCGCGCAGCAGCGGCACGAAGAGCGCAGGAGCACCGTCGAGGTTCGACCGGCCCATCGCGACCCGGCCGAGCACCGCCTCGAGCGGGCCCGAACCGTAGGGGTTGCGACCGGTCGCGGCGAACGCCATCGTCGCTGCCCACCCCCACCAGTCGGTCTTTTCGTTCGAGGGCTTGCCGTCGGCGATCTCGGGACTCAGGTAACCGGGGGTGCCCATGACGAGGCCAGTCGCGGTGACCCGCACCTCGTCCGCGGCCTGGGCGATCCCGAAGTCGATGACCATCGGTTCGCCGTCCATGATCATGACGTTCGCGGGCTTGAGGTCACGGTGGATGACACCGGCCTCGTGGACCGCGTTGAGCGCGTCGAGGAGGGCGTGCCCGAAGTGCACGAGTTCGTCCTCCGCGAAGGGGCCGTTCTCCCGCACGTCCTCGGACAGCGTCATGCCGTCGACGAACTCCGTCACGAGGAACGGGGTGGGCGAATCGAGTTCGGCGTCGAGGACCTCGGCGATCCGCGGGTGCTTGATGCGGCGGAGGGTCCGGACCTCCCGGGCGAGGCGCTGCCGGGCGATCTCGTCGTTCGCGATGTGGGCGTGGAGGACCTTCACGGCGACGGGATTCCCCGCGCCGTCGATACCGAGATACACGACGCCCATACCGCCGGATCCCAGCTGTTCGATCAGGCGGTATCCGCCGAGTTCTTCCATCGCCATCATCCCCAGGGTAATCGACCGGGTAGAGTGCCACGAAGCGACCCAGGAGTAGATGGCATCGGTGGACGGCCACCGGCAGAACCTGCGTGGCACCACCGACAGCGACACACAATGAGCGACACACAATGAGCGACACACAGAGAGTGAGGACATCGGTGATGGTCCCGGACACCGCTTCCGGATGCGACTTCGTCGTCGTCGCCAACCGCCTTCCCGTCGATCGTGACACGAGCTCCCCGGACCCCCAGTGGCGCACCTCCCCCGGCGGCCTCGTCACCGCGCTGCAACCGGTCATGCAGGCCCAGGCGGGCGCGTGGATCGGCTGGGCCGGCACCCCCGACGAGGACATCGACCCCTTCGACATCGACGGTATGCATCTCGTTCCGCTGCGACTGTCCGCGGACGAGATCGAGCTGTACTACGAGGGTTTCTCGAACGCGACGCTGTGGCCGCTGTTCCACGACGTCATCGTGCCTCCGGAGTTCCACCGCGCGTGGTGGGACGCCTACATCCGCGTGAACCGACGGTTCGCCGAGGCCGCCGCGGACGTCGCCGCCCGTGGCGCCACCGTATGGGTGCACGACTACCAGCTCATGCTCGTGCCGGAGATGTTGCGGGCCCTCCGCCCGGACGTGTCGATCGGATTCTTCAACCACATCCCCTTCCCGCCCTGGGAGATCTTCGCGCAGCTGCCCTGGCGCACCCGCATTCTGCGCGGGCTGCTCGGCGCCGACCTCATCGGTTTCCAGCGGCCCACCGACGCCTCGAACTTCCGGCGGTGCGTCCGCATGAACTTCGGGTGGACGACGAAGGCGAACGCGATCCGGGTCCCGGAGGATCCCGAGGTGGGCACCGCCGAGCACGTCGCCGAGGCGAAGGCGTTCCCGATCTCGATCGACACCTCGGCCCTGGACGCGCTCTCGCACGATCCGGCGATCGTCGCCCGCGCCGCGCAGATCCGTGCGGAACTCGGTGACCCCGAGGTGCTCATCCTCGGCGTCGACCGGCTCGACTACACGAAGGGCATCCGCCACCGACTCAAGGCGTACGGCGAACTCCTCGCCGACGGGCTCATCGACCGGGAGAAGGTCACCCTCGTCCAGATCGCGACGCCGAGCCGCGAACGGATCGACCAGTACCAGCACATCCGCACCGAGGTCGAACTCGCGGTCGGCCGGATCAACGGCGAGTTCTCCGACCTCGGCTACCAACCGCTCCACTACTTCCACCAATCGTACCCGCGCGACGAGATGACCGCCCTCTACCTCGCGGCCGACATCATGCTCGTCACGAGCCTGCGTGACGGGATGAACCTCGTCGCGAAGGAGTACGTGGCCTGCCGTCCCTCGGGCACCGGGGTCCTCGTGCTGTCCGAGTTCACCGGAGCCGCGGACCAGCTCACCCAGGCGGTCATGGTGAACCCGCACGACATCTCCGGGCTCAAGGCGGGTATCGTCCGTGCCGTCACGATGGACGAGAAGGAACAACGCCGCCGGATGCGCGCGATGCGCCGCAAACTCCAGGGAGACGACGTCCAGACCTGGTCACGTCGGTTCCTCCAGGACCTGCACGCTCTCGACTCCGACAAGGGGATCAGCTCATGGGAGAAGACCGCCTGACTCCCGGCCCGCAGCAGCCGGACGCCACCCCGGCGGGGCCGCCGCTCTCCGCTCCCGGGGACGTCGACCTCGCACCGCTCCTCGGGCGGGGGCGCCTGCTCGTCGCCCTCGACTTCGACGGGGTCGTCGCTCCGCTCACCGACGATCCCGCGCACTCGACGCCGCTGCCGGCCACCGCCCGTGCGATCGCCGGCCTCGCGGCCCTGCCGGACACCACCGTCGGGTTCATCTCCGGCCGCCCGCTCGGCGTGCTCAAGGACCTCACCGACCCACCGCCGCAGGCGGTGTTCATCGGCTCCCACGGTGCGGAGGAGGACTTCGGCGCCGAGGCGCCCCGCGCCTCGGCGGGTGACGGCACCTCGGATGACGACGGCGCCCCGGCCCTCACCCCCGCCGAACGGGCGGTGCTCGACACCCTCGATGCGGCGTTCGCCCGGATCTCCGCGGAGGCGCCGGCGGAGGGCGAGGGCGAGTTGCGCCTCGAACGCAAACCCCTCGGTCGGACCTTCCACGTGCGGGGGACGACCGGCGCGCGCCGCGCGTTCTTCGTCGAGCGCGTGGACGCACTCCTCGCGGACGTGCCGAGCGCCCGCCGGATCCACGGGCACGAGGTCATCGAGTACGCGGTCCGGAAGACGACGAAGGGGCAGGGCCTCGCCCGGATGATCGACCGGACCGGGGCACGGGCCGCGCTGTACATCGGCGACGACACGACCGACGAGGACGCGTTCGCCCTCCTGCACCGGGTCCGTGCCGAACTCCCGGGGCTCGGGGTCAAGGTCGGTCCGGGCGCGACCGCGGCGGACGTCCGGATCCCCGCGCCCACGGACGTGTCCGTCCTCCTCGCCCGGCTCCTCGAGTCGCGCGCCCCGCGCGTGGCCTGAGCCGGCAGGCCCGGAGCCGGTTCGCCAACGGATTCGCGGAGGGAAACCGAAACTCTTTCCGTCTCGCGAAACGGCAATCGAATCGATTGCCCTGGGGAAATCCGTTTCCGAAACGTTGGACGCCTACCGCTGGGCGACCGGCTTCTCCGAGGACCGCAGCACGAGCTCGGGAGCGACGAGGTAGTCCGCGGGATGCCCGGCGCCGCGCACGAGTCGGGCGAGTTCCTCGAGGACGGATTCGGCGATCGCCGCCCAGTCGTACGCCACCTGGGACATCGGTGGGTCGACGACATCCGCATCGGGCATCTCGCCGACGGACAGGATCGAGAGATCGCGCGGGACTCCGAGGCCCAGGCGCCGGGCCGCCTCGAGCACCCCGAAGGTGAGCGCGGGCGAGCAGCTGATGATCGCGGTGCACCGCTCGCGCAGCAGCTGGTCGGCCGCCTGCGAACCGGACATGATCCCGGTCCCGCCGACGACGACGGGTGCCTGATCACGCGTCGCCGGGATGTGGAGGACGTCGGCGATCGATTTCCTGAAGGCCCCGGTCCGGATGCTCGCGGAGGAGTCCTCGGGAGTCGCGAGGCCGATCCTCCGGTGCCCGAGGTGGACGAGGTGACGGACCGCGGTGTCGATGCCCTGTGCGGAGTCGAGAACGATCTGGGCGACACCCTCGTGGCGGGCGTTCGACACCCGGATGAGCGGGATCCCGTGGGCGGCGAGCCGGGCGGCCTCCGGGGTCGCGGTGCCTCCGCCGAGCACGATCGCGCCCGACACCCCGGCCTTCGCGAGGCGCGCGGCCGAGGACGCGAGGTCCTCCCCGGTCGCCACCCGCACGGCCACCCACCCGCGGCGGAACATCCGCTGGGCGACCTCGAGCGCGAGGGTCTCGTAGGGGTCGACGTCGGACCCGCGGACGACCGCCTGGACGAGCGCGATGAGCGTCCCGGCCCGAGGCGCCTGCCTGCTCCGGACACCGAGGGTCCGCAGCGCGACCTCCACTGCGGTGCGCGCCTCCTCGGACACCCCGGGTTTCCCCCGGAGCACCCGGGAGACGGTCGAGATCGACTTACCGGACGCCTCGGCGATCGCGCGGAGCGACACATCGCCCCGGATGTCCCCCGTTCCGCCGAGATCCCCGCGCGCGCCCTGCGCTCCGCGTCCCTGCGGTGCCCCGCTCACGCGCGGACCGCCGCGGTCGACTGCCGGGCGGTGAGCCACGGACGGAACGTCGGGGGCACCGAACTCATGTGGGCACCGGGCAGACCGAGCACGGTCCGGACGGCGGCGACGAGCGCCTCGACCATCCCGGCCCGCTCGAGTCCGAGGACCGTCGCCGGTGGATCGGTGTACCGCATGGTCGCGGAGTCTCCGAAACCGACGACGGACAGGTCGCGCGGCACGACGAGCCGCCGCTGTCGCATCGCGGCGAGCACCCCGTGCAGCTGGAGAGCGCTCTGCACGATGACGGCGGTGCACGTCGCGTCGCGGAGTTCGGCCGCCGCCCGGATGCCGCCGCTGAAGGACTTCGGGACCGGCGCGATCCAGCGTTCGAGACGACTCGCCTCGGTGAAGGCCCGGGCCGGGTGTTCGGCGAGGAACCGGTCGCGGAGGGCGGCGGCGAGCGCACCGGAGTCGTTGCAGATGAGCCCGATCCGCCGGTGGCCGAGCTGGTGGAGGTGGTCGAAGGCGAGCGTGAGACCACCGGTGAGGTCGACCCGGGCGGCGACCCACTCGGACCGCACGCGGGTGCCGCCGGGCGCCTCGGTACGACCCGCCTCGAGGGTGGCCTCGGAGAACCGGACGACGGGCACGTCGACGTCGAGCGGGGTGAAGGTCGGGGTGACGACGGCGGACGCACCGGCGTCCACGCACGCCCTCACGTCGACGAGGTCGGGGTGGAGGAACGGCGTGGCGGTGAGGACGCCCATCCCCTGGAGCTGCACGCACACCGCCCGGACGACCTCGATCTGCCAGTGCTCGGGGCGCGGCGGGGCGCTCACCGCAACGAGGTGCGCGGACTCGTTCTGCAACAGGGTCGACCGGGCGTACCCGGTCTCCGCGACCGCGGCGAGGACCCGTTCACGGGTCGCGGCGGACACCGCGTCCCGCCCGCCGAGCACGCGGGAGACCGTCGTGACCGACACCGCAGCCGCGCGTGCGACGTCCTCGAGGCGAACTCCCATGGGCTCGATTCTAGGGGGGGGACACCGGAGGTGGGCACCCGCGCACAGCTCCCTGGGAAGGACCTCCCGATCGGGCCCGGACGCGCCCGATAGAATGGCCTTCCGATCCCTGCCCCGACGAAGAGGAGACCTCATGGCGACGGTCACGCTCACCGATGTCGGCCACCGGTACCCGTCCACGGTGACCCCGTCGATCGAGGGTGTGAACCTCCATGTGAAGGACGGCGAGTTCTTCGTCCTCCTCGGCCCGTCCGGCAGCGGCAAATCGACACTGCTGCGGATGATTCACGGTCTCGAACGACCGACCTCCGGCACCATCCACATCGGCGGTCGCGATGTCACGGCGGTCCTCCCGAGCGAACGCGATGTCTCGATCGCCTTCGAGAGCTACGCCCTCTACCCGCACATGGACGTCGCGGAGAACATGGGCTTCGCGCTCCGGCTCGCCGGCATCGCCCCCGACCGCATCGCCGAACGCGTGCAGTCGGCGGCCGCGCGCCTCGGTCTCGAGGACGTCCTCGGTGCGAAACCCGAGGAGCTCGACGGACTCCAGCGTCAGAAGGTCGCGCTCGCACGGGCCCTCGTGCGCGACCCCCAGGTGCTCGTCATGGACGAGCCCCTCGTGAATCTTCCCGCCGAGGCGCGGGTGGACGTCCGCGACCGCATCAAGTCCCTGCAGAGCGGCCTGGGCATCACGACCCTCTACGCGACCACGGACGTCGACGACGCCCGCGCCGTGGCCGACCGGATCGCGGTGGTCGCGGACGGTCGCATCGAACGGGTGTACGAGGCGGCCGAGTTCCCGGAGCTCACGGCGGTCTGAGCCATGCGTCTGGCAGGAGAACACCTGGATCCGGGAGCCGCCGCGCTCCCCTGGCACCTGCCGCTCGAGCAGTGGCCTACGGAGATCCTCGTGGGTCTTCCGCGCGGCATCTCCCGCCACGTGGTCCGTTTCGTCGAGATCGACGGTGACGTCGTCGCGATCAAGGAGACGGAGGACCCGATCGCCGTCGGCGAGTACGAGACCCTGTCCTCGCTCGCCGCGCTCGACGTCCCCGCGGTCCAGCCCCTCGGCCACGTGACCGGGCGGGCCACCGAGGACGGCACACCGTTGCCCGGTGCGCTCCTCACCCCTCACCTGCGGTACTCCCTCCCCTACCGCGATCTCTTCAGCCGGGAGCTCGCAGCGGACACCGCGCTGCGACTCGTCGACGCCCTCGCGGTCCTCCTCGTCCGTCTGCATCTCGCAGGGTTCTTCTGGGGCGATGTGAGCCTGTCGAACGCCTTGTTCCGCCGTGACGCCGACAGTTTCGCCGCGTACCTCGTCGATGCGGAGACCGGAGAGCTCCACTACACGCTCTCCGACGGGCAGCGCGACCACGACCTCCAGCTCGCCCGGGTGAACATCGCCGGGGACTTCCTCGACCTCCAGGCCGGCGGGCTCGTCGACCCCGACGTCGATCCGCTCGCGGTGAGTACCCGTCTCCTCGAGCGGTACCAGGCGTTGTGGGGCGAGCTCACGCGCACCGAGGAGTTCTCGATGGACGAGCGCTGGCGGATCGACGACCGCATCCGCCGGCTCAACGACCTCGGTTTCGACCTCGGCGAGTTCACGATCACGACGGACCTCGACGGTGTCACGACGCGGATCGAACCGAAGGTCGTCGAACCCGGCCACCACCGTCGCAGGCTCCTGCGCCTCGCGGGCATCCGGGCGGAGGAGAACCAGGCCCGCCGCCTCCTCAACGACATCGACGCCTATCGGATGGCGTTCCCCGAGCTCACCGAGGCCGAGGCCGCCGTCGCCTGGTTCCGGACGATCTACCAACCGGTGCTCGACGCGATCCCACCCGACCTCCACGGGCGCCTCGAGGGGCCGCAGCTCTTCCACGAGTTCCTCGACCACCGCTGGTTCCTCTCGGAGAACGCCGGTCGCGATGTCCCCTTCGACGACGCGGTGCAGTCGTACCTCGGGACCGTCCTCGCGCACCGGCGCCAGGAGTCCTCGTTCCTCGCCGCTCCGAGGCCGGACGACGGTCGGGACCGCTGAACCCGGACGAGCCGCCCTCCCCGAACACACCGCGGGCCCTGCACGTCGAGTGCAGGGCCCGCGGTGTGTCCCGGCGGCGTCAGCGTGCGGGCTCGGCGCGCTTCCTCGCCACTTCGTAGAGCGTGACCGCCGCGGCGATCCCGGCATTGAGGGATTCGGTCGAGGCCGCGATCGGGATGGACACGATCTGATCGCACGTGTCCGCGATGAGACGTGAGAGGCCCTTGCCCTCGGACCCGACGACGATGCACACGGGCACCGTGGCGAGTTCGAGGCCCGGCAGCTCGACGTCCCCGTCCATGTCGAGGCCGAGGACGAACACACCCTGCTTCTTGAGGTCCTCGAGGGCCCGGGCGAGGTTCGTCACCTGGGCGACCTTGATACGCGCGGCCGCACCGGCTGCGGTCTTCCACGCCGAGGCGGTCATCGCCGCAGCGCGCCGCTCCGGGATGATGACGCCGTGACCGCCGAAGGCTGCGGTCGAACGCACGATCGCCCCGAGATTGCGGGGGTCGGTGATGCCGTCGAGGGCGACGAGGAGCGGCGTCTCGAACTCGTCGGCGGCCCGGGCGAGGAGGTCGTCCGGGTGCGCGTACTCGTACGGCGGCACCTGGAGCGCGACGCCCTGGTGGATCGCGTCGTCGGTGAGCCGGTCGAGGTCGGGCTTGGACGCCTCGAGCATCGTGATGCCGCGTTCGGCCGCGAGCCCGATGATCTCCTTGACGCGGTCGTCGGAGTCGATCCGGTGCGCGACGTAGAGAGCGGTCGCGGGGACCCCCTCGCGCAGCGCCTCGAGGACGGAGTTACGGCCCGCGACGACGTCCGCGCCGCGTTCCTTCTTCTTGCGCTTGGCCTGGGCGGCCTGCCGGGCGCGCCGCTCCTGCAGCGCCTTGTGCGCCTTGTGGTAAGTACGGTCCTCGGCCTTCGGGGTGGGGCCCTTGCCGGCGAGCTTGCGCTTGCCCTGGCCGCCGGATCCGACCTTCGGGCCCGACTTCTTCTTCCGGACCGCTCCCGCGCGTGGCTTGGGTGGCATGGTGTTCTCGCTTTCGCAGTTGGTCGTGGGGTGCTGCGTTCGGTCGGTCGCGATGCTCAGTCGCGCAGCTGGTACCGGAACCCGTCGGGCGTGTCCTCGAGGACGATTCCGGCGGCGGTGAGGCGATCGCGGATCGCGTCCGCGGTCGCCCAGTCCTTCTCCTTCTTCGCCGCGAGCCGCTCGGTCGCGAGTTCCTTCACGAGGACGTCGAGCGCGGCCTGCGCCGCATCCGCACCCGAGGCGCCCGCCGCCCGGGCACTCGGGTTCACCCCCAGGACGTCGAGCATGAGTTCGAGCTGCGCGACGAGGGTGACGAGCGCCGCCCGGGCCTCCGCGGCCCCGGGGCCCGCGACCCCGGCGTCGAGGAGCTTGTTGCCCTCGCTCAGGGTGCCGAAGGCGACCGAGAGTGCGATCGGGATCGAAAGGTCGTCGTCCATCGCGGCGGCGAAGTCCGCGGGCACCTCGGCGACGCGGTCGGCGTACCCGGCGGCCGCCTCGGGCACGGGAGGCGCGTCGTCCCCGAGGGCCTCGCGCGCCCGCGACAGGAACCCGGCGAACCGCTCGTGGGCCACCTGTTGCCGTTCGACGGACTCCGGCGAGTACTCGAGCACGGACCGGTAGTGCGCGGTCGAGAGGAAGAGCCGGACGACGATCGGGTCGAAGCGGTCGAAGAGCTCGTGGGCGAAGACGGAGTTGCCGCGCGACTTCGACATCTTGTCGCCACCGATGTTGAGCAGCCCCGAGTGCATCCACACCCGGGCGAAACGGTCGCCGGCCGCGTTCGACTGCGCGAGTTCGTTCTCGTGGTGCGGGAACCGCAGGTCGAGACCGCCGCCGTGGATGTCGAACTCGCTGCCGAGGTAACGGGTCGCCATGGCCGAGCACTCGAGGTGCCACCCGGGACGGCCACGGCCCCAGGGCGTGGTCCAGGACGCGGATTCCGGGTCCGTGTCCTTGTGTCCCTTCCACAGCGCGAAGTCACGGGGGTCCTTCTTCCCGCGCAACGGGGCGTCACCGGCGTCGCTCATGTCCTCGAGCCGCTGGTGCGTGAGCGCACCGTACTCCGGCCAGGAGGCCGAGTCGAAGTAGACGTCGCCGGAGCCGTCCGTCGCGGCATAGGCGTGGCCGGAGGCGATGAGACGTTCGATGAGGGCCACCATCTCGGTGACATGACCGGTGGCACGGGGCTCGTACGTGGGGCGCAGGACACCCATCGCGTCGTACGCGGCCGTGAACTGCTGCTCGTAGTGGTAGGCGTGGGCCCACCACTGCCTGCCCTCCTCGACCGACTTCGTGAGGATCTTGTCGTCGATGTCGGTGACGTTCCGGACGAGGGTCACATCGAATCCCCGGTAGGTGAGCCACCGACGGAGCTGGTCGAAGACGACGGCACTGCGCATGTGGCCGATGTGTGGAGCCCCCTGCACGGTCGCACCACAGACGTAGATCCCCACTGCACCCGGGCGAACGGGCACGAAGGGTTCGAGGCTGTGGGACGCGGTGTTGTACAGGTGGATACTCACCCGCCCGATTCTACCGCCGAAGGCCGGGATGATCCGGCGTTCCTTCCCGTGCCTCCGGCCACCCACGGACCCACCTCGTGGCTCCCGGTCCGCACCGTGCGTTCCCCACCGGAGACAGGTCGTGTGCCACCGGTCCACGGAGGAAACTCCGGATTCATGAGCGCGTGCTGATATGGCAGTGTCATACCTGACGCACTGTCGTCATGACGCACACGTGTACCGTCATGGACCCTGTCACAGTCCCCCGAACCGTCCTAGGAGACTCATGCCCACCACAGTCAAGGGAATCGTCGCACTCGAGAAGGGTGCACCGGTCGAACTCGTCGACATCGTCGTCCCCGATCCCGGGCCGGGCGAGGTCGTCGTCGACGTGAAGTCCTGCGGCGTCTGCCACACGGACTTCCACTACCGCGAGGGCGGGATCGGCGACAACTACCCGTACCTCCTCGGACACGAGTCCGCCGGCGTCGTCGCCGAGGTCGGCCCCGGTGTCACCGAGGTCGAGGTCGGCGACTTCGTCGTCCTCAACTGGCGTGCCATCTGCGGTGACTGCCGTGCGTGCAAGCGCGGAGAGCCCTGGTACTGTTTCGCCACCCACAATGCGACCCAGAAGATGACCCTCGCCGACGGCACCGAGCTCGAGGCCGCACTCGGCATCGGGTCCTTCGCCGAGAAGACCCTCGTCGCCGCCGGTCAGTGCACCAAGGTCGAGGAGTCCGACCCGGCCGTCGTGGGCCTCCTCGGCTGCGGCATCATGGCCGGCATCGGCGCCGCCATCAACACCGGTCAGGTGACGCGCGGGAAGTCCGTCGCCGTCATCGGGTGCGGCGGGGTCGGCGATGCAGCGCTCGCCGGTTCGTACCTCGCGGGCGCCTCGCCGATCATCGCGATCGACTTCGACGAGAAGAAGCTCGAGGCGGCGAAGGAGTTCGGCGCGACACACACGATCGTGTCGAAGGGCCTGGGCGAGGACGAGGTCGTCGCGGCGGTCCAGGAACTCACCGGCGGCTTCGGTGCGGACGTCGTCATCGATGCGGTCGGCATCCCCGCGACGTGGCGCCAGGCGTTCTACGCCCGTGACCTCGCCGGCACCGTGGTCCTCGTCGGTGTCCCGACCCCGGAGATGGAACTCTCGATCCCCCTCGCGGACGTCTTCGGCCGCGGCGGCAAGCTCATGTCCTCGTGGTACGGCGACTGCCTGCCCGAGCGTGACTTCCCCATGCTCGTCGACCTCTACAAGCAGGGGCGACTGCCCCTCGAGAAGTTCGTCACCGAACGGATCACCGTCGACCAGGTCGAGGAGGCGTTCGCGAAGATGGGACGCGGTGAGGTCCTCCGCTCGGTGGTGGTCTACTGATGGCGCGCATCGAACACCTCGTCACCTCGGGCACGTTCTCGCTCGACGGTGGCACATGGGACGTCGACAACAATGTGTGGATCGTCGGTGACGACACCGAGGTGATCGTCATCGATCCTGCTCATGATCCCCGGGCCGTCGCCGAGGCGGTGGCGGGCCGGTCCGTGCGCGCGATCCTCCTCACCCACGGGCACGACGACCACATCCGTGCGGTCCGGGAGACGGCGACGCTCCTCGGGGACGCGCCGGTCCACCTCAACGACGCGGACCGGCACCTGTGGGACATGGTCCACGACGGTGCGGCGCCCGCGGGAACGATCACCGCCGACTCCTCCTTCGAGGTCGGAGGCGTGACTCTGCAGGCCCTGCTCACGCCCGGCCACTCCCCCGGATCCACGTGCTTCTACGTGGCGGAGGGACTCGAATGGGACGGACAGGCTCGACCCGTCGTGTTCTCCGGCGACACGCTGTTCAACGGCGGTCCGGGTGCCACGGGACGTTCGTACTCGAGCTTCAACACGATCATCGAGTCGATCAGCGCTGTCCTGTTCGCTCTTCCGGAGGACACGGTCGTCCTCACCGGGCACGGAGATCCCACCTCCCTCGGAGCCGAGAAGCCGCACCTGCAGGAATGGATCGACCGCGGGTACTGACGTGCGCAGACGCTGAACCCGCACGGATTGCCGGCTCTTCGCAGTTGGGGGTGTAGTCCAGAGCTGAACCACCCGAACCATCC
>NZ_BAAANO010000004.1:221828-227506 GCF_039529845.1 Brevibacterium samyangense | reverse complement strand
GTCATGGGGTGGGCCCGCCACGCGAGCCCACCCCAATTACGCAACAGCCACTCAAAGCGCTGCTTCGGGCGCAGAGCGTACTTCTGGCGGGAGTGTCGACTGTGGTCGACCGGGCCGTGGCCGGAGGTGCGTGCCCGTTCGAACGGTGGACCGCCTCGGCCCGGAGCCCGACACGGGGTGTTGCCGGGCGCCGGGGGCCCGTAGCCTGGCCGCGTGGGTGGAATCCCGCCCGCGCGGCCGTCTTCGTTCCGGCCGGACCGATCCCGGGCGCGGTCTCGCGCCACGAAGAAGGAGCACCCCATGACGTTCCCCGTTCTGCAGGACAAGGTCGCCATCGTCACCGGCGCCGCGATGGGCATGGGCGAGGCGACCGCCCGACTCTTCGCGGAGGCCGGTGCCAAGGTGATCGTCGCCGACTTCAACGTCGAAGCCGGTGAGAAGGTCGTCGCGGACATCACGGCCGCCGGCGGCACCGCCACGTTCGTCGCGGTCGACATCTCCGACGAGGCCCAGGTGGAGGAGATGGTGAAGGCCGCGGTGTCGACGTACGGTCGCCTCGACGTCGCGGTGAACAACGCGGCACTCAAACCCGACCAGGCGCCCTCGGCCGAGCTCGATCCGGCGTACTGGGACCGCCTCATGTCCGTCGACCTCAAGGGCACCGCGCTGTGCCAGAAGCACGAACTCAAGCAGTTCCTCGCCCAGGG
The DNA here is from genome assembly GCF_039529845.1 of Brevibacterium samyangense. NCBI lineage: Bacteria > Bacillati > Actinomycetota > Actinomycetes > Micrococcales > Brevibacteriaceae > Brevibacterium > Brevibacterium samyangense. The sequence goes on along the minus strand of NZ_BAAANO010000004.1, from coordinate 226,799 downwards.
CGAGGGCGGTTCGATCGTGAACATCGCCTCGGTGTCGGGGTTCCGCCCGCAGCCGGGCAACCCTGCGTACACCGCCGCAAAGCACGGCGTCGTCGGCCTCACGAAGGTCGCCGCACTCGAGTACGGTTCGCTCGGGGTCCGGGTGAATGCCGTCGCTCCCGGGGCCGTCCAGACCCCGATGCTCGACGCCGCCCTCGAGGAGATCGGTGCCGACCGTGACGAGTTCGCGAAGCAGCTGTCCTCGCTCGGTCGGTTCGCCGACGCCCGCGAGATCGCCCAGGCCACCCTGTGGCTGTCCTCCGACGCCGCGTCCTACGTCCACGGCACGACTCTCAAGGTCGACGGCGGGTTCACGGGCATGTGAGCCCCTCTATCGCCCGACCCGCAGATCGTCCCCGGTCGGGCCCTCGATCCGGGCACCGTCGCGGGTGAACCGGGATCCGTGGAGCGCACAGTCCCACGAGCACTCGGCGTCGTTCCACGTGAGCGGGAACCCCATGTGCGGGCACGCCGGACCGATCGCCGCCCGGCCCACTCGCACGTCTCCGGCCTGCCGCGCGAGCGCCCGAGGTGCCGCGAGGGCCGCGCCGAGCGCTCGCACCGCCGTCCGGGCCCCCGGGGGAGAACCGAACGTCACCTCCTCGGGCAGGCCGAGGATCCGGTCGACCGTCCGGAGTGCAGCGGCCGGTGCCGCCGTCATGCCCCATTTCGCGTAGCCGCCCGCCCAGTGCACGCGCCCGCCCCAGCCGGGCAGCACCTCGGCCATGGGGACGAGCCCCGCGGGGTGCAGGTCCTGTGCCGACCACGCGTGGGTGAGCTGCGCGTCCGGGAACGCGCGGGCCGTCCATGCCTCGAGCTCCTGCGGACGCACACGCGGGTGCGCCTCGTCGCCCGTCCGGTGTCCCTCCCCGCCGACGAGGAGGTACCGTTTCCCGGCCACCGTGGCGGTCCGCAGGGACCGGGAGTCGGGGCCGACACCGAGGTACATCCCCGGCAGGTCCCCGTCGTACTCGAACGCGCACAGGTACGACCTGCGTGCGACGAGCTGCGCGACCGTCCGCCCGCGGTCGAACACGGGCGAGCCCGTCGCGAGGACCACCTGCCCGGCCTGCACTTCGACCGCACCGCTGCCCTCGTCCCGGTCCGTACCCTCACGATCCGTGCGCAGCGCGACCACCTCACCGTCCCGGTCCATGCCACTCACCCGCACTCCGTACCCGAGGCGCCCGCCACCGGCGACCACCGTGTCGGCGAGCGCCTCGAGGACGTCGAGCGGATCGAACGCGTCCTGTGCCGGCAGTTCGATCGTGGTGCCCCGCCCGAGCGGGGTGTCGGCGTCGGTGCGCAGGTGCAGTCCGGCGGCAGGGCCGGTACAGGGTGGCGCGGTCCCGGCTTCCGGCCCGCCCGCGTCGCCGTACGCTTCGCCGTACGCGGCGAGGACGGGGTCGTGGAGGAAGGCGTCCCGGAGGAACGCGTATTCGTCCTGCACCGAGGCAGTCGCGCGGTCCCCGGCGGACCCGGATCCGGTCGCCACCGTGAATGCCGGAACCCGCTCGATCGGCACACCGTGCGCGGAACAGAACCCCCGGAGCCACTCCTGCCCGCGCACATGCGCCCGCAGGTGTGCCCGCGCGGTGTCCACTCCCAGCGCCTCGGCGATCTCGTGGTGCCGTGCCCCCTGGAGGACGGTGGACTTCGCGGTCGTCGCGCCGCTCGCGAGGTTCCCGATCCCTCCGGCCTCGAGCACGAGGACGTCCACGCCCGCCCGCACGAGGAGGTGCGCCGTCACGAGGCCGGTGAGCCCGGCACCGATGACGACCACCTCGGCGCGGAGTGCCTCGCCCGCGGGCGCTTCGGGATGAACGGGCGCCGCGGGAAGGGTCATGCCGGAACCCGCGGGGCCGGAACGGGCGCGTTCCTTCCACACCGGGCTCCGCGCGACGGACCGGGTCACGGCAACTCCGTCACCGGGAGGCGTTCACCCGCGTCCGGCTGCAGCCCGTCGCGATCCGCGCGCCGGTCGGCCTCGGTGACGGTATCTTCCCGGGCGCCCTCGACACGCCGGTCCGTTCCCGCGACACCACCGCGCGGGTCGAGCACGACCTTGATGCAGCCGTCCTCCTTCTTCTGGAACATCTCGTACGCCTGGGGCGCGGCGTCGAGCGGGACCCGGTGGGTGACGAGGTCCGCGGTGCCGAGCGGGTCGTCGGGGTCCTCGACGAGGGGCAGGAGCGTGTCGATCCAGCGTTTCACATTGCACTGGCCCATCCGCAGCTGGAGCTGCTTGTCGAACATCGTGAGCAGCGGCATCGGGCTCGCGGTTCCGCCGTACACGCCGGACAGGGACACGGTGCCCCCGCGGCGGACGAGGTCGATCGCGGTGTGGAGCGCGGCGAGGCGGTCGACGCCCGCGTTCTCCATGACCTTCTCCCCGAGGGCGTCCGGGAGCATCCCGACGAGGGCGTGCGCCGCCCCGGCGACGGGGGAGCCGTGCGCCTCCATCCCCACGGCGTCGACGACCGCGTCGGGTCCGCGGCCTCCCGTCGCCTCGCGGATCGTGCCGGTGGTGTCCTCGGCGGGTTCGTAGACCTCCACGCCGTACTTCGCGGCGAGGGCGCGTCGTTCCGGCACCGGGTCGATACCGAACACCCGCGCCCCGAGGTGGACCGCGATCCGGGCACAGAACTGTCCGACCGGACCGAGACCGAGCACGGCCACGGTGTCGCCCTCGGAGACGTCGGCGTACGCGACGGCCTGCCACGCGGTCGGGAGGATGTCCGAGAGGAACAGGTACCGCTCGTCGGGCAGCTCGGTGCCGACGCGAATGGGCCCGTAGTCCGCGTGGGGGACCCGGAGGAACTCCGCCTGACCGCCGGGTACGGACCCGTACATCCGGGAGTACCCGAAGAGCGCGGCACCGCTGCCGTACTCGGTGACCTGCGTCGTCTCGCACTGGGACTGCAGCCCCGTGCGGCACATCGTGCACGTGCCGCACGCGATGTTGAAGGGGACGACGACCCGGTCGCCGACCTGCAGACCGGTGTCCGCGCCCGCCTCGACGACGGTGCCCATGGGTTCGTGCCCGATGACGTCCCCGCGGTCCATGAAGGGCCCGAGGACCTCGTAGAGGTGGAGGTCGGAGCCGCAGATCGCGGTCGAGGAGACCTCGATGATCGCGTCGGTCGGTGCCTGCAGCGTCGGATCCGGGACGGTCTCGACGCTCACGTGTCGTTTTCCCTGCCAGGTGAGTGCTTTCATCGCTTCCTCCTGTGAAGTGCGGAATGGATCGTCGAAGTGCGGAACGGTTCGTCGTGCGGTGTCGTGGGGCGAATGCCGGTCAGCTGTCGGTGACCACCTCCACCGCCTCGGTGCGGCGGTCCGGGACGGTCGTCGGCGCCTCGATGTGGACGGCACCGCTCGGGAGGATCCCGGCCCCGCTCGTCCGCAGTGCCTCGAGCATCCGGGTGAGGGGCCGGGCTCGAGCCACACGTCACTGTCGAGGAACAGCACGTACGGACTCCGCGCCCGCTCGAGGAGGAACTGCCGTTGCTGGGCGAGCCCGTTCCGGGGCAGGTTCCGTTCGGTGAGCACCTCGCGGCCCTGGGCCCGGAGGACCCGGAGCATCGCGGCGACGGCGGGGTCGTCCCACACGGGTGCGGGCGACTGGTCGCTCAGCACGATCCGGAGGTCCGGAGCCGTCTGGGAGGCCAGGCCCGCGAGGGTCGTCGCGAGTGCGGAGGGCCGTTCGAAGCACGGGACGAGGACGTCGACCTCCGCCTCGGGGGAGGTGCGGACGGGCATACCGCGAGTGCGGGCCGCAGGCAGCGGGCCGGTGCCCGGGCCCGTCCTCCCGGTCGGAGTCCGGGTGGAGTCCTGTGGTGCGCCCGCGGCGTCGACGAACTCGGCGCCCCAGACGGCGGAATCACGGGCCGACATACGTGCCTCCTCTCCCCGCAGTGGCCGCACCGGGCAACTCCTCCTCGTCGTCGGCGAAGAGGTCGAGGATTCGCACCTGCCCGCCGTACTCCTCGACCGCGGCGCGTTCGGGCACCATGTCCGCGGTGTAGTCGCCGCCCTTGACGTACACATCGGGGTGCAGGGCCCGGATGAGGGTCTCCGCGGTGTCCTCCGGGAACGGGACGACGTGGTCGACGCACGCGAGCGCCGCGAGCAGTCCCGCGCGTTCCTCGAGGGGGACCCGGGGGCGACCCGGGCCGCGGAGCCGGGCGGTGGCGGCGTCGTCGTTCACCCCGACCACGAGGACGTCCCCGAGGTGCGCCGCCTGCGAGAGGTACTGCGTGTGTCCGTGCCGGAGCCCGTCGAAGCACCCGTTCGTGAGGACGATCCGGCGCCCGGCCGCGCGCGCCTGCGTGAGGTCCGCCTGCAGCGCCGGCAGTGCTCGGACGACGGAGCCGCTGCCGGACAGGTGCGCGCGCAGGTCCTCCGCCCGGCACAGGCTGGTCCCGAGGCGGTGCACGACGACGTCCGCCGCGGCCTGCCCGAGGTCCGCCGCCGCGGTGAGCGGCACTCCCGTGGAGAGCGCGAGGGTGAGGGCCGCGACGAAGGTGTCCCCGGCCCCGGACGCCTGTTTCTCCGTCGCCGGGTCCGCCCACGTCCGGTGCCGGATCCCCTCGGGCCCGAGCAGCACGGTGCCGTCCCGGTCGAGCGTGACGACGACATGGGTCGCCGAGGTGCGGGTGAGGAGCGCCTCCGCGTGCACCTCGAGTGCCCGCAACCGGGCGGCCCCGGTGCCGAGCCGGGTGCCGAGCACCGCCTCGGCCTCCGCCGCGTTCGGGGTGACGACGTCCGGGCGGAGAGCCGCCCAGGCGGTCGGGTCGTGGGCGTCGACGACGAGGAGCGGCCGTTCGGGCGCGGCGTCCGCGACACTCCGCACTCTGCCGTCGGCGGGCCCGGGACCGAGAGCACCGGCGAGCGCCTCGGCGACCCGGCAGTGGTGGAGCGTCGTGCCGT
>NZ_BAAANO010000004.1:221204-221770 GCF_039529845.1 Brevibacterium samyangense | reverse complement strand
CGAGCGGCTCACCGCCGGTCGCTCCGGTGGTGGCGCCGATCGTGACCCCGGACGGGGCACCGGCCGAGGCGCCGCGGGCCATCGCCCGCATCGTCGCCTCGGTCGGTGCCCCGGCGCCGCGGTCGAGGCGGACCATCACCTGGTCGGCGACGACGATCCGGGACTTCGTCGTCGTCGCGAGCTGCGGGTCGACGACGAGGCCGGTGGTGTCGACCCCCGCCTCCTCGAGCAGTGCTCGGAGGCGGGCCCCGGCCGGGTCGTCACCGATCGCCCCGACGAGCGTCACCCGGGCCCCGAGCGCGGCGAGGTTGAGTGCCGTGTTCGCCGCCCCGCCGCCGGCCTCGATCTCCTCGGCGAGGTCGACGACGGGGGCCGGTGCCTCCCGGGCGAGGCGTTCGCTGCGACCGTGGAGCCACACGTCGAGCATGACGTCGCCGACCACGGTGATGCGCGGCGCCGCCTGGGCGATCTGCACCGGCAGCTCGGGGGTGAGGACGGTGCTCACGGCAGGACACCTCCTGCGGCCCGGGCCGGTACGACGGGCGCACCGGTGGGCACCGTCGGGG
>NZ_BAAANO010000004.1:196907-221186 GCF_039529845.1 Brevibacterium samyangense | reverse complement strand
CCGTCGGCGACTCGATGTGGACGACGGACACCGTCGTCATCTCGTCGAGGAGCTCGGGTCCGTACCCGAAGCCGGTACCGGACGCCTTCTGCGGCTGGGCGGACCCGCCGGGGGCGCCGCCGAACACCCCGTTCACCTTGATCGTGCCGACCGGCAGGACCGAGGTCGCGGCGAGGGCCCGGTCGATCCGCGGGGTGAGGACGGTCGCGGCGAGCCCGTACCGGTCGGCGGCGGCCCGGCGCAGCCCCTCCGCGAAGTCCGGGACCGGGAGCACGGGCGCCACCGGACCGAAGGTCTCGTCACGGACGACGGGGGAGTCCTCCGGGCAGTCCACGAGGACCGTGGCCGGGTAGAACGCGCCGGGGCCGTCGGGAACCGTGCCGCCGGTGAGGGCGCGGGCACCGCGGGAGAGCGCCTCGGCAACCTGGGCGTGGACGCCCTCGCGGTGTGCGAGGTCGACGAGGGGTTGGCGCGGCTGCGGGGAGTTCCACTCCTGGGCCCTGGCGACGAGGGCGTCGAGGAACTCCGCGGCGAGCGACTCGTGGACGAGGATCCGTTCGACCGAGGTGCAGATCTGCCCCGCGTTCGCGAAGGCCCCGAGGGCCGCCTGGTCCGCCGCCCACGCCGGATCGACTCCCGCATCGATGACGAGTGCGTCGTTGCCGCCGTTCTCGAGGACGACGTGCGCCCCGGTGATCGCGGCCGCAGCGGCGATCTCCCGGCCCGTCGCGGTCGAACCGACGTGGGCCACGACGTCGACCCGGGGGTCCGCGACGAAGCGCTCACCGACCGCACCGTCGCCGGTGACCGTCGTGAGCACCCCTTCGGGCAGCACGGAGGCGAGGACCTCGCCCAGATACCTGCCCAGGTGCGGACACCGTTCACTCGGTTTGTGGACGACGGTGTTGCCGGTGACGATCGCGGCTCCGAGGAGCCCGGCGGCGACGGCGACCGGATCGTTCCACGGGGTGAGTGCGAGAACGACGCCGCGCGGTCGCACGAGCGTGTAGTCGGCGGCGAGCACATTGCCCTGCAGACTCCGGCCGCGGTGCGCCGGTCCTAGTTCCGCGTACTGACGCAGCGTGCCGACGGCCGCATCGATCCCACCGCGGGCGTCCTCCGGCAGTTTTCCGGTCTCCCGGGTATTGAGTTCCGCGAGTTCCTCCCGTGCCGCCTCGAGCGCGTCGGCCATCGCGTGGACGAGCGATCCGCGTTCGGCCGCGGGGACGGTCGACCAGTCGGTCGCCGTCCAGTGCGCGAGAGCGAGGGCTCCCTCGATCTCCTCCGCCGTGGCGATCGGCACGGCGCCGACGGACTCCCCGGTGCGCGGGTCGTCTACAGTGAGGGCGTTCGGACGGGCGTCCGTTCGCAGGTTCTCGGTCATGAGCGTCCTCCTTCCGGAAGGTATGTGACATGAACTCGACGTCGGTGGGACCCCTCGGGGTCCGGTTCGACGATGTACGCGAGATCGCGGTGCTCCGCGGCGGTGGCCTCGGGGATCTCGCATTCGCGATCCCGGCGATCACCGCGCTGAAGGCCGCATATCCCGAAGCCCGCCTCACGGTGCTCGGCACTCCGGTGCACGCGGCGTTGCTCGAGGGCAGACCCGGGCCGGTCGACGAGGTCGTCGTCCTGCCGCACGCCGAGGGGGTGCGCCCGACCCCGGCCGGGAGCGCTGCCGACGGACCGGCCGAGGACCCCGCCGCGGTGGCCGCGTTCCACGCCCGGATGCGGCAGCGGCGGTTCGACCTCGCCGTGCAGCTCCACGGCGGCGGCAGGTTCTCGAACCCGTTCCTCCTCGCCCTCGGTGCGCGCCACACCGCGGGCACGGCCACGCCGGACGCCGCGGAACTCGAGCGCACGCTGCCGTACGTCTACCACCAGCACGAGGTGCTCCGGGCACTCGAGGTCGCCGGCCTCGCCGGGGCCCCGGTCGTCGATCTCGAGGCGCGCCTCACGGTGACGGAGGCCGAACGCGCGGCCGGGTCCGGGATGCGTGATCGCGCTCGCCGCGGCCTCCTCGTGCTCCACCCGGGGGCGACGGACCCGCGTCGCCGTTGGCCCACCGCGCACTTCGCGCGGCTCGCGGCGCTCGCCGCGGAGGCCGGACTCCAGGTGCTCGTCGTCGGTGCGGAGGAGGACGTTCCCGCAGCCGAGGCGATCGTGGCCGGTTCGGGCGCCCCGGACGCGGTCGGTTCCTGTGCCGGTCGCCTCGGCCTCGGGGACCTCCTCGGCCTGCTCGCGGAGGCGGACGTCCTCGTCGGCAACGACAGCGGCCCGCGGCACCTCGCACAGGCGGTCGGCACCGCGACCGTCGGTCTGTACTGGGTGGGTAACCTCCTCAACGCCGGGCCGCTCGGTCGTGACCGTCACCGGGTCCACCTCTCGTGGATCACCCGGTGTCCGGAGTGCGGGATCGACGTCACCCAGGTGGGGTGGACGGCACCGCGGTGCCCGCACGACCCCTCGTACCTCGACATGATCGAGCCGGAGGCGGTGTTCGCGGACGTGCAGGCACTGCTCACCGAGGCGCAGGTCCTCCGCGACTGACGGGGTGCGTCCCGGCACCGGCGGGATGCGAGTCACGGCCACGAGTCCTCGAGTTCGTGCGCGATGAAGAGCTCGCGCACCTCGACGCCCGCCGGCTGCCCGAGGGCGAACACGATCGCATCCGCCACCCGCGCCGGGTCGTTGAGCTTCGAGTCGTCCTGCGGCATGAACCGTTCGCTGCGCCCGTCGAAGAACCGCGTGTTCATCCCGCCGGGCACGAGGTTCGTCACCCCGACCGCCCCGGCGGTCTCCCCGGCGAGTGCCTGGGAGAATCCGCGGACGCCCCACTTCGAGGCGCAGTAGGCGGTGGCCCCACCGGCCCCCTTGAACGCGAGGGTGGACGCGACCGTGACGACCCGGCCGTGGGTGAGCCGCAGGTGGGGGAGCGCGGCCCGCGCGAGGTGCACCGTGCCGAGCAGGTTCACCGCGAGGACCTTCTCCCACTGCGCGGCCGTCACCTCGTCGAGGTCCCCGGGGATGTCGATGCCGGCCGCCGCGACGACCGCGTCGATCCCACCGAGGTCGGCGGCGACGGTCTCGACGGCGGCCTCGACCGCCTCCCGGTCCGTGACGTCGACCCGATGCCCGGGGAACTCGGTGCCCGGTTCGAGGTCGAACACGACGGGCAGACCCCCGGCGGATCGGACGGCGTGGGCGGTCGCGAGGCCGAGCCCCGATCCGCCTCCGGTGATGACGACGCGCTTCGTGTCGAGGTCCATGAACGTCCTTCCCGTTTCCGTCGAGCCCTCGAGGACGAGTGCTCGAACTCGTGGTGGTCGTGCAGGTGGTGCGTATCAGACGGTCTGCAGTGCCTCCGCGAGGAGGGAGGTCGACCGCGCCGGGTGGTAGGGGACCGCGAGCACCTCGCCGCCCCAGCTGCGCACGAGGTCGGTCTCCGGCAGGAGCTCGGGTGTGTAGTCCCCGCCCTTCACCCAGATATCGGGGCGGATCTGTGCGAGGACCGCCTCGGGGGTGTCCTCGTCGAAGATCAGCACGTGGTCGACGTACCGCAGCGCCCGCAGTAGTTCCGCCCGGTCGTCCTCGCGGACGATGGGGCGTCCGTCGCCCTTGAGCCGGTGCACCGAGGCATCGGAGTTGAGGCACACGACGAGCACATCGCCGAGGCGCCGCGCCGCTTCCAGCGTCCGGGCATGTCCGGCGTGGAGCAGGTCGAAACACCCGCCGGTCGCGACGATCCGCCCGCCGCGGGACCGGACCTCGGCGAGCGAGGCGAGGACCGTGGCACGGTCGTCCGTGCCGGGGACGGCCCCGTCGTCGTTCCGACCGTCGTCGCCGTGTCCGCGCGACGGGCCCGTGCCCGGGGTTCCCGTCAGGTGCGCGGCGCCGGACTCCTGCTCGGCGAGAACCGTCCCGACGCCCCCGCGGGCAATGAAGGCGGAGGCCAGGCGGTTCGCGGTCCCGACGGCGTCCGTGAGTGCCTCACCGCGGTCGAGGGCCACGAGGAGGCTGCCGGCGAACCGGTCGCCGGCCCCGCACGTGTCCCCGGACGCGGGCACGCCCGGGACGAACCTGCCTGCGGTCCCGTTCTCCGCGAGGACGGCTCCGGCCTCGCCGAGAGTGACGACGACCGCGTCGACGGGCAGCTCCGCGGCGAGGGCGCTCGCCGCCCGGGTGCCCGCCGCGGGGGAAGCCGGTGCGGAACCGTGCCCGGCGAGGCCGAGGGCCTCGGGGAGGTTCGGGGTGAGGGCGCGGACCCCGGGGACCGGTGGGGCGCCTCGGGGGTGGGGGTCCCAGACGACGGGGACGCGGGTTGCCGCGTCCTCGAGGGCCTCCCGCAGGCGGGGGTCCGCCAGGAGGCCGCGGCCGTAGTCGGAGACGAGAACGGCGTGCGCGGCGCGGACGGCCGCGCACATCTCCTCGGTGACCCCCGGGGCGGGATCCGGGCCGCAGTTCTCGTCGAGGCGGGTGACGACCCGGCCGTCCGCGAGCACCCGCTTCTTCACGGGGGTGCCGCTCGGCAGGAGACCGTTCACGACGTGGACGCCCACGAGCCCGGACCGGACGTGCGCGGCCGCCGCGTCGTCGCCGAGCGCGGTGACGAGCGTGACGGGGACCCCGTCGGCGGCGAGGAGGAGGGCGGCGAGGCCCGCACCACCGGGTCGGTGCCGTGCCCGGTCGACGTCGACGACGGGGACCGGACCGTCGGGGGAGAGACGCTCCGCATGCCCCACGACGTCGGTGTCGAGGAGGACGTCGCCGACCACGACGAGGCCCCGGTGCCGGGAGAAGGCGGTGTGGGAGAGGCCGTCGGTCATCGCGCCACCGCCCCGGAACCGGCGAAGCGGGCCGTCCCGGTCGCCCGGGCCGCCTGTGCGGTCGCGGCGGGCATCGGGGGACGGGCGGCGCCGGCCATCGGGGTGCGGGCGCGGTCCCACTCGTTCGACCGTGCCGCGATGATCTGCGCGTTGCGTTCCGTGCGGTCGGCAAGGCGCAGGTCGAAGGCGCGGCAGAGGATGTGGACGGCCATGAGGTGGGTCTCCTGGACGTGCGGGGCGGCGGCGTCGATGCACAGTGCCTCGTCGCTCAGCTCCGCGAGCGGGTTCGGGGCGGGACCGGTGAGGGCCCACGTCCGCACCCCGAGGCGCCTGGCGGTCTCCGCGGCCCGCAGCAGATTCACCGACCGGCCGCTCGTCGACAGGAGGACGAGGACGTCACCGGGGGACCCGAAGGCCTCGACCTGGCGGGCGAAGACGTGGTCGAACCCGTAGTCGTTGCTCACCGCGGTGAGGGTCGAGGTGTCCGTCGTGAGGGCGATGGCGGGGAATGCGCACCGTTCATGGGCGAACCGGCCGACGAGCTCGGCGCTCAGGTGCTGGGCCTCCGCGGCGGAACCACCGTTCCCGGCGATGAGGACCCGGTGGCCCGTCGTGAACGCGTCGAGGAGGCTCGCCGCCCAGCTGTCGAGGACCTCACGCTGCGCGCGCAGGGAGGCGAGCGCTTCCGCGAATCCCGCGAAGTGCGCCTCGATCTCCGCGCTCGCATCGCAGTGGGCCCGCGGGAGGACGAGGACGTCGGCCTCCGGTGGATCCGGCAGTGCGGGCGTGGGGACGACCCGTTCGCGGATCGCGGCAGCGGGGGAGGCGAGGAGCTCGGTGTAGACCCGCTCGGTCGCCTCGGCGACGACCGGCCAGGCATAGCGGTCCTCGGCCCGGGCGCGGCCGGCCCGCCCGAGCTCCGCGGCGAACTCCGCGTCGTCGAGGAGCTGGGCGAAGGCTCCGGCGAGGGAAGTCGCGTCGCGGGGTGGCACGTGCAGGCCGGTGACCCGGTCGACGACGGTGTCGGCGAGGCCCCCGACCTCCGCTGCGACGACCGGCACCCCGCATCCCATCGCCTCGAGCGGCACGATGCCGAAGGGCTCGTACCAGGGGGTGCAGGCGACGAGGCGGGCACTGCGGAGGAGTGCCGGGACCGTTTCACGTGGAACCTGTCCTCGCAGGTGAACGGCGTCGGAGACGCCGAGCTCGGCCGCGAGGTCGCGGAGGCGGGAAGCCTCCGGATCGTCCCGGAGCGCCTCGGCGGATCCACCGCCGCCGACGATGTGGAGCTCGACGTCCTCGTATCCGCGTTCCCGCAGGAGCGCGAGGGCGCGGATGGGGAGGTCCATGCCCTTGCGCGGCACGAGGCGGCCGATCGAGACGATGCGGCGGGCGCCTCCGGTGTCCTCGGCTCCCCCGTTCGGGAGGCCGTGTCCCGGGGTGAACTGTTCGAGGTCGACACCGCACGGGACCACCGAGGTGTCGAGTGCCGGGATGCCCATCCGGGCGAGTTCGGCCACTTCGTCGTGGCAGGTGGCGATCACCCGGGCGCAGCGGCGGCCGACGAAGGGTTCGAGGTCGGCGCGTTCGGCGGGGCTCGTGTCCCGGGCACCCTGGTGGCGCCGCTTCACGGTGCCGAGCGCGTGGAAGGTGTGGGCGAGGGGGACATGGGTGAGGTCCGCGGTCTCGAGTGCGATCGCGGCCGCCAGGCCCGACATCCAGAAATGCGAGTGCACGACGTCCGGGGTGTGCTCGGGGTGGTGCTCCCAGTACTCCGCGATCCCGGCTCCGAGGGTCGGCATGAAGGGGAGGAGATCGTCCTTGCCGACCGTTTCGGCCGGTCCCGCGGTCACGTGCACGACATCGACGCCGTCGTCGGTGTGCACGACCGCGGGGAGATCCGCGGAGTCCCGGCGGGTGAAGACCGTGACCTCGTGACCGCGCTGCACGAGCGCGCGGGAGAGTGCGGCGACGTGGACGTTCTGCCCTCCGGCGTCGACCCCGCCGAGAGCGGCGAGCGGGCTCGCGTGTTCGGAAACCATGCTGATTCTCATCGACCGACCTTTCTCATGAGGGGTGCTGTGGTGCGGACGGCGGACCCGAGAACCGCGGACCCGAGAACGGCGTCCCAGTCACGCAGGAAACGTTCGAGCCCGTAGTGGGAGCGGGCGTGGTCGCGGGCGGCCGCACCCATCTCGCGGGCGCGGACGGGATCCGCCATGAGGGTGCGGACGGCCTCGTGGAGCTCGGCGACGCTCGTGGAGACGAAGCCCGCGTCCGGCGGGACCGCCCGGTACGCCTCGGTCGTCCCGAGGGCGACGACGGGCATGCCGAGGTGCATCGCCTCGAGGAGGGAGAGCCCGAGCGAGGTCCACCGGACGGGATGGAGGTAGAGGCGGCGCAGGCCCATCTGGATGTGGAGTTCCTCGAGCGGGACTTCGCCGAGCCCGAGGATGCGGTCGTCCTCCGTGAGGGCCGCATGGCCGAGTGTCTCGGTCGCGATGCCGAAGACGTCGAGCGGGGCGGTCCGGGAGAACCCCACGAGGAGGTCCGTGCCGGTCACCCGCCACCGCCTGACGGGTTCGTTGCTCACGACGACGGCCCGGTCCAGTTCGCCGGTGTAGAGCGGTCCGGGATCCCGGATGCCGTGCTCGATCACCGTCGTCGGGGTGCTCCCGCAGTCCCACATGAGTGCGTTGTAGTGGGTGACGTGGACGATCGGGACCGGGGCGCGGACCGACACCTCGGTCATGATCTCCATCGCCGAGGGTCCGCGCACCCCGACCGCCATCGGGTGGACGGTGTCCGGGACGTCTCCCCGTGGGGTGTTGTGCTCGAGGTAGATCGCCGGGACGTCCTCCCCGGGGATGGCCCCGAGCAGTCGCCGCACCTCCGCGTACTCCTCGGGACGCTGGAGGACCACGAGGTCGATACCGACCGCGCCGAGGTCCTCGGGGTGGACCTCGTGGACGGAATCCGGCCAGTCACGTCCTCCCCGGCCGAGGCCCCAGGGGCCGCCCTCGGGCAGTGTCGGCAGGTAGTAGTCGTGGGTGCCGCGGACGAAGGCGTCCGTCCAGGAACCGTGGACGTGCCACAGGAGGATCTTCATGACGGTCCTTTCCGTGGTGCTCGAGTGGTGGAACGCGCGGGGGTGAGGAGCTCATCGGGGACGGCGGCGCTACCGGTGCGGACCCGCTCGAGGAGTCGTCCGAGTGCGTCGACGACCTCCGACGCCGTCACCTGTGACAGACACGGGTGACCGGGGACAGGGCAGTCCCGTGCACGGGAGAGGCGGCACGGGGCGTGCTGGTCGCCGAGGATCTCGAGCGGCACCCCGTACGGGGCCCACCGGATGAGCGGGACGACGGGAGCGAACAGACTCACGACGGGAGTACCGACCGCCGCCGCGAGGTGCGCCGGGCCGGTGTTGCCGACGATCACGGCCTCGGCGCGGGCGAGGATCTCGGCGGTGCCGCGCAGGTCCGTCGCCCCGCCGGCGTCGATGCCGCGGGACCCGGCGACGAAACGGGTGAGTTCGCGCTCGGCCGGGGATCCCGTGACGACCACGCGGTACCCGGCGGAGTCGAGCGCTCGGACGGTGTCCCGGGCGTTCTCCGCCGGCCAGGTGCGGGCCGGGGCCGAGGCGCCGGGATGGAGGACGAAGTACGGGGCCTCGGCGAGGGTGCGGGCGAGGAGCACCCCGGCCTCGGTCCGCGTTCCGTCGTCCTCGGTACCGGCCCCGTCCGGGCCCGTGGGGAAGAACGTCCCGGTGGGGTCCGTGATCGCGAGGCGACCGTCGTCCCCTGCGGGCAGGGAGAACCCTGCGGCCTCCGCGATCGTGAGGGCGCGTTCGGCCTCGGGCTGGTCCTCGGGGAAGTCCTCGCCGGGGCGCAGCCGGACGTCGAGGAGGGACCCGGCGAAGTCGACCGAGGCGCCGGTGACGTGCGGGACGCCCGCGAGTTTGGCCAGGAGGGCCAGCGGCAGGGGCGACTGGTGGAAGGACGTGAGGATCACGACCCGGTCGAAACCGCGGCGCAGGTACTGCACGAGGACGTCGAGGTGCGCCTCGTCGACCGGGGGCGCCGGCACGACGGTCCACGGGCTCTCCCACGTGAACACCTCCGTCGGCCCGGGCAGGAGCTCGGCGGCCGGGCGTCCCGCGGGGCCGCAGAGGAACGCGAGTTCGCTCACCGCCGGGTCCGCGGCGATCGCCCGGACGGCCGGGCCGGTGACGAGGACGTCGCCCATGCTGTCGAGGCGGGCCACGAGGACGCGGGTCATGAGCGGACCCCCTCGAGGACGAGGTCGACGGCTTCGACGAGGTCGGAGGCGACGCATCCGGCCGCCTCGACCTCCTCGGGGAGGGTGCGCCGGGTGGGGACGAGGATCCCGTGGGCACCGGCGGCGCGTGCCGCTTCGACATCCGCGCCGATGTCACCGATGACGACGATGTCGGCGGGGTCGATCCGGCAGCGCAGGGCCGCGGAGAGGATCATGCCGGGCGCGGGTTTGCGGCACGCACAGCCGGCCTCCGGCGCGTGCGGGCACATTTCCCACAGGTCGAAGGGACCGAGGAGCTGCTCGACGCGGGCGTTCACCGCGTCCACCTGCCGCCGGGTGAGGATCCCCCGTCCGATACCGGACTGGTTCGTCACCACACCGGTGCGTACGTGCTTCGCCCGTACCGCCTCGAGCGCGGTCCGGGCCCCGGGGACGGGGACGACACGGGCCGGATCCCCGTTGTAGGGGACGTCGAGCACGAGGGTATCGTCACGATCGAAGAGGACGAGGCGAGGGAGGGACCGATGGGCGAGAGTCGGGGAGACGGCCCGGTCGGTGGTCCGGGAGGTCGGATCGACGTCGACCGACCGGTGCTCGTCGTCCTGCGCGCGCTCGGGCTCGGCGATCTGCTCGTCGCGGTGCCCGCGTTGCGCGGGCTGCGTGCCGGGTTCCCGCATCATCGGATCGTGCTCGCGGCCCCCGAGGGCCTCGCACCCCTCGTCGGGGCGATCGACGCGGTCGACGACCGCGTCCACTGCGCCGGCCCCGAGGACACGGCGCTCGCCGAACGGCTCCGCGGGGCAGGACTGTGGCCGGTCGACACGGCGGTGAACCTCCACGGCGACGGGGAGGCCAGCCGCGGGCTTCTCGTGGGGCTCGAACCGCGGACCTACATCGGGGAGCCGGTCGGTGGAGCCGGGGGCGCGCCCCGTGACTCCGCGCTCCACCAGCGCGAACGCTGGGTCGCTCTCCTCCGGGAGCACGGGCTTCCCGGGGATCCCACCGACGTGCGGATCGGATCCCCGCGCGGTGCCGGCAGGATCGTCGAACGAGCGCTGCGGGCGGCGGACGCTCCGTTCCCGGAGACCTGCGGAGCGCACCCCTTCGCCCTCGTCCACGTCGGGGCGAAGTTCGGCAGCCGTCATTGGCCGGTCGAACGGTTCGGGGCGGTCACGGCAGGGCTCGTGCGGCAGGGGCTGCGGGTCCTCGTCACCGGGAACCAGGTCGAGCGTCCGCGGACCGCGGCGACGGTCCGGGCCGCCCAGGAGCTGCTCTCCGGTGGTGCTGCTGAAGGTGAGGAGGTCGTCGATCTGGGTGGACGCCTCGGGCTCGAGGAGCTCTGTGCGTGCGTCGCGGGAAGTGCACTCGTGGTCTCCGTCGACACCGGTGTCGCGCACCTCGCGAGCGCTTACGGACGTCCCTCCGTCGTCCTCTTCGGGCCGGTGGGTCCGGAACTCTGGGGTCCTCCACCCGGGCCGCACCGGGTGCTCACGGACGTATCCGTCCGTCGCGGTGACGTCCGGGCGACCGATCCGGATCCCGCGCTCCTCGCCGTCACGGCCGCTGACGTCCTCGCCGAGGCGCGTGCGCTGCTGCAGCCCCGAGCGCCGGCGGCCGGAGGTTCGCGGCACTGAGCGCCGGAGGCCGACATTTCGCAGCCCTGAGACCCGTGGGTCCGGATTCCGCAGGAGTGAGTGCTGCGTCGTTGAAACCATGCCGTCGCCCTCCCATCGTTCCCGTGGGGCGACGTGTGCGGCGCCGTACCACGGATGACTGTGTGCGGTGATGCCTGGTGCTGTCGAAGTCCGCCGTCGGTCCTCGGATCGGGGACGCCGGCGAGGACCGCTGGGAGTTCACATGCAACGCCACGAGCGACGGGAAAGCAATGGACGGATTCGTTCAGAAGCGCAGGTCAGAGGGCATGTGGAGGACGTTCTTCCAGGTCGCGGGCCCAAAAGGGCCTGAGCTGTGAGTTCAATGGGAAGGCCCTTTTGGGCCTGGTGGGAACGGCGGCGGACGCTCCGGCCCGCCGCTGCCGGTCCTCCCGCAGGCCCGGTGTGGAAATACGGTGGGTCCACCCACGCCGAGGCGCCCGCCTCCGGTGACGTGTGATGCCACCGGAGACGGGCGCCTCGGGAACGAAGTGGCTCCTGCGGAGCCTGGTGGAGTGCTCAGTAATGAGCCGGCGGGTCGCTGCTGGGGAAGGACTCCTCGCCCCACTCGTCCACGAGTTCGTCGTCGTGGTCGTGCTTCTTCTGCGCGGTGTCGTCCGCGTCGTCCTCGCGTTCCTCGACCGGGAGGTCGGGGTCGTTCCTCAACTCGTTCCCGAGGTCTGCCCCGAACTCGGCCTCAGGAGTGGTGGATTCGCTCATCACTGTGCCTCCTTGCGTCGACGTACGTGGTGCGGTCGGCATGGCTGCCTGTTCTCAAACTACGCGCGTGGACCACGGAAGTCAGTACTTTTCGGGTCTTCTCAGGCCTTTCGTGGCCGACGCCGCTCCTGCCGGACACCGTCCCCGTGGGGGCCCTTCGCCGGTGCCCCGACGGCCTTGAGTCCGATGACCGCCCCGATGATCCCGGCGAGGAACAGCAGACGCAGCGCCGTGATCGGTTCGGTGCCAGTCGCCATCGCCCAGGCGACGGTGAGGGCCGCGCCGATCCCCGTCCAGACCGCGTACGCGGTGCTCATCGGGATCGTCCGGGCCGCGTGGCCGAGGCCGAGCATGCTCGCTGCGAGCGCCACGAGGAAGACGGCGGTCGGGAGCGGGCGGGAGAGCCCCTCGCTGGCGCCGAGTGCGCTCGCCCAGACGGCCTCGAGGACGGCGCTCACGAGGAGGACGGTCCAGGCGCGGGAGGCGCTGGGTCGGCGGGCGGTGCGCGGCGCCTCGGGCCCGGGGGCTGCGGGAGTGAGTGCCATGGTCACGCCACCGCCGTGAGTCCGACGACGCTGCCGACGAGGACCGCGAGCAGGATCGCCCGTGCGGCTCCGAGGCGTTCCTCGCCCCGGACCACTGCGACGAGGACCGTGAGGACGGCACCGATGCCCACCCAGACGGCGTAGGCCGTGCCGGTCGGGACGGTCGTCATGGCGTACGCGAGCCCGATCATGCTCGCGACGAGGGCGAGAACGAAGAGGACCGTCGGGCCGATCCTCCGGAGGCCGTTCGAGGCGCCGAGCGCGCTCGCCCAGACCGCCTCGAGCATGCCCGCGACGATGAGTACTGCCCAGGCCACGTGGGTCCTCCTTCGGGAGTGGGGTGGTCGTCGGAGATGTGGACGGCTGTGCGGGCCGTGAACGGCGCACGGGTTGTGGGCGGTGCCACACTGGGCCCATGACCGAACCCACGCATGGTTCCGACCGTATCGTCCCGCCGCCGGTGGGTGTGCAGGGGTCCCGTGATCCGGAGCGCCGCGCGGCGATCGCCCGTGCGCTGGCGGCGGGCGGGTCGTCCACGCGTCTGCAGTCCGTGCTCGCGCTCGGCACCCGCCCCGACCCCGAGGCCGTCGTCCCGCTCGTCGAACGCTGCGCGGTCGAGCCGGACTTCTACGTCCGCGACATGCTCACCTGGGCGCTCACCCGGCATTCCACCGAGGCGGTCCTCCCGCTCGTGCTCGCGCAGTTGCGCTCCACCGTCCCGCAAGCGCGCAGCCAGGCGCTCCACACCCTCTCGAAGCTCGGGGACCGGGCGACGTGGCCGGAGGTCACGGAGGACCTGCTCGCGGACCCCGACGACGAGGTCGCCCGCGCCGCGTGGCGGACGGCCGCGGGGCTCGCGCCGCACGAGGAGTGGGGTGCGCTTGCGGAGATCCTCGCGACTCAGCTCGGCCGAGGCGGTCGGGATGTGCAACTGAGCCTGAGCCGCGCACTCGGCATGCTCGGCGACGCGGGACGCCCCGTGCTCGAGCGGGTGCGGGATGCCGGGGGCCGGGTCGACGTGGCGCGGGGCAGTGCCGAGGCGCGTGACGATCCCGCGGCGGTGACCGGAGCCGAGGTGCGGACGGGTTCCGAGGAGCGGGACGGCGCCGGGGTGCGCGGCGCCTCGGACGTGGTTCTCGCCCATACGCTCGCGACGCTCCGGATGCTCGACGACCCGGAGGCCGGGTTCGTGCTCGACGTCGAGGAGGCGAAACGGGTGCGGGCGCTCGGTCGGTTCGCGCCGGAGCTCCGGGCGGAGCCCACCCCGTCGGCTAATCCCGGTCGTGCGTCGACTCCGCGGTCGGCAGGGCGGCAGGGGCCGGCGCTGCCGACGGCGTGACCGGAGTGGCCGCGGAGGTGCGTGACGCCTCGGGGGCCTGCGCGGCCTCGGGGGCTCGCAGGGGCGACCAGGGGAACCGGCTGAGCGACCCGAGGAACACGCCGCCGACGAGCAACGCCCCGCCGAGGAGTTCCTCCCAGGCGACCGCCTGCCCGAGCACCAGCCACGCGGCCGTGATGCCGACGACCGGGACGAGGAGCGAGAACGGTGCGACGACGCCGGCGGGATGCCGTGCCATGAGCCACGACCAGATCCCGGACCCCGCGACGGTACCGATGAGGACGGTGTACGCGAGCCCGAGGAGCGCGAGGATCCCCGTCGTCGAGGCGAGGCCCGTGAAGGAGCCGGCGATCGCCTCGGGCCCCTCGACGGCGAGGGAGAGCGCGAGCATGGGGAGCGGCGGGACGACGGACATCCACAGGGTGAGGCGCAGCGGTTCGGTGGTGCGGGCCTGTCGGTTGCAGATGTTGCCGAGCGCCCAGCCGAACGCGCCCGCGACCGTGAGGAGGAACGGCACGAGGGCGGCTGCGCCCGCGCGGTGCATGCCGACGACGGTAAGTCCGGCGACCGCGACGAGGATCCCGAGGAGTTGCGGCGCGCTCACCCGTTCGCGCAGGAGCGTCGCGCCGAGGAGCACGGTGAACGGGGCGGAGGTCTGGAGGACGAGCGAGGCGAGGCCCGCCGGCATGCCGATCGCCATGCCCCAGTAGAGGAAGAGGAACTGGAGGGTGCCGAATCCGAGCCCGTAGCCGATGAGCCACCTGAGCTTCACCTTCGGGAGCGGGACGAGGAGGACCGTCGGGATCGCGATGAGGGCGAAGCGGAACGCGACGAGGAAGTACGGCGGGAACTGGGCGAGCGAGGCATCGATCGCGAGGAAGTTCAGGCCCCACATGATCGCGACGGAGGCCGCCAGGAGGCGGTGGGTGATCGGCATGCACCGATCGTCCTCCGCTGCACGTCGAAGTACCAAGTGCTCCGGGTGTTCCGGGGTCGGACCGGGTGCTCCCGGGGCGGACCGGGTCGCGTCAGCCCTCCCGGCGGCGGACGATCTCCGTGATCCAGACGGGGGCGAACGGCGAGGTGCAGTTCGGGGGAGTCGGGTAGTCCTTGAGGACCTCGAGGCGCTCGCCGATCGCGAGTGCCCGCGCGCGGAGTTCCGGGTGTTCGATCCCGATCGTTGCGAGGCACTCGTTCATCGCCCACTGGAGGCGTTCCGGCGCGGCCTTCATCTGCGCCTCGAGGGTGTCGAGCAGGCCGGGCATGTCGAGTGGAGTGGGCTTCTCCGGCGCTTTTGCGACACGCTCGCTCGTGAGGGCCCAACCGGCACTCGCGACGACGGGATCGGGGTCGTCGATCCACACGAGTCGCAGCTCCTCCTTGTGTGCGGACTTCTTCACGATGTAGTTCACCAGCCAGTCCTGGACCTTCGGCAGGCGGGCTTCGCGGAGCATGCGGTCGAGGTCGTCCCGGGAGAACTGCTTGGGCCGTGCGAGGAGCAGCGCGAGCAGGCGCGCGTTCGGATCGGCGGTGTTCCAGAGCTCGGTGGCGAGTGCGGGGTTCGCCTTCTCCCGTTTCGCGACGGCCCGGAGTTTCGTGAGGTTCACGCTGTGCGCGTCCCCGTGCTTCTCATTCACGGCGAGGATCTTCGGGTCGGCGAGGGAAGCGAGTTCCTCGAGCAACGCATCGACAGAAGTCATGGGTTCATTGTCGCCTCCCGAGGTGCTCCTCGGCACCCGAGGTGTCGTTCGGCTCCCGGCGCGGCGCCGCGTCTTCGCCCCGGTATGGCACCGATGCAGCATCGGCTGTTGATATCCTGCAGTGGCGTCGGCGACGGCGTTCTTCCTTTCATGATGAGTCCCCGGGGTGACGTGTGTCCTCACACGGCCGGGCGGCTCCGTGGTCACAACACCGTTGTTCACGACACCGTTCGAAAGGAAGAACCATGACCGAGCACCCGAACGCCGACTCCCCGATCTCCTGCACCGCTGCCGCTCGCTGCGGGCGGTGCGTCGACTGCTACGAACTCGACTGTTTCCTCGCGGAGTTCCGCGGCACCCCCTGCGAGTCCGAGATGCTCGACCTCGGCCTCGCCTATTTCTTCACGGGGGAGCTCGAGTACCGCGCCTTCATGTCCGGGGTGAACCGCCTCCGTGCGGCGCGGAGTGCGCGGGACGAAGCCGCCCGCCGCGGTCGGACTCGCCGACGCCGCCTCGTGGAAGCAACGCGCGCGGTACACAGAGCTCGGGTCTGAGTGCTCGATTCTGTTCGGGTGGCGGCGTCGAAGTCGCGATTGAATGTCGAGTTTCGCCGAGATCGCGACGGGAATCGCGACTTCAACGGCCGCACCGCAGGGAATCGCGACCTCGGCGCGACCCCTCCCTACGCTGTCGTCGATCGTGCGGGATTCGACCGTGAAACCGAACGATCGGCAACAGCGAGCGGCCCCAACGGCCCCGCACGCCTGTGATAAGCGGACCCGGAAAATTTCTTCCTCCCCGCGGAATAAACCCTCACACCTCAAAGTTGAGTCGGGTGCACGCAAGTTTTCTGAGTGTGGCTTTGACTCTCGGAAACCACCATTCCAGACTTGAGCGGTAAGTGCTCAACCCGGTCGGCCCACGCCCTCCGGTGCGAGCACACGAACATCCGCACCAACCCAGCTACAAGGAGGCACACCCCATGGCACGTGCAGTAGGTATCGACCTCGGAACCACCAACTCCGTCGTCGCGGTCCTCGAAGGTGGCGAACCGAAGGTCATCGCCAACGCCGAGGGCGGCCGCACCACCCCGTCCGTCGTCGCGGTCAACAAGAACGGCGACTCCCTGGTCGGTGAGATCGCGAAGCGCCAGGCCGTCACCAACCCGAAGAACACCATCGCCTCCGTCAAGCGCCACATGGGCACCGACTGGAAGACCGAGCTCGGTGGCAAGACCCTCACCGCTCCGGAGATCTCCGCACGTATCCTCCAGAAGCTCAAGAAGGACGCCGAGGACTACCTCCAGGAGGACGTGACCGACGCCGTCATCACCGTCCCCGCGTACTTCAACGACGCCGAGCGCCAGGCCACGAAGGACGCCGGTCAGATCGCCGGCCTCAACGTCCTGCGCATCATCAACGAGCCCACCGCTGCGGCTCTCGCCTACGGCCTCGAGCGCGGCAAGGAGGACGAGCTCATCCTCGTCTTCGACCTCGGTGGCGGTACCTTCGACGTCTCCCTCCTCGAAGTGGGCAAGGACGAGGACGATTTCTCGACCATCCAGGTCCGCGCGACCTCCGGTGACAACCGCCTCGGCGGTGACGACTGGGACCAGCGCATCGTCGACTGGCTCATCGGTGAGGTGAAGAGCGGCTACGGCGTCGACCTCTCGAAGGACACCACCGCTCTCCAGCGCCTCAAGGAAGCAGCCGAACAGGCGAAGAAGGAGCTCTCCTCCGCCTCGAGCACGAACATCTCGCTGCAGTACCTCTCGATGAGCGAGAACGGTCCCATCCACCTCGATGAGACCCTCACCCGCGCGAAGTTCCAGGACCTCACGAAGGACCTCCTCGAGCGCACGAAGACCCCGTTCCAGAACGTCATCCGCGACGCCGGTATCTCCGTGTCGGACATCGACCACGTCGTGCTCGTCGGTGGTTCGACCCGTATGCCCGCCGTCTCCGAGGTCGTCAAGGAACTCACCGGTGGCAAGGAGCCGAACAAGGGTGTGAACCCGGACGAGGTCGTCGCCCTCGGTGCCGCCGTCCAGGCCGGTGTCCTCAAGGGTGAGCGCAAGGACGTCCTCCTCATCGACGTCACCCCGCTGTCCCTCGGTCTCGAGACCAAGGGTGGTGTGATGACGAAGCTCATCGAGCGCAACACCCCGATCCCGACCAAGAAGTCGGAGACCTTCACGACCGCGGAGGACAACCAGCCCACCGTGTCGATCCAGGTCTTCCAGGGCGAGCGCGAGTTCACCCGTGACAACAAACTCCTGGGCACCTTCGACCTCACCGGCATCGCCCCGGCTCCGCGCGGCATGCCGCAGATCGAAGTCTCCTTCGACATCGACGCGAACGGCATCGTCCACGTCTCCGCGAAGGACAAGGCGACCGGCACCGAGCAGTCGATGACGATCACCGGCGGATCCTCGATCCCGCAGGAGGACATCGACCGCATGGTCCGCGAGGCCGAGGAGCACGCCGCCGAGGACAAGGCCCGCCGCGAGGCCGCCGACAACCGCAACCAGGCGGAGAACATGGTGTACTCGGTCGAGAAGCTCCTCACCGACAACGACGAGAAGCTGCCGGAGGACGTGAAGACCGCGGTCAAGGCCGATGTCGACGCGCTCAAGTCGGCGCTCGAGAGCGAGGACGACGAGGCCATCAAATCCGCCATGGAGACCCTCTCCCAGTCGCAGCTCAAGATCGGCGAGGCCCTCTACGCGCAGAACGGTGGCGCCGAGGGTGCCGCTGCTGCGGGTGCCGACGACGCCGGCGCCTCGGCCTCCGCCGATGACGACGTCATCGACGCCGAGGTCGTCGACGAGGACGAGGAGAAGAAGTAATGACCTCCGACGAGCAGGGCAACCTGCCCGAGGACGGCCGGAATCCGGAGGACCCGACCCCCACGGATCCCACCGCCGAGGCGCCCACCGGTGAGCAGAACGCCGCCGGTGAGCCCGCGGGCGAGGCCACCGGGGGCCCGGAGGCCGATGCCTCCGACCTCGGTGTGGAGATCCCGGACGACGCGAGCGAGCTGTCCGAGGAGGAGGCTGCCGCCGAGGCGAAGACCGCGGCCCAGCACCTCGCGGACCTCCAGCGCCTCAACGCCGAGTACGCGGCTTACCGCATGCGTGCCGGTCGCGAGCAGGAGCGGGCCCAGGCGGCCGGCATCGTCAAGGTCGTCGAGGCGCTCGTCCCCGTGCTCGACGAGGTGAAGCTCGCGAAGGACAACGGTGACGTCACCGGTCCCTTCGAGACGCACGTGAACAAACTGCTCGGCGCGCTCGAGAAGCTCGGTGTCACCCAGTACGGCGAACCCGGTGAGGAGTTCGACCCGCACCTCCACGAGGCGCTCATGCAGCAGCCCTCGGAGGAGGTCGAGACGGCCACCGTGTTCATGGTGATGCAGCCGGGCTACAAGGTCGGTGACCGGGTGGTCCGCGCCGCCCGCGTGGGCGTGCACGCACCCGCCGAGTGATCCCTTCGGTGTGAACCCCCGATCCCACCGGGCCGCGCAGATCGATTCTGCGCGGTCCGGTGGGATCATCCCGGACCCGCGCGGTCCGACCCACGAGTTTCCGATTTCCGTCACGAACGGCGGTGGAAAGGAGGTGCCAGGTGAATTCCGGCCCCCAGCAGGAATGGTTCGACAAGGACTATTACAAGGTCCTCGGTGTCTCCGAGGACGCCACCGATGCGGAGATCAAGAAGGCGTACCGGAAGCTGGCGCGCAAGTACCACCCGGACACGAACCCCGGTGACACGGCCGCGGAGGAGAAGTTCAAGGAGGTCGGTGCGGCACAGCAGGTGCTCACCGACAAGGAATCCCGCGAACAGTACGACCAGGTGCGGAAGATGGGCCGAGGCGCCCGCTTCACCGCCCCCGGTGGCGGCGGTGCCCATACCGGCGGCGGCTTCGACGACGTCTTCAGCGGTCTGTTCACCGGTGGTGCGCCGGGCGGAGCCCGCACCCGGTACTCCGGCGGTGGCGACATCCCGCCGGATCTCGCGGACCTCCTCGGCGGATTCGCCGGCGGTGGCGGTTACGGATCGCCCTACGGCAGCGGGTTCTCCACCGGCCCGGTCAAGGGCGGGGACATCAAGGCGAACACGACGCTCTCCTTCACGGAGGCCGCGAAGGGTGCGACCGTCAAGCTCTCGATGCCCAGCGGCAAGCCACTGTCCGTCCGCACTCCCGTCGGCGTCAGGGACGGGCAGAAGATCCGGCTCAAGGGCAAGGGCAAGGACAGTCCGAACGGCGGTGAGAAGGGTGACCTCATCCTCACCGTGAACGTGAAGCCGCACCCGGTCTTCACCCGCGACGGTGACAACCTGCGGATGGAACTGCCGGTGTCCTTCGCCGAGGCGGCGCTCGGTGCCGAGGTCGAGGTCCCCACCCTCGGCGGCCGGCCCGTGCGGATGAAAGTGCCCGCCGGTACCCCGTCCGGTCGCGTCCTCCGGGTCCGCGGCCGTGGCATCGAGACGAAGAAGGGCACGGGCGACCTCCTCGTCACGATCGAGATCGTCGTCCCCCGCAACCTGAAGCCCGAGGCGAAGGCCGCGGTCGAGGCATTCCGTGATGCCACGGCGGGTGAGGACCCCCGGGACGGTCTGTACAGTCGAGCTCGGGAGAGCTGACCGGGCACCCCGCGGGGCGAGTCGCCACGGCTCCTCCCGCGGGAACGTCACACGGACGCAAGGAGGTGTCGTGGCATGGACATCGGTCCGAACGCAGCCGTCTATGTCATCTCCGTGGCGGCGGAGCTCGCGGGGATGCACCCGCAGACCCTGCGCCAGTACGACAGGATGGGACTCGTGTCGCCGCGCCGCACCTCGGGGCGCGGTCGCCGGTACTCCGCGGACGACATCGCGAAACTGCGGCTCATCCAACAGTTGTCCCAGGAGGACGGCATCAATCTCACGGGGATCAAGCAGATCCTCGAACTCCGGGAGCAGGTCGAGGGGCTGCGCGAGCGGGCCGAACACCTGTCGCAACAGCTCGATCAGGTGCGCTCGCGCCTGCAGGCGGTCGGGAACGGCCGCGTCTTCGCGGCCGGCACGAGCGGTGACGTCGTGTCGATCCTCCACGGCCAGCGCCCCGAGTCCACGCCCGTTCGCAGCCGCGCCGGGGAACTCCCGGCGCGCGCCCGCAAGGGCGAACTCGTCGTGTACCGCGGTTTCGGCCCCCGCTGAGCGGGGGCCTTCCCCGTTCTCCACTCCCGAGGCGCCGCCCGGCCGGGAGCACGCGGCGCCTCGGCGGGCCGATCCCGCCCCGCAACAGCGGTGATGTGAGGTTCGCCGTGTCGCAACCCCGGAACACGGAATCGGCAGGCCGGGTCAGGCCCGCCGAATAGAATGAGGCGTCCTCGAATCACGTCCAAGGAGCCTCCGGTGAAACGCCTCGCCCTGTTCAGTGCCAGTGCCGTCATGTCCCTCGGTCTCGTCCTCACCGGATGCGTGGGTGCCGGCGGAGGTGAGGGATCCGGTGGCGAGGAGAACCAGGACACGCAACAGCAGCAGCCGGTCGACGACCCGGGCGTCGTCTCCGTCGATCCGAGCGACATCATCATCGAACAGACCTACACGAAGGCCGGGACCCAGGACTCCACGAAGGTGAGCGTCCTGTCGCTGCAGGAGGAGGGCGACTTCATGACCCTGCGCATCGCCTTCACCCCGACCTTCGCCTCCGTCGCCGACGACGAGTACATCGACAACTGGGACCTCACCCAGCAGCTCGACATGAGTGCGTTCGAGAGCGACATCGTGCTCCTCGACCGGCAGAACCTCAAGGAGTACTCGGTCATCCGTGGCGAACCCGGAGCGATGGCCTCCTCGACGGGTGACGTCGAGATCCTCAACGGCTCGACGTGGGTGTGGTGGGGCACGTTCGCGAAGCCGCAGGACGAGGTCGCCACTCTCGATCTCCGCGTCTCCGACATGATGCCGGAGTTCACCGACATCCCGATCACCCGGTGACCCCGATGACGACGTCCAGCACACGTGCACACGGGTCGGCGCTCGTGGTCGCCGGTGCCGCGGTCTGCCTCGGTGCGCTCGGCCTCGGCGCCGGGGTGCCGGGTGGCCTCGGCGCCTCGGCCGTGCACGCGGCCACGGAGACCGAACGACCGAACAACTCGGGGACGGGGGA
This sequence comes from Brevibacterium samyangense, assembly GCF_039529845.1. Lineage (NCBI taxonomy): Bacteria > Bacillati > Actinomycetota > Actinomycetes > Micrococcales > Brevibacteriaceae > Brevibacterium > Brevibacterium samyangense. The sequence goes on along the minus strand of NZ_BAAANO010000004.1, from coordinate 199,970 downwards.
CAGCGGCAACCCGCCGGAGGGGCGGCAGGCCTCGCCGGAGGACCTCGTGGATGCGGTGAAGACCTACACGGACGACGACGTGCGGAAGTCCGTGCGCCAGTTCACCGGGGACGACGTCGCCGAGTCCGTCGAGCAGTACACGCAGAAGGACATCGACTCCTCCGTGCGCACGCTCGACACCATCGAGACCTCGGGGACCACGACGACGCTCACCCTCGCGACGGACATCCTGTTCGCACCGGGCAGCTGGGAGATCGAGGGCGAGGGAACGGACGCCATCACGACCCTCGTGGAGGACATCCCGCAGAGCGCGACGGTGAAGGTGCACGGTCACACGGACTCGACGAAGGGCTCGATCAGCAACCAGGAGCTCTCGGAGAACCGTGCCACGGCCGTCGCCGAGGCGATCGCGACCTCCCGGCCCGACCTCACGCTCGAGACCGAGGGCTTCGCGGAGACGGAACCCGCCGTGCAGGAGGACCCGGAGAACCCGGAGACCCTCGCGGCGAACCGGCGCGTGGAGATCATCTACGAGGGCTGACCTTCTGCCCTGGCATCGGGGCATGCGTCCCATCGCTCACGGCCTTCGTGCCGTCACCGGGCGGGACCCGGAGGAATCCGGGCGCGCCGCCACGACCCTCGAACTCCTCTACGACCTCACCTTCGTCGTCGCCATCGGTGTGGCCGCCTCGCAGTTCGCGCACATGCTCGCCTCCGGTGACGTGCTGCTCGCCTCGGGCGGTTTCGCGTTCACGATGTTCGCCATCTGCCTCACGTGGATCAACTTCACGTGGTACGGCAGCGCCTTCGACACCGACGACTGGTTCCACCGGGTCCTCACTCTCACGCTCACGCAGATGGTGGGAGTCGCGGTCCTCGCGGTGGGGATCGGGCCGATGTTCGCCTCCCTCCACGACGGCGGGCACTCGGTCGCGGGGACCGGTGAGGTGCACGGGCACGTCGACATGATCGCGATCGTCGTCGGGTACGTCATCATGCGGCTCGGATACGTGCTCCTGTGGGTGCGGGTCGCGTGGCACGCTCCGGAACACCGTCCGGTCGCGGTGCGGTACATCGTCCTCGTCGTGCTGGCACAGGTGTTGTGGGTCGTCGCGGCCCTCGCTCCGACGGATCTCGTGTGGAGCTTCGTGTGCATCGGGGTGCTCGGGCTCTTCGAGGTGAGTATCCCCGCCCTCGCACAGGGGCGGGCGGACGGACCGCCGTGGCACCCGCACCACATCGCCGAGCGGTACGGGCTCCTCACGATCATCGCACTCGGGGAGATCGTCGTCGGTACGGTCGATCCTCCACGCGCGGCCCTCGCGCGGCTTCGTCTTCGGGTACGGGATGGTGCCGCTGCTCCTCGCGACCGCGGCCGCCGGGGCCGGGGTCCACGTCGTCGGGCTGTACCTCGAGCATCATTCGGAACTGTCGACCGCGGTGACGGTGCTCGCGATCGCCTTCGCCGTCGCCCTGTTCCTCGTGGCACTCGACGGGGTCCGCGGCGGGCTCGAGGGCTTCTACCGCCCGGCGCGGGCGGTGGTCCTTGCCATGGCGCTCGGCCTGCTCACGCTCTCGGTGGTCCTCGCGGCGATCGGGGCGGGCATCCTCGTCTCGCTCGTGCCCGTCGTCGTGGCCGTCGCGGTGCCCGTGCTCGCCCACGAGTTCACCGACGGCGGTGAGTGAGGATGCCCACGGTTTCGACGAGGCCGAGCGAATCGATGTGCGTCTCGCAAGAAGCAAATCGATTGGGTTTCCCTCCGCAGAACCGTGGGAGTTCCGGTCACCGGGGTCGCGCGCTCAGAGCCAGGGCGGGGGCGTGGGCAGGCCCGCGGGTTCCTCGGTCGAGGTCGGCCAACCGCGGCCGGAGAGGTACGAGAACGCCTCGGCGGCGGTCGCGGTGAGGGTGACGGGCGTCTCGGGGGCGGAATCCGAGGTGCGGATGACGACGGTCCCCGTCTCCGGACGGTCGGTGAGGGTGACGGCGAAATTGGCCGGCTCGCCGCGGAGGGTCCACTCGGCCTCGACGTCCTCGAGCAGACGATCGATGACGGCGGCGGGGAAGTCGAGCGCGCTCATACCGATGCCGAGATCGAGACTGTGGACCCAGGCCTCACGGGCGCGCAGCCACGGGATGTCCGCTGCGGTGATCGCGGCGCCGCGTCCGGAGACGAGGGGCGCCGACCACTGTTCGTCGCTCATCGTGGCGAGCTCGGACGTGATCTCCTCGGCGACCTCGTGCGCGATCGCGATCGTGTCACGGCCGGACATGTGACCGGCGGCATCGGCGATCTGGGCGTCGCGCCACTCGCGGGACGGGTACATGGGGTTCTCGGTGCCGGTCTTCGCCCAGTCGATGAGTCGGAGGAACCCCTCGCCGTTGAAGATCACGTGGAGGGCGACGTGTTTGCGCGTCCACTCCGGCAGCGGGGACGGCTGCTCGAGCGCAGCGACGGAGAGCTGGTCGAGGGCCTGGAGGAAGAACGATTCGCCGAGGAGCCGGAGGCCGAGGTCGCGTTCGAGCGGTGTCGGTTCGGGCTGCGAGGAATCCGCCGGGGAAGGGTCTGCGTGCGGGTCGGGTGAGGTCGAGGGAGCCATGCCCTCACCCTATGCGAGGCCTCCGTTACCGGCGATGGTTTCCGTGACGAAGCACACTGTGCACCGTCGGAGAATTCCGTGGAGGAATGGACTTCTCCATGTCGTAGAAACTCGATTCACGGGTTTCTGTTCACGAAGGTGACCACCATGACCGTCCGGCCCCACGCCGCCACTGCCACCCACCGTTTCCGCGCCGCCGCGACATGGAACGCTCATTCCGCGACGCACGGTTCGGTCGTTCCCGGGCGTGCGCGTCCGCAGCGGCAGGCCGGCCCCGCGGGCGTGGCGATCCTCCCCATCAAGTGCCCGGACTGCGTCGGCAGGCTCACGAAGCGCGACCAGTACCGGTCGAAGACCGCGTGCGAGGGCGGCGCGCACCTCCTGCGCATCGATTGCGGGCACACCTACGATCCCCACGACGTCGCCAAGGTCATGGAGTGGTACTGAGGTGGATGCACGAGGCCC
>NZ_BAAANO010000004.1:115770-196857 GCF_039529845.1 Brevibacterium samyangense | reverse complement strand
GGCCTCGTGCTGTCGGGTGTCGATGTCACAGGAGTGAGTGGACGCCCGGCGGGTGGAACTCAGCGCGTCACTTGACGCGGCGACGGGTGAGGAACACCGCGGCGCCACCGACGGCGAGGAGCACAGCGCCTGCGCCGAGGGCCGAGAGCTCGGCACCGGTGCGGGGGAGTGCCGACGGGTCGGACTCGTCCTCGGTGGATGCCTCGTCGGTGGTGTCCTCGGAACCGCCGGCGTTGGCCTCCTCGGTCGACTCCTCGGAGGGCTGCGGGGCCGGAGCCTCGGTGGTCTCGTCGTCGGACGGAGCCTCGGTGGTGGGCTCCTCGGACGGGGCTTCCGTCGTCGGCTCCTCGGACGGCGCCTCGGTGGTGGGCTCCTCGGACGGGGTCTCCTCCGGAGCCGGGTCGCCCACGGTCACCGTGGTGGTTGCGAGACCGTTGCCGGCGCCGTCCTGCAGGGCGACGGTGTACTCGCCCTCGGGGACCTCGGTGCCGTCGGCGGCCCAGGTCACGGGGTTGAGTGCGCCCTCGGCGTTGGAGGAGGCCGCGAGGTCGAGGGTTTCGAAGCCCTCGGGACCGGAGACGATGAGGTGGTAGCCGTCATTGTCCGCGATGAGCGGGTCGGAGTCGGCAGTCGTGGAGAACACGAAGTTCTCTGCGCCGGAGTTGAAATCCTCGACAGAGATCTGATCGGTGTTCACCGACAGGGTCGGCGCGACCTGGGAGACGATGAGATCCGAGGAAGCGACGACATCACCGGCGGGGTTCACGAGGTCGATGTTCCAGGTGCCGACGAGGTTCTCGGCGGTGGCCGGGTTCTCGGCCACGATACCGCTCGCGATCCGACCGTAGGCGTCGGCGTATTCGGGCCACTCGCTCGAACGCGAGTCGTCGCCCTCCATGGTTGCGCGCACGGTGTATTCGGCGAACGGTTCGAGACCGCGAGCGTTGAGGTCCGAGCCGCCCTCGGCTTCGAGCTCTGCGACGGTCGCGGTCTGCGGCGAGATGCCGAGCTGCGGGTTGTACGCGATCGCATCGACGGTGAGGGTCCGGGAGACGACGGTGGTGCCGGCCTCGTCCACGACGGAGATTGTGTGGTCGCCGGCCCAGTCGTTGATGCTGTCGCGGTCCGGGTAGATGCTGAAGGTGTTGTCCGCCTCGGCTCCGGTCTCGTCGGTGAAGATGCTGCCGGAGACGACGGCGCTCGACGGGTCGTCCTGGACGCCGGGGGCGGTGCTCGAGAACTCGACCGTGTAGAAGGTTTCCGGGGCGAGTCCCGAGATCGACCAGGACGTGTCGATGTCACCGGTGTAGAGGTGGCCGACATTGAGGTTCGACACGTCGCCGACGAAGGTGATCGCGGGATCCGCAGCCGGTGCGGTGGCGGTCGCCGTCGCGGTCGGGGTGGGTGCCGGAGTGGTGGCGGCGAGTGCGGGGGCCGCGCCGAGTCCGGTGATTGCCACGGCGACTGCCGGAGCAAGGAGCATGCGCTTCTTCACGAGTTCCTCTTTCGCTTTCGAGCTTCGGTCGTTTCTCCCGCCGTGGAGGCGGCACACACGAAGTATGGAGACAACTGCCGAAAACCTAAGGGTGACTGTGAAGTAGGAAAAGCCGCAGTGGCAGTTTGTTGCGGGACTGCTACGGCAAGATCACGAAAAAAACGCTGGTGGGGCCGTGTGTAGGCCGAGAATCCCGGGATGCGACCCGAATCGCGATCGTTATCGTTTCGTGACGTTACTTTTCGGTCCGAATGTGCTTCCCGGTGAACCGTGCACGCAACGCCGTGAATCCACTCCGGTGAGGTCCGACCTATGCCGGCATCCCGAACGGCCAGCCGTCGAGGCGGATGAGTCGCTGCTGTTCCGCCGTGGGGATCCGCATGACGAGGGCAAGAGGATCGACCTCCATCTCGAGGTAGGTCGTCTCCCCGTGTGCATCGCCGTCGAACTGCACCTCTATCGGGGTCTCCGACTCGATGACGATGCGGGCGCACTGGTACACCTCGGTGTGCAGGCCCTTCTTCCCGGCCCGCCCGAGGATCGACATCCCGACGCCCAACCACTCGACGATGTTCTTCGGCGAGAGCACGAGGACGTCGAGCACGCCGTCGTCGACCTTCGCCCCCGGCACGAGCTCGATGCCGCCCTGCACCTTGCTGCAGTTCGCCCCGAGCACCGACCGGATCCGTGCGGTGAACGGTTCCTGGTCGTCGAGCGTGACCCGCACCTTCGTGCGCGAGCCCTTGAGTTTCCGGGATCCGGCCTCGAGGTACGCGAGCCAGCCGGCCTTCTTCTTGAGCCCGGCGTCGGTGTCCGCCATGACGTCCGCGTCGTACCCGATCCCCGCCATCACCATGAAGACGTGGTCCCCGCGCGTGTCCGGAGCGCGCGTGTCGGGCGTGCCTTCGGCTCCCGACGGCGTCCCGCTGTCCGAGCTCCCTGCTCCTTCCGCCCGGTCGTCCTCCGCCCGTCCGTCCTCCGCGCGTTCGTCCACTGCGGAACCCACCACCGCCACGTCCGCGCCGGCTTCCGTCGGCGGCTCGAGGCGGGCGTGCACCGCGTCGAGCCGGTGGTCCCGACCCCACAGCGCCACCCGGAGTGCCCATTCGGGCTTCTCGATCGGCAGCCCCAGGTTCCTCGCGAGGAGGTTGCCGGTGCCGAGGGGCACGATGCCCATCGGGGTGTCGGTGCCCGTGAGCACCTCGGCGACGTGCCGGACGGTGCCGTCGCCCCCGGCCGCGATGACGAGGTCGACCCCCGCCGCGAGTGCTTCCTGCGCCATCGCCTCGCCGGGATCGTCCGCGGTGGTCTCGATGACGAGCGGGGGCGCCCAGCCCTCCTGCCGGCTGATCGCCCCGGCCGTGGCGCGGAGATCGGTCGCGCCCTCCTTGATCGGGTTGAGTACGAGCGCGGCCCGCGGCAGCGCCGTGCCGGTCCCGGACCCCTCCTCGCCCTCCGCACCCGAGGCGCCCCGCGCCTCGGCGTCCGAACGCTCCTTCTCCGCCCGGCGGCTCCCGAAGGCGGTGCCCACGCCGAACGCGATGAACAGTGCGACGACGACCAGCACGACGATGAAGAGGACCTCGGTACCCGTACCCATGCTCATGGCCTCAATCTAGCCGTTCGACACGTGCCGCAGGAGCCGTGCCCGGGGCGGGGATCGGGGCGCCTCCGCGCCGTGGGTTCGCGCGGTAGGCTTGGCAACCGTGATCGATCTTCAGCAGCTCAGAGAGAACCCGGAGGTCTTCAGGGCCTCGCAGCGCGCACGCGGCGACGACGAAGCACTCGTCGACACCATCCTCGCCCTCGATTCCTCCCGCCGGGCGGCGATCACCGCCTTCGAGGAGGCGCGCGCCGAGCAGAAGGCCTTCGGCAAGAAGGTCGCCCAGGAGAAGGACAAGGACGCCAAGGCCGCACTCGTCGCGGAGGCGAAGGCGCTGTCCGACCGGGTGAAGGCGCTGCAGGCGGAATCCGAGTCCGCGGAGTTCGACTTCGACACGACCGTCCGCAAGCTCGCGAACCTCATCATCGACGGGGTGCCCGCCGGCGGCGAGGACGACTTCGTCGTCGTCAAGGAGGTCGGCACCGCGCGCGACTTCGCCGCCGAGGGCTTCGAGCCCAAGGACCACCTCGCGATCGGTGAGGAACTGCGGGCGATCGACACCGAACGCGGCGCCAAGGTCTCCGGTGCGCGTTTCCACTACCTCACCGGATTCGGCGCGCGCCTCGAACTCGCGCTCCTCACTCTCGCGCTCGACACCGCGGAGAAGCACGGATTCCGGGCGGTCGTCACTCCGACGCTCGTGAAGCCCGACGTCATGCAGGGCACCGGGTTCCTCGGCGAGCACGCCGACGAGGTGTACCGCCTCGAGGCCGACGACCTGTTCCTCACCGGCACCTCCGAGGTCGCCCTCGCCGGCTACCACATGGACGAGATCATCGACCTCTCCGACGGCCCCGTCCGCCTCGGCGGGCTGTCCTCCTGCTACCGCAAGGAGGCCGGGTCCTACGGCAAGGACACCCGCGGCATCATCCGCGTCCACCAGTTCCAGAAGGTGGAGATGTTCTCCTACGTCCACGAGGACGACGCGGAGGCCGAGCACGCGCTCATGCTCTCCCTCCAGGAGGAGATGCTCACCAAGTGCGGTCTGCCGTACCGCGTCATCGACACGGCCGCCGGCGACCTCGGCGACTCCGCGGCCCGCAAGTACGACTGCGAGGCGTGGGTGCCGACCCAGGGCAAGTACCGCGAGCTCACCTCGACCTCGAACTGCACGACCTTCCAGTCGCGCCGCCTGCGCATCCGCGAGCGCACCGAGGACGGCACGCAGTACGTCGCGACGCTCAACGGCACGATGGCGAACACGCGCTGGCTCGTCGCGATCCTCGAGAACCACCAGCAGGCCGACGGCTCGGTCACTGTGCCGGAAGCGCTCCGCCCCTACATGGGCGGCATGGTCGCCTACGGACCGGAAGGACCGCGGTACGACTCATGACCGAACCGCACCTCGTCGCCCTCGACATCGACGGCACCGTCGTCGACTACGACGACCGGATGACCGAGCGCGTGCGTGAGACCGTGCGCGCGGTCTCCGCCGCCGGTCACCACGTGACGATCTCGACCGGTCGTGCGCTCGCGGGGGCGCTCGAGGTGGCGAACCGCCTCGGGCTCGTGACCGGGTACGTCATCGCCTCGAACGGCGCCGTGATCGCCCGCCTCGATCCGGAGCTCGAACGCGGGTGGGAACTCTTCCACACCGTCACCTTCGACCCGAAGCCCGCGCTCGAACGGATGCACGAGGCGCTGCCCACCGCGATTTTCCTCGTCGAGGATCCGGACCTCGTGCGGTGGGCCACCGGCGAGTTCCCGGACGGGGAGCTCAACGAGGACTCCGAACTCAACATCGTGCCCTTCCACGAACTTCTCGAGAAGGACGCGGTGCGTATCGTCCTGCGGGAACTCACCGGGACGACCGAGGAGTTCGAGAAGGCGGTCCACGCGAGCGGCCTGCACGGGGTCACCTACAACGTCGGCTGGAGCAACTGGCTCGACATCTCCCCGGAGGGCGTGTCGAAGGCGAGTGGGCTGGAGATCGTGGCGGAGCGCCTCGGGGTCCCCGCCGAGCGCACCGTCGCCGCCGGTGACGGGACGAACGATCACGAGATGCTCGACTGGGCGCACCACGCGATCGTCATGGGGCAGGCCAAGGAGGAGACGAAGGCGTTCGCGACGGTGATCGCACCGCCGGTGTCCGAGGACGGCCTCGCGATCGCCCTCGAGGAGTACTTCACCCTGTCCTGAGCTCGGGACGCCGTTCCGCGGTCGGGTTCCGCGTGCGTCTCCCGCGTGTCCGTGGTCCCGCATAGGGTGGAGACATGCGAGCCATCACGATCCCCACCCCCGGCGGCCCCGAGGCCTTCGTCGTCGATGACGTCCCGGTTCCGGCCGTGCCCGCGGGTTCCGTCCTCGTCCGTGTCCACACCGCCGGCATCAACCGTGCCGACGTCCTCCAGCGCAAGGGTTTCTACGATCCACCGGCCGGGTCCACCCGGATCCCCGGCCTCGAGGTGTCCGGCACCATCACCGAACTCGGTGAGGGGGTCGAGGGCTGGAACGTCGGAGACCGGGTTGCCGCGCTGCTCACCGGAGGCGGCTACGCCGAGTACGTCGACGTCCCCGCCGGGCAGCTGCTGCCGGTCCCGGAGAACCTCTCCCTCGAGGACGCCGCGGCACTGCCCGAGGTCCTCTGCACCGTGTACTCGAACGTGTTCATGGGTGCCCGCCTGCAGCCGGGCGAATGGTTGCTCGTCCACGGCGGCGGCTCCGGCATCGGCACCGCAGCGATCCAGCTCGCGAAGCACTTCGGGGCGAAGGTCGCCGTCACCGTCGGATCCGAGCGCAAGGCGCAGTTCTGCCGCGACCTCGGGGCGGATGCCGTCATCAACTACCGCGACGAGGACTTCGTCGAACGGATCGAGGAGATCACCGCGGCGGATGCGGAGGCTGCGGGCCGCACCCCGGGTGCGAACGTCGTCTTCGACATCATCGGCGCGAAATACCTCGAACGGAACATCAAGGCCCTCGCCCACGACGGCCGTCTCGCGATCATCGGCCTGCAGGGCGGTGTGAAGGCGGAGATCAACCTCAACGAGCTCATGCGCGCCCGCAAGACCGTCATGGCGACGACCCTGCGTGCCCGCCCGGCCGCACAGAAGGCCGCGATCGTCGCCGCGGTCTCGCAGGACGTGTGGCCCGCGGTCGCGGACGGCACGATTCGCCCGATCATCCACAGCGTGCACCCGCTCGCGGAGGCAGGTCCCTCCCAGGAACTGTTGGAGAATGGGGAGTCGATCGGCAAGGTCCTACTGTCCGTTTCAGAGGAGAACGCATGAGCGAGAACACCCCACTCGAGCCCACGCTCCCCGACGAAGCCGAGGAACACGCACCCTCGGCCGAGGCACCCACCCGTCACGACCTCGTCGCCGGGGTTCCCGGTGCGGGTCCGGCCGGTGCGGCGGATTCCGAGGACGAGGAACCCGCGGTGTCCGAGCCGGGCAAGCTCCTGCGCCTCGGCACCATGGCGAAGCAGCTCCTCGAGGAGGTGCGCCAGACCGAGCTCGACGAGGGCGGTCGCGAACGCCTCGCGGAGATCCACCGGCGTTCGGTCGAGGAACTCGCCGAGGGGATGTCCCGGGAGCTCGCGGACGAACTCCGCGGACTTGCGCTGCCGTTCGACGAGGACGAGGTGCCCTCCACCGGTGAACTCCGGATCGCCCAGGCCCAGCTCGTCGGCTGGCTCGAGGGGTTGTTCCACGGCATCCAGACCGCGATCATGGCCCAGCAGGCCATGGGTCGCCAGGGCGCCCGAGGTGCCCTTCCCCCGGGCATGGTCGTCGTCGACCCACAGTCCGGTCAGGCCCACCCTCCGCAGGGTGCGCTCCACCCCGGTCAGACGCCCGGCGAGGACTCCGGGCATCGTCCCGGCAACTACCTCTGAGCCGGTTTCGCGCCCGTCCCTACCCCGCCCGGCCCCGTCCGGCATCCGTACCGCACAGGAAAGACAACCGAGAAGCCGAATCATGAGTCTGTGGACGAAGGTCCGGGCGGCCTTCGCCGGAACCGAGGAACGACAGCCCGCCGGGCGTGCCCGGTCCGGCGGTGGTGCATTCGCCGGGAACCAGCACCGTACCGGTGATCCCGACGTGGACCTCGGCACGGGGCTGTGGCGACAGCACCACGACCGGTTCGCCAGGGCCGTCGACCGCTTCTACGAGACCGCCGTCGCCGTGCAGAAGGACGCGGACATCGCGGCCGGAAGCACTGCACTGGAAGGGGACAACACGATCGCGGTCGCTCGGGCAGCGGAGACCCTCGCCCGCCTCACGGCAGTGCTCGGCGGCGAGGCGGGGCGGGTGGAGAACCTCGTGGCGGATCTCCACGCCCGCTTCCCCCTCGCCGGCCAGGTGGTCCCCGCCGAGGTGCGCTCACATGTGGGAGATCTGCCCGAACTCCTGTCCCGCGCCGCCCGGACCGCCGCCGAGGCCGGTCAGGCCGCGTCGATGGCACGGGTCGCGATCCGCACGGGCACCGACCCGCTGGGTGCCGCCCGGTCCGCGGAGACGTACGCCGCGAAGGTCGGTGACCTCGTGGAGGCGTGCACGGCCGAACTGCGCGGTGAGGGGGACCGGGAATGACCACGACACCCGCGGGCGCCGCCGGCACACCGGGAGCACCGATCCGGCTCGTCGCGAGTGACATCGACGGCACCCTGTTGCGCCACCCGGAGCCGCTGCCACGGGCCACCGTGGACGCGATCCGGGCCGTTCTCGACGCCGGTATCGACTTCCTTCCCGTCACTGGCCGTCCCATGCGGTGGCTCGACGCGATCACGGACGCGGTGCCGGGACTCGGCCACATCGTGTGCGCGAACGGGGCCGTCGTCTACGACCTCGTGCACGACCGGGTGGAGACCGCCCACACGATCGACGCGGACGCGCTCGGCGGGTTCGTCGACGTCGTCCGCGACCACATCCCCGACGCGCGCCTCGCGTTCGAGACGCTGCACGGCATGTACATGGAGAAGGGGTACGTGCTGCCGGCGCCCAAACGCGCGACCCTCGTGAAGGTCGGCGACTGCTCGCAGGTGCACGACGTCGTCAAGGTCCTCCTGCGGACGGGATCGAGCGACTCCGATGCGCTCCTCGCCCAGGTGCGCAGCGCCTTCGGGGAGTCCCTCCACGCCTCGCACTCGAATCCGGAGAACGGCCTCGTCGAACTGGCCCCGGCCGGGGTGACGAAGGCGCGGACCCTCGCCGCCTATTGCGAGGAGCGGGGGATCGCCGCGGCGGAGGTCGCGGCCTTCGGCGACATGCCGAACGACCTCGAGATGCTCCAGTGGGCCGGTCACGGTTACGCGATGGCCGACGGCCACCCCGAGGCGATCGCGATTGCCCGACTCACCGCGCCTGCCCTCGGCGAGGGCGGGGTCGCCTCGGTGCTCCGTGCGATCGCGCGGGAGGCCCGGGGCGCGCACTGACCGGCCGCTGTTCGAACCGCTGGTGCTCCAACGGATTCGCCGAGGACGATCGATTCCGTTTCCGTTTCGTGGGAAGTCAATCGAATCGATCGACTTGAGCGAATCCGTTGGTAAAGCGGGCGCGGGTCCGCTCAGGAGCACTGCTCAGGTGAAGAGGCGGAACAGCGGGGAGTCCTGATCGACCTTCTCGATCTCGAGAGGGCTCTCCTCCATCCGGTGCAGGAGCGCCGCGAGGTCCTCGGGAGCGCCGAGCGTGATGCCGACGAACGCCGGTCCGGTCTCCCGGTTCGACCGCTTCACGTACTCGAAGAGGGCGATGTCGTCGTCCGGACCGAGCACCTCGTCGAGGAAGCGGCGGAGGGCTCCGGGTTCCTGCGGGAAGTTCACGATGAAGTAGTGCTTGAGGCCCTCGTGGACGAGGGAGCGTTCGAGCACCTCGGGGTAGCGGGATATGTCGTTGTTCCCGCCGGACACGAGGCACACGACCGAGGCCCCCGGCTCCACCTCGACGACCGCACCGGATCCGAGCGGGCCGACTGCGGCCGCGGCGAGGGCACCGGCGGGCTCGGCGATGATGCCGTCGATCTGGTACAGGTGCAGCATCTCCGAGGCCGCGGCACCCTCCGCGATCGGGCGGATGTCGAGCCCGAGGTCCTGGACGAGTCCGAAGGTCGTGTCCCCGGCGCGGCGCACCGCGGCACCGTCGGCGAAGGAGTCGACGGAGTTCAGGGTGACGGGTGCACCCGCCTCGAGTGCGGCGATCATCGAGGCCGCGCCCGCCGGTTCGATGCCGATGACCCGGGTGCGCGGCATGTGCACCGCGGCGTAGGACGCGATTCCGGCGAGCACGCCGCCGCCTCCGACGGGGACGAGGACGTAGTCCGGGTCGGTCGGCATCTGCGCCTTGATCTCCGCGGCGATCGTGCCCTGGCCGGCGATCGTGCGCGGGTCGTCGAACGCGGAGACGAGGAGCGCACCGGACTCCCGCGCGAACTCCTTCGCGAGCGCCGAGGCGTCGTCGTACGTGGAACCGGCGACGACGACGGTGACGTCCTCACCGCCGAAGTGCCGGATGCGGTCGATCTTCTGCTTGGGAGTGGTCTTCGGGACGAAGATGCGTCCGGTGATGTCGAGTTCGTTGCAAGCCCGGGCCACGCCCTGCGCGTGATTGCCCGCCGAGGCGCACACGACTCCGCGCTCGCGTTCGGCTCCGTCGAGCTGGAGCATGAAGTTGAACGCGCCCCGGATCTTGTACGAACGGACGGACTGGAGGTCCTCCCGCTTGAGGTGCACGCGCGCGCCCGTCGTATTCGACAGGCGCTCGGAAATGTGGAGGGGGGAGGTGATGACGGAGCGCGCAATGCGCTCGGCGGCTGCTTCCACGTCGAGCGCGGTCGTGCGCACCCGGGCGGACGGGGTCCGTGTCGTCTCCTCGATGAACATGGCGTTCATTGTGCTCCCGCGGCCGCCGGAGCGACGAACGCAGCGCCGTATTCGTTCACGATGCGGGACGGCGGAGCTGTGATCGTTCGGTGCTCGATCGATCGACTTCCGGAGCGTTCACATCCCGATTGAATGCTGGGTGTCGGCGAAACCCAGCAGTGAAATGCGATTTCGGATGACGCGGCGCAAGGAATCGGAATCTCGAAGCACCCGCGGACACGCAAGAGTTCACCGCGTGGTCCTTGTCACGATGCCTAAGGTGGGGATCATGGACGACATGGCCTCCACCCACTTCAGCCGCATCCCGATCGTCGACCCGCGCCCGCTCGTCGAGGGCGGTGCGTTCCCCGCGAAGGCGATCCCCGGTGAGCACGTTCCCGTCTCCGCCCTCGTGTTCAAGGAAGGGCACGACGTCATCGGTGCGAACGCGTTGCTCCTCGACGACACGGGCCGGATCGTCCATCGGTCCCTCCTCTTCAACACGCCCGAGGAGGTCGACCGCTACAGCGGATTCGTCACCCCGCTGCGGCCGGGCGCTCACACGATCGTCATCGAGGGGTGGCTCGACGACTTCGCGACCTGGGCCCACCGTGCCGAGGTGAAGATCGCCGCGGACACGGACGTGGAGCTCATGCTCGCCGAGGGCGTCGAGCTCCTCGGCCGCTACCTCGCGGACACGAAACCCGCAGGAGAGGCGAAAACGATCCTCACGGACTCGATCGCCGCCCTCGAGTCCTCCGAGGGCACGCCCCTCGAACGCCTCCACGCCGCACTCACCCCGGAACTGCGCGCGGTCTTCACGCGCAACCCGGCCCGGTCCCTCGTGAGCGCCTCGCAGCCCCTGGCGCTCGACGTCCAGCGCACGGCCGCGGGCTTCGCCGCCTGGTACGAGTTCTTCCCCCGCTCGGAAGGAGCTCACCGGGACCCGGAGACCGGCGAGTGGACCTCCGGCACCTTCGGCACCGCAGCGGAGTCTCTCACCCGCGTGGCCGACATGGGGTTCGACGTCATCTATCTGCCGCCCATCCACCCGATCGGCCGGACGAACCGCAAGGGCCCGAACAACACACTCACCGCCGGCCCCGCGGACCCCGGTTCCCCCTGGGCGGTCGGCGCGGCCGAAGGCGGACACGACGCGATCCATCCCGACCTCGGGACCTTCGAGGACTTCGACGCCTTCGTCACCCGTGCACAGGAACTCGGTCTCGAGGTCGCACTCGACCTCGCGCTCCAGGCGAGCCCCGACCACCCGTGGGCGAAGGACCACCCCGAGTGGTTCACGACCCAACTCGACGGGACCATCGCCTATGCGGAGAACCCGCCGAAGAAGTACCAGGACATCTACCCGATCAACTTCGACAACGACTACAAGGGCCTGCGCAAGGAGGTCCTGCGGATCTGCCGTCTGTGGATCGAGCACGGTGTGCGGATCTTCCGCGTCGACAACCCGCACACCAAGCCGCTGCGGTTCTGGGAATGGCTCATCGCGAAGATCAATGCGGAGTACCCGGACGTCGTCTTCCTCGCCGAGGCGTTCACCCGCCCGGCGATGATGCAGTCCCTCGCGAAGGCCGGGTTCCACCAGTCGTACTCGTACTTCACGTGGCGGAACACGAAGGAGGAGATCACCGAGTACCTCACGGAGCTCAGCATCGAGAGCCACGCGTACCTGCGCCCGAACTTCTTCGTCAACACCCCGGACATCCTCACCGAGTACCTCCAGTTCGGCGGTCCCGCGGCCTTCCGCATCCGCGCGATCCTCGCGGCCACCTCCGCCCCGCTGTGGGGCATGTACGCCGGGTACGAGCTGTGCGAGCACGTCGCCCGCCCCGGCGCCGAGGAGTACATCGACAACGAGAAGTACGAGTACAAGGACCGCGACTTCGCCGGGGAACTCGCCGCCGGCCGGTCGCTCCAGCCGCTCATCACCCGCCTCAACGAGATCCGCCGCAGTCACCCGGCGCTCTCGGAGATCACGAACCTCACCTTCCACGAGGCCCTCGACGACAGCGTCCTCGTGTTCTCCAAGCGCAAGGACGACGACGTCGTGCTCGTCGTCCTCAACGTCGATCCGCACGGGACCCGGGAGACGATGGTCCACCTCGACCTCGCGGCCCTGCGTCCCTTCGACGCGCACACCCGTCCCCGCCCCGAGCGGCCCACCGCGGCCCAGTGTGCCGCTGCCGAAGAAGCCGCCGAGGCGCCCTGCGCCTTCGCCCCGGACGGCACCCGGCTGCCGGGCGCCTCGGGAAAGCATGCGGACGCCCCGGAGGCCCACGGGACCTTCCGCGCCCACGACCTCCTCACGGGCGAGGAATGGGAGTGGGGTGCGGAGAACTACGTGCGCCTCGACCCCCGGGAGCGCCCCGCGCACGTGTTCCACGTCCGGTGGTGAGAGCCGCTGCACGAGCGCGGGCGGAAGACCGCGCGGCGACACCGGCGGGAAATGTGAACGGGAGCGGGTCGCTCACCGGGACGCACGCACCCGTTCGGCTCCGCTTCGTGTGCAGAAGCATTCGTTAAGGTTGGGGCAAACAGTCGGACGTCCGAGGGGGAACAGTGGCCATCAGCAGCGAACTCGAGGGGCTGCTCTCCGCCTGGTTGCCGCGCCAGTCGTGGTTCCCCGGACTCGGTGGGTTCCCGGGCGAGGAACCGGACATCACCCCGATGTCCGTCGCCCGCCTCTTCGAGTTCGGGCCGGCGGACACGGAGATCGGCACACCCGATGCGATCCCCGGAACCTCGCTCGAAGGCCCCTCGCTCACCATCCAGGGACACGAGGCGATCATCGAGGTCTCGACCCGTTCGGCCGTGAAGCGCCTCAATGTGCCGCTGAGCTTCCGGACGGTCGAGGACTACGCGCTGCGCCCGCACCTCATCGGTGTCATCGAGGACATCACGCTCGGGACGTGCTGGGTGTACGACGGAGCGGCGGACCCGATCTTCGTCGTCACCCTCGCGCAGGCGATGGCCACCGGTCGCCGGTTCCCCGGCGGGCAGGTGCAATCCGACCGCGTCGGTGAACCCGGAAGCCGCTTCGAGGCGCTCACCTCCGGCCAGATGCTCGTCGCGAAGGCCGGGTCCGTGAAGTTCGGGCTCCTCGAGAACCGGCAGAACGCCTCCTCCGTCGTCATCGCGGACGAGGCCGAACCCTGCGTCCTCACGATCTTCCGCGTGCTCGAACCCGGCAGCGCCGCCGCCGTCACGGTCCCCGTCGCCCTCACCCAGGCCGACTCCGCCGCCGTTCCCCATGTGCTCGGCTGGGCGACCGGCCGCTGGTTCGACGCCGAGACGCTCGAGACGACGAGTGCGCCGATCGGCATGCTCGCCCGCACCGAACCCGATGCCGTCCCCGCCTGGCGGGAGGCCGTCGACACGGTCCTCGAGGTCGACTCCGGGTCGATCGGCAGCTACAACCGGCGTGCCATGTCCCTCGGTGGTCGGGTGGGCGAGCTCCACCTCGAACTCGCCGGGGAGTTCGGCATGGTCCGCAGCGACGGTGAACCCACCGATTCCTGGGTGAAGAAGTGGAGCGACCGCGTCGACTGGGCACTCTCCCGCGCACCGCTCGCCCTCGGCAACCTCCAGGCGCCCCTGCGTGCCCACCAGCGGGCGCTCGCCGCTCTCGAGAACGTCGGTGCTCTCCAACGCATCCACGGTGAACTCACGCTCAACCACGTCGTGAACTCGGCGGTCGGCGGGTTCCAGGTCGTCGATTTCGCGGACTCCCCGCGGGACGATCCGAAACCGCCCTCGCTCGACATCGTCGCCC
The DNA here is from genome assembly GCF_039529845.1 of Brevibacterium samyangense. Taxonomy (NCBI): domain Bacteria; kingdom Bacillati; phylum Actinomycetota; class Actinomycetes; order Micrococcales; family Brevibacteriaceae; genus Brevibacterium; species Brevibacterium samyangense. The sequence continues at coordinate 183,110 of NZ_BAAANO010000004.1, read as the reverse complement.
TGCTGCGGAGCATCGACTACGCGGCCGGGTTCGCCCGGTTGAGACGGACCGGTGCCCTCGAGGAGAACGCGATGCCCTCGACGGTCGGCCTGTCCGGCCTCGACCAGTCGGGGCTGCGGGACGTCGCCGATTCACCCGAGTACCTGTGGTCCTCGCAGGCCCAGAACGCACTCCTCACGGGGTACTCGCACGCCGTCGGCGCGTCCGTCGGACTCCACAACCCCGTGCTCCGTGCCGCGCTCGTCGACCGCCTCCTCGTCGAGGTCGTCACCGAACTGCGGAACCGCCCCACGTGGCTCATCGTGCCGCTCGCGACGCTCTCGCTCCTCCTGAGGGGCAAGCTCGCCCACGATCCCTCGGGCGCCCCCGAGATCCTCGGTGCCGTCGTCGGTACCGAGGCGGCGGGCACCCCGGCCGGGGAGGCCTTCGTGCCGCAGGCCGACGCGCTGCGCCGCGCCGAGGAGTTCGCCCGCACCGAGGCGGCCCGCACCGAGGCAACCCCGACCGGTGCGGCGCGCGCGGGTGCAGTACCCGCGGATGCCTCGCCCGAGGACCCCGAGGCGGTGGTACCGACGCCGGTGCCTTCCGAGGAGGACCCGGCCGGTGAGGCGGATCCCGGCGGTGACGCCGACCCGGCTCCCGAGGCGCCCGCCACGCCGCAGAACGCCGGGGAGGTCCCGGAGAACGATCCGGACTTCGAGGAGCTGCCGGGCGCCTCGGCGGCTCCTGCTCCGCGGGCTGCGACCGATACGCCGTCCGCCGACCCGGACTCGGGTGACGACGAGGACGACGACGAGGTCGACGACGGGGAGATCGACATCTACCCGCCCATGCCCGCGAAGCCCGCAGCACCGCCGAAACCGGCGGCAGCACCGGAACCAGCCGCGGGACCGAAGCCCGCCACGGCACCGAAGGCTGCTGCCGGTCCGAAAGCGGCGGCACCGAAAGCGGCAGGTCCGAAGCCGGCCGCTCCGAAACCGGCGACGCCCCCCGCGCCGCCGAAGCCCGCTGCACAGCCGCAGCAGAAACCGGGAGATCGTCCATGACCACGCTCACCCCCGACCTCGTGCACACCGTCGCCGCGGGCGCTCACTACGACCCGCACGGAGTGCTCGGTGCGCACCTGGTGCGCACCGCCTCGGGGATTCCCGGTGTGCCCGACCGGGAGGGTGTCGTCGTCCGCGTCGTGCGGCACATGGCACTGAGCGTGACGATCCTCGTCGGCGAGGACCGGTACCCCGCGGACCACCTCGACGCCGGGGTGTGGGTGGCACCGCTGCCGCTCACGCAGATCCCCGACTACCGGGTGGAGACCGTGTGGGAGGAGGGGAAGCCGGTCGTCCAGGACGATCCCTACCGGTACCTGCCGACGATCGGGGAACTCGATCTCCACCTCATCCGCGAGGGCCGTCACGAGCGCCTGTGGACCGTGCTCGGCGCGAACATCCAGGAATACCCGAGCGTGCACGAGGGGCCCGACGCGACGATCCGCGGCACCGCCTTCGCGGTGTGGGCACCGAACGCACAGGCCGTGCAGGTCGTCGGCGACTTCAACGGCTGGGACGGCCGGGGCCACGCGATGCGGTCTCTCGGCGGTTCCGGGGTGTGGGAGCTCTTCGTACCCGGCGTCGACGTCGGACAGATCTACAAGTACCGCGTTCTCACCCGCGACGGGCGCTGGATCGACAAGGCGGACCCGCTCGCGAAGGCGACCGAGGTGCCACCGGCAACCGGTTCGGTCGTCACCGAATCGACCTTCGCATTCACGGACGCCGCATGGATCGCCGAGCGTGACTCCCGCCCCGCGGTGCACGGCCCGATGAGCACGTACGAGGTGCACCTGGGTTCGTGGCGCCTCGGGCTGGGGTACCGGGAACTCGCGGAGGAACTCGTCGCGTACGTGCAGGACCTCGGGTTCACCCACGTCGAGTTCATGCCCGTCGCCGAACACCCCTTCGGCGGATCCTGGGGATACCAGGTGACCTCGTACTACGCACCCACGTCACGATTCGGTTCACCGGACGAGTTCCGGTACCTCGTCGACGCGCTCCACGCGGCCGGGATCGGCGTCATTCTCGACTGGGTGCCCGCCCACTTCCCGAAGGACGCGTGGGCGCTCGCGCAGTTCGACGGGCAGGCGCTCTACGAGCACCCGGACCCGCGCCTCGGCGAGCACCCGGACTGGGGCACGCTCATCTTCGACTACGGCCGCAAGGAGGTGCGGAACTTCCTCGTCGCGAACGCGCTGTACTGGCTCGAGGAGTTCCACGTCGACGGGCTGCGGGTCGACGCGGTCGCCTCGATGCTCTACCTCGACTACTCGCGCGAACCCGACCAGTGGGTACCGAACGAACACGGCGGGCGCGAGAACCTCCGGGCGATCGAGTTCCTCCAGGAGGTCAACGGGACCGTCGGTAAGCTCCACCCCGGCGTCGCGATCATCGCGGAGGAATCGACGGCGTTCCCGGGCGTCACCGCACCGACCTCGACCGGCGGGCTCGGGTTCGACCTCAAATGGAACATGGGTTGGATGCACGATTCGCTCCAGTACGTGTCGCACGACCCCATGTACCGCAACTGGCACCACAACGAGATCACCTTCTCGATCGTGTACGCCTTCTCGGAGCAGTTCGTCCTGCCGATCTCCCACGACGAGGTCGTCCACGGCAAGGGCTCCCTGCTGCGGAAGTTCCCCGGCGACAGGGGGCAGCAGCTCGCAGGTCTGCGCGGATTCCTCGGGTACCAGTGGGCGCATCCGGGCAAGCAGCTCGTCTTCATGGGTTCGGAGTTCGGTCAGGAGGCCGAGTGGTCCGAGCAGCACGGCCTCGACTGGTGGCTCGCGGACGACCCGCGGCACGCCGGTGTGCAGAAGCTCGTGACCGACCTCAATACGGTGTACCGCGAGGAAGCGGCCCTGTGGGAGCAGGACACGACCTCGTACGGTTTCCAGTGGCTCGACGGGGCGGATGCGCAGAACTCCGTCCTCTCCTTCGTCCGCTGGGCGAAGTCGGGGCGGGCCGTCGTGTGCGTCGTGAACTTCAGCGGACGCACCCTCGAGGGGTACTCGGTGCCCTTCCCCTTCGCCGGCACGTGGACCGAACGGATCAACACCGACGCCGAGGTGTACGGCGGTTCCGGCACCGGGAACCTCGGCGCGGCGCACGCGGACGGGCCCGGACGGAACGGTTTCCCGTCCTCCGCGGTCATCACGGTCCCGGCGTACGCGGCACTGTGGTTCACTCCTGCCGACTGACGGAGGGTCGGTGACGGTTCTGCCGGCGGCCGCGGGGCCGGCCCGGTCGCGTCCTCCGCTTCCCGGCACCGCGATACATACCCGCAGGGACACATTCACACGGGCGTAACGAAACGGATACGGCCGCGAGTGCCGCGATCACTACGTTCGAATCGTGATGTTGTTCGCCGAGGAACTCCGGAAGGAACAGGGGCGAGGTCGCCGCAAAACGACCCTCGTCCATGACGTCACTCTCGAAATCGGCACCCGTACCGCACTCGGTATCGTCGGGGCGGCCCCCGACTCCGGTGCCTCGGCACTCGCGAAGATGCTCGCCGGCCTCGAGGCCCCCTCGAGCGGAGAGGTCCGCCTGTGCAGCGCCTCGGTCGCCCAGCTCCTGCGGACCCCCGCCGGACGCAAATCGTTCCGGCGCCGGGTCCAGTACCTCGGCAGTGGGGTCGCCACGAGCTTCGATTCCCGTCGGACCCTCGCCGAGGCGGTCTCCGCTCCGCTCAAGACCCTCCGGGGTATGCACGCGGAGGCGGAGATCAAGGAACGTCTCGTGACGGTCGCAGACGAACTCGGGCTCGAGGCGGCCTGGTACCAAATCCACTCGACGCACCTCTCGCCCGAGGAACTCCACCGCTTCGCGCTCGCCCGCGCCCTCGCCGTGGAACCGGACGTCCTCGTCCTCGATTCCTTCGGCACGGACCTCTCCGAGTGCTCCTACGCCGAACTCATGGGCGTCGTGCGGCGCCTGGCCGAGGACCGGGAGTTCGGCCTCGTGTGCGTCGACCGCAGCACTCCCGCGGTGTATCCCTACGTCCGCGAGGTCCTCGTCATGGAAGCGGGGAGGATCGTGCACCGTCAGGAGGTCACCCCGGTCCGGGTGTGAGCGTCACACTTTCCCCGCGAGCAGTTCCTCCCGGACGATCCGTGCGCCTTCCGTGAGTGCGGCGGCCTTGGCCTCGGCGACGCCACGCGGCAGCGGTGCCATCCCGCAGTTCGTGGACGGATACAGCTTGTCCGGGGCGACGAACCCCAGGGCCCTCCGCAGGGTCGCCGCCACCTCCTCGGGCGTCTCCACCGTTTCGGTCGCGACGTCGATCGCGCCCACCATGACCTTCTTCCCCGCGAGGAGAGCGATGAGGTCGACGGGCACGTGCGAGTTGTGGCACTCGAGCGAGACGATGTCGATCGTCGACTGCTGCAGGAGCGGGAACGATTCCTCGTACTGCCGCCACTCGGTGCCGAGCGTGGCCTTCCAGTCCGTGTTCGCCTTGATCCCGTAGCCGTAGCAGATGTGGACAACGGTCTCGCAGCGCAGTCCCTCCGCCGCCCTCTCGAGGGTCTTCACTCCCCAGTTCCGCACGTCGTCGAAGAAGACGTTGAACGCCGGTTCGTCGAACTGGACGATGTCGACGCCCGCGGCCTCGAGGTCCCGGGCCTCCTCGTTGAGGATCCGCGCGAACTCCCACGCGAGCTCCTCCCGGCTGTGGTAGTACCTGTCCGCGAGCGTGTCGATCATCGTCATCGGACCCGGAAGCGCCCACTTGACGGGCCGATCGGTGCGGGCCCGGAGGGCTCTCGCGGCATCCACGAAGACCGGTCGTTCACGTGTCACGGGGCCGACGACGGTCGGGACGCTCGCGTCGTACCGGTCGCGGATCCGGACGGTCTCCCGATTCTCGAAGTCGACCCCGCCGAGGTGCTCGATGAAGGTCGTGACGAAGTGCTGGCGGGTCTGTTCCCCGTCCACGACGATGTCGAGTCCTGCGTGCGCCTGCGCATCGGCGGCGAGGTGGAGAGCGTCGTGCTGTGCTTCGGCGAGTTCTGCGCCGGAGAGTTTCCACGGTGCCCAGAGGACTTCGGGTTCGGCGAGCCATGTGGGCTTCGGGAGACTGCCGACGAGCGTGGTGCGAAGGAGGGAGTGCATGGGTGGGGCTCCGTTTTCCTGTGCGGTGGTCCGAGGGGTGAGTTATGTGCGAGGTGGCGTCATCGGGCCCCGGCCGCGGACCAGCTGTCGAGCTCGGCGCGGTGGGGGACCATGAGGAGGCGTTCGATGAGCTCGCCCTGCTTCCGGCCCAGTTCCGTCCGTTCGACCCTGTCGTAGACGACACCGGTGGTGGAGAAGTCCGGGTTGTCGAGGGTCGGTGCGAAGACCTCGCCGGCGGGCGCCTCGGTGTTGTAGATCTCCGGACGGTAGATCCGCTGGAAGACCTCCATCGTGCTGATGGTGCCGTAGAGCGCGAGGTCGCTGTGGTCCGTGAGCAGATCCCCGGTGAAGTAGAACGCGAGCGGGGCCACGGCGCCGCGGGGCATGAAGAACCGGGCCTGCATCCCCATCCTCGAGAAGTAGTCGTCCGTGAGAGAGGAGGCGCTCTGGCGGTACTCGACGCCGAGGACCGGGTGCGGTGCACCGGCCCGACGGTACGTGCGGCTCGTCGACACGCTCAGACAGACGACCGGCGGCCGGGCGAAGCGGGATCGGTAGGCCTCGGATGCGAGGAAGTCCTGGAACAACATCCCGTGGAGCACCCCGAAATCCTCCGGCACCGCGAATTGCGCCCTCGTCGCATTGAACGCCGGGAGCACGACGCTGAAGTCGTAATCGCGGATGTACGAGGAGAAATTGTTCCCCACGATCCCGGGGATCCGCTCTCCCGTCGCACGGTCGAGGATCGTGACGGCGAGGAACTCGACGAAGGGGAAGGCGGGGCCCGTGCCGTCGGCGTCGAGGAGCAGATCCGCGGTGACGATCTCGAGTCCGAGGGAGTAACGGTCGCTGCGTGTGCCGCTCTCCGTCGTCAGATCGCCGAGGCGCGCGTCCATCATCCGCAGAGCGGTCCGGAGGTTCTCCCGGCGGTTCGTGCCGCGGGCGAGGTTCGCGAAGTTCGTGGTCCGGCGGGAATCCGCTGCCGGGGTGTAGTCCTCGTCGAACGGTGTGGTGGTGATGCGGTAGCCGAATACTGGTGCCATGGGCCGAGGGGTCCTCGCTCTCTCACTCCGGCCGCGGGCCGGTGCCCACGTCGAGATCGCCAGCGTAATAAGACCCCCGAGGCATAGCTTCATTCGATCCGCAGCGGATTAGGGATAGAGGATTCCTATGGGAGGAGTTCGACGTCGAACTCTCCGACGACCTCACGCACGGCGGAGAGGAACACCTCGGCCTGGCCGGAGAGCGGGATGCTTCCGTGACGGATCCACCCGACCTCGATGCGATCGTCGACGTCGAGGGGAATCGCGACGATCGCGGGGTCGAGATCGTCCGACACGACTCCGGTGGAGACCGTGTATCCGCCCAGGCCGATCATGAGATTGAAGATCGTGGCGCGGTCGCTCACCCGGATGTCGCGGGCCACCGACCGGGTGGACAGGATCTCCTCCGCGAAGTGGAAGGAGTTGCGCACCCCCTGGTCGAACGAGAGCCGCTGGAGTTCCGCGAGGTCGTCGAGCGTGACCCGGTCGCGTGCCGCCAGGGGGTTCGTGCGCGCGACGAAGACATGGGCCGTGGCCCGGAACAGGGGTGAGAAGACGAGCCCCGAGTCCCGCAGAAGTCGGTCGATGACGTTCCGATTGAAGTCGCTCCGGTAGATCACGCCGAGTTCGCTGCGGAGCGTGCTGACGTCCTCGATGATGTCCGCGGTGCGGGACTCGCGCAGCGCGAACTCGTACTCCGCGGCCGAGGATTCCCGCACCATCCGGACGAACGCCTCGACGACGAAGGAATAGTGCTGCGCGGAGACCCCGAGGAGGCGGCGGGACGGCGGGCGGGCGAGATACCGCTGTTCGAGGAGCTCGGCCTGTTCGACGACCTGCCGTGCATAGCCGAGGAACTCGATGCCCTCCTCGGTGAGGACGATGCCGCGGACGGAGCGGCGGAGCAGGTCACAGCCCACGCGGCGCTCGAGGTCCTTCATCGCCGCCGACATCGTCGGCTGTGCGACGAGAAGCAACTCGGCCGCCGCGGTGATCGATCCCTCGGTGGCGACCTCGATGAAATACCGGAGCTGCTGGAGTGTGATGCCCCGGATGTTCCGTGCGTCCTCGTGTCCCATGGCCTCACCGTATCCAGCCGAGGGGACGGAGACGGCCCGGAACGACGCACGGGGGCGGTCGGCACATGCTGATCGCCCCCGTTCGACTCCGCGCTGCGCCCGCCTCGCGCGGGGCGTTCGTCGCTCCTGCGTCGGACCGCGAGGGGGCTCAGCCGACCCAGGCGGAGCCGTCGGCACGCGGATCCGAGGCCGCGAGCACCTCGGGGCCCCGGCGGTCGATGACGTTCGCGTGGCCCATCCAGTCCGTGAGCGGAGCCGTCGTCTTCACGTCCTCCGGGGTGGCCGCCGCGAGGACCGCCTGCACCGCAGCCGGCACGTCCTCCTCGATGTTCACCGACCACGGCGTGTCATCCGGCAGACGCACGCCGGAGACCCAGCGGGGGAGTGCGACCGCCTCGTCCGGGGTTCCGCCCTGCACGAGGTGCATGAAGAGTCGGGCGTGGATCTGCGCCTGGCCCTTGCCGCCCATCGTCGACTGCACGAGTTCGACCGTGCCGTCCGCGTCCGTGACGAGCACCGGCATGAGGGTGTGCGGCGGGCGGCGACGGCCGGACACGAACTGCGGGGACGCGGGATCGAGCGAGAACATCGAGCCGCGGTTCTGGAAGACGATGCCGGTCGCGGGATCGAACTCCCAGGCACCGAATCCGGAGTAGAGGCTCTGGACGAGCGAGATCGAGAGGGTGCCGTCGCTCGCTGCGACGCCCACGGTGTCCCCGTCCGCCGGCGGGGTCGGCACGGAGTCGTCGCGCTGCGGCAGGCCGAGGTCCATGAGCGTCTCGTCCGCGACGCCCTCGGTGAGGATCGAGTCGCGCAGCATGTCGGAGCGGGCGAAGGACTCCACCCATGCCCCGGCGATCTGTTCCTCGGTCACGGAACCGGCCTCCGCCTCGGCCCCGAGGTCGAGCTTGAGGCCCTCGAGAAACCGCAGGAAGCTGAAGCCCTGGCACGGCGCGGGACCGGTGTGGACGGTGTGCCCGGCGAAGGTCGTCGAGAGCGAACCGCGGGTGCGGACCTCGTAATCGGACAGGTCCTCGGCCGTCCACTCCGGGCGGATCGATCGCAGGTAGGAGAGCACCGCCGAGGCGAGCTCGCCCTCGTAGAAATCGGCCGGACCCGCAGCGGCGAGGCGCTCGTACGTCGCCGCGAGGGCGGGGTTGGAGAACTCGGTGCGGGTCGCCCAGTCGGGGCCGAAGAAGCCCTCGACGAAACGGAGCCCGTGGTCCCCGGCCTTCGCCGTGGTGTCGATGGCCTTGCGGACCGAGGGGGCGATCTCGAAGCCGTCGCGGGCCGCCTCGATCGCGGGGGCGAGAACGTCCGCCCACGGCAGCGATCCGTAGGTCGAGTGGAGGAACTGCCACCCGCGAGCGGTGCCGGGAAGCGTGATGGCCTTCGGGCCGCGCGCGGGCACCCGCTCGGCGCCCGGGTGCTCGGTGCGCCACGCCTCGGCGTCCACCCCGGCCGGAGCCCATCCGAATCCGTCGACGAGGACGGGGGCGTCGGTGCCCGTGGCGACGAGCGCGATGAGGTCGCCGCCGAGTGAGGTGTTGTGCGGGTAGACGACGGTGAGGACCGCGTCCGCGGCGATCGCGGCGTCCACCGCGTTGCCGTCGGCCTCGTACATGCGGCGACCTGCTTCGGTTGCGAGGGTGTGGGCGGTGCTGACGGCGCGCTGGTTGTTCATGGGGATGTGTCCTTCGGTCCGTGGTGCGGGCGACGGGGTCTCGTCGACGAGGGGGTGCCCGCACCGGGGTGTATACACCTTGTCTATCCTGGCAGGAATCGTACTCGGAAGCGGTCACCTCCACGTGAACTCCCTGCTGAGGCGAGGCGCAGTGCCCGATCGCGGCGCTGTGAGCAGAATCGGATTGAGGAGCACAATGACGTCGACCCATCCCCACCTTCCCGCCATGGCCGTCCTCACGCTCGGGACCGGAGCGCTCGACGCCGCGACGTACCTCGGGCTCGAGCACGTGTTCGGCGCGAACATGACGGGGAACCTCGTGCTGCTCGGGATCTCCGCGGGCACATGGTCGACCGCGCATTTCTTCGGCCCGCTGTGCGCGCTCGTCGGTTTCGTCGCCGGTGCGGCACTCGGTGGTGCGATGGACATCCGTGCGTTCTCCCGGCCCCGGTTCATCACCGCGGCATTCGCGCTCTCGTTCCTGCTCCTCGGTGCCGCCACCGCGGTCGTGGTACTCACACCGCTCACGACGACGGTGATCTGGGTGGTGACGCTGCTCGTCGGCGTGGCGATGGGCATGCAATCGGTGCTCGCCCGCGCGGTCGGGGTCAAGGACGTGACGACCGTCGTCGTGACCTCGACGATCTCCGTGTTGTTCTCCGATCACCGGGCGTGGCGGACGGCCGAGGGGCGGGCTCTCATGGCGAACCGGATCGCGGCGGTCCTCACGATGGGTGTGGGCGCCGCGATCGGTGCGCTCCTGCTCCAGGTGCACCTCGCGGTGGCGATGGCCTTCGCCCTCGTCGCGATGGCGGTGAGCTACGGTCTGGTGCTCGCCCGCAAGGGGTGAGGGACGCCGCCCGACCTCCGGCAGGGGTTTGCTTCGTGCGGGAGGAATTGAACCGCTGCCGGAAAGGCGCAGTGCGGGAACGGTTCCCGTTCGAGGAGTGCGACCCGGTCAGCGGTGCAGGGGGAGGACGTTCGTGCCGTTCTCGGACTCAACACCCGAGGCGGTCGTTCCCGGCACTTCATTGCCCGGCCCTCCCGGGGTGAGTTCGTAGACGAGAGCACCGAGCGGGGGCAGGACCGCCTGTGCGTTCGGCAGGAGCTCGGCGAAGTCCGCGAATTCGGTGGGCGCGTCGTCCTCGACCTCGTCGAATCCGCCGTCGGTGCGGACCGTGTCTGCATTGCCGGATTCACCGATCCCCTCGTCGCCGAGCGCGGAGGTCACGGGGGACATGTCTCCTCCCACCGTCATCGCCTCGGCACCCACCCCGGCAGGAGCGGGCGCCGGGCCGATCCCCGCGAAGGCGTGCGGTTCGAGAAGGACGGTGATGGTCGCGGTGACATCGGCCGGGGCGAGGAAGACGTGCGCGGGACGATCCGTGAGGTTGACCGCGACGCCGAGCGTGCCGTGGAGCGTGTACGCGAGCCAGCCACCCTCCGTCCCGCGACCGACCGCGATGTCACCGAACTCGAGGTCCCGGAACTCCGGGCGTACGGCACGCAACCGGCCGAGTTCGCGGTAGAGCGCGAGGACCGCGGTGTGCGTGCCGGGCACTTCGGCACCGGCGTCCCCCTCACCGGCCTCGGCCCAGTCGAGTTTGGAGCGCTCGAACGTCTCCGGGTCCTGCGGGTCCGGGACGAGCGCCGGGTCCCACCCGTGTCGTGAGAACTCCTCGGTGCGGCCGGTGCGGATCGCCTCCTGCAACCAGTCCTCGCGGTGGTCCGTGAAGAACTGCCAGGGCGTCGAAGCCGCGAACTCCTCGCCCATCCACAGCATCGGCGTCGTGGGCGCCAACAGCGTGAGGGTCGCTGCGAGGGCGAGGCGCCGGGGATCGAGGGACTGGGACAGACGGTCTCCTGCCGCCCGGTTCCCCACCTGGTCGTGGTTCTGACTGCACACGACGAGCTGGTACGGACGCACGCGGTCCTCCGGGATCGGCCGGCCGTGCGACCGTCCCCGGAACGAGGAGAACGTGCCGTCGTGGAAGAACCCGCGCGCCGTCGACTTCGCGAGCGCACCGGGCGCGGCGAAGTCCGCGTAGTACCCGCTCGTCTCCCCGGTGAGGGCGACGTGGAGCGCGTGGTGGAAGTCGTCGCTCCACTGCGCGGTGAGACCGTATCCGCCGTCGGCCCGGAGGGACACGAGGCGTGGATCGTTCGCGTCCGATTCCGCGATGAGATGCGTCGGATATCCGCGCACCGCGGTGACGACGTCCATCCGGAGGCGCATGTCCTCGAGGATGTGGAGCGCCCGGGAGTCGACGAAGGCATGGACCGCGTCGAGGCGGAACCCGTCGACGCCGTAGTCGAGCGCGAACATCTCGAGGTTGTCGAGGACGAAGTCGCGCACTTCGTCGGAGTCCGGGCCGTCGAGGTTGACGCTCTCTCCCCAGGGGTTGCTCGCCGCCTCGTGGAGGTACGGTCCGAACAGCGGCAGGTAGTTCCCGGAGGGGCCGAGGTGGTTGTACACGACGTCCTGGAGCACCCCGAGGCCGAGGTCGTGCGCCGCGTCGACGAACCGCCGGTACCCCTCGGGCCCGCCGTAGCTCTCCTGGATCGCGAACCAGTTCACCCCGTCGTAGCCCCAGCCGTACAGGCCACCGATGGTGTTGACGGGCAGGAGCTCGACCCAGCCCACCCCGAGTGAGGCCACGTGCGGCAGCTTCGCGATCGCCGCGTCGAACGTGCCCTCGGGTGTGAAGGTCCCGATGTGCATCTCGTACACCGGCGAGGCGTCCCACGACCGTCCCGACCACTCCCACTCGTAGCGGAACCAGCCGTCCTCACCTCCCGTGCCGTCCGTGAAGGTGTGTTCGTCCGTGCCCTCGGTCAACGCGAAGGGGGACGGGCTCAGCGTCATGACCGAGGGGCCGTGCGGTCCGTAGGGCTGCCGCAGCGACCGGGGGTCGGGAAGGAGTTCGGGCGCGTCGTCGAGGAGGTACCCGTACTCGACGGTGCGGGTGGGGCGGTCGAGCGCCGGGGCACTCACGTGCCACCACCCGTCGGAGCCGCGCCGCGCCTCGGAGATGCGGAACCCGAGCCCCGCGAGTTCGGATTCCTGCAGCGGCGCCTCGCGGTAGTGCTCGCGGACGAAATCGACGCCGTACGCGGTGTCGACGGGCCGCCAGGCCACGCGGACCCGGGACGGCCGGGGTGCCCATACGGCGAAGGTCATGTCAGTCGATCCTCTCGAGGACGGCGACGGGCAGATCGGACAGGAGCTCACGGAGGTGCAGCCGGGTTCCTCTGTACTCGCGACCGGTGAGAACGTCCCGCCAGCGCACGTCCGGATCCTCGTCCACGGGTTCGGCGCCGCGTGCACCGGAAGCCGCAGGATTGTCCACCGAACCGCTCGGTCCGAGGAACTGCTCCGGGGAGAACGAGTCGGTGGAGTACCCGTCCCCGACGAGCGAATCCGTGAGCGGATCCGCGAGCGGGTCGGTCTCCGCGAGCACCCGCGCGAGGTGCGCCTCCTCGTCGAGTTCCCGCAGCGATCCCGGCGGCACGACGACCACGGTGTCCTGCCAACCACCACGCGCAGTGAGCCCGATCGGCAGGCGGGTCCCGATGAGGAGTACGGTCCCGCCGAAGAGGAAGGACACGCAGTGCTCCCAGGCGCTGCCGTGTGCGCCGACCGGTTCGGGCACGGGCGCGAGGTACCGGTCCTCGGGGACGAACACGTCGCGGTGCTCTGCGCGCAGGTGCAGGAGCCGGGTGACGAGCCGGAGCTTCGCCCGGTCGGGGTCCGTGGCCGGATCCGGGACCTCTCCGTTCGAAGCGTCCGCCGAGGCGCCACCGACGCCGTGCTGCGGGTCGCCGATTCCGCAGCTCACCTCCGCGAGCGCCGCCTTCCGCGCCACCCAGTCCACCGGCCGGCGGTTGTCCGGGTCGACGAGCGAGCGGTCGGTGAACTCGGTGCCCTGGTAGACATCCGGCACACCGGGTGCGAGGAGGTGCAGTGCCTTCGCCACGAGGCCGTTCGAGACCCCCGCCTCCCGGATGCGGGCGTCGAGTTCCTCGAGGTGCCCGCGCAGCTCCGGGTCGGTGCTCACGGCGTCCACCGCGCGCACGAGGCTCTCCTCGAACTCCGTGTTCTGTTCCGTCCACGTCGTGTGGAGACCGTTCTCCCGCGCAGCCTTGAGCGCGTAGTCGCGCAGGCGCTCCGGGGATGCCGGCCAGGCGCCCACGACCGCCTGCCAGAGAAGGATGTCGAAGCTCGCGTCCGCGGTGATCGCGCCCCGGGCCCGTTCGAGGCTCTCGTTGCGTCCGAGCGCACGGGCACCGCTGACCTCGACGTCCGGGGCCTCCGGCACGTACCGGATCGGAACGGCGCTGCGCACCCGAGCGAGGAACGCGGTGAACGCACGGGGCACCTCGGCGAGGGCGAGGATCCGGGCGCGGGTGTCCTCACTGCGCTTGGTGTCGTGCGTGGTGAGCGAGTTGAGCGTGAACGAAGTGCCGGTGGCCCGCCGCTCGAACTCCTGGGCGAGCGCGGCCGGCGCGAGGGGTTCGGCGGGACGCCCACCGACCTCGGCGAGGGCTGTGAGTGCGGCGTACCGGTAGAACGCGGTGTCCTCGACGCCCTTCGCGGTGACCGCCCCGGTCGTCTGCGTGAACCGGCGGAACACCGGGTGGCCGGGGGTCGTGAGGACGGCGCCGAGGTACGCGAGTGCCCGATCGGAGACGATCGAGGACCGGGCCGTCGAGCGCACGTGCGCGATGGCCCGGAGCACGATCCGACCGTCGTGGGACAGTGGTTCGGTCGGGGAAATGTCGATGGGCCCCGTGTCCGTGCTGATGACCTCCCGCGTGCCGGTCGCTCCCGTGCGGGGCTGGTCCCCGAGGAGCGAGAGCGCGTGGAGCCGGTCGGTGGGTCCGGGTGCGTACACCCGGTACACGGGCAGGGACGCGCAGATCGTGCCGAAGACGTCCGCGAGGTGGTCCTCGTCCACGCCCGCGAGCGGGTCCTCCCCGATGACCTCGCGGGTGTGCGCGTCCACGTGTGCCCACCCGATCTGCTTGATCTCCCGGGCGAGGCGGAGCATCTCCCCGGAGAGCGGGCCGAAGGCGAAGTGCGTCTTCGCGGACTGCTCGATCTGGTGGAACAACCCCGTGACCGAGGTGGGATGGCGGGTGAGGTGACGCGCGGACTCCGCGAGGTCGGCGCCGGCGAGGTCACCGTCCTCCGTGAGTTCGCCCCCGGCCACGAGGTGCTGGCGGAGGGCCTCGAACGCGAAGAACCCGGTCCGGTCGGCGAGCGCACCGTCGATGAAGGGCACGATCTCGTACCCCGTCGTACCCGAGGCGCCCACCCGCAGCCACGACTCCGGCACGCTCTCCCGTTCGCCGCGGGCTCCGATCGAGAGGATCTTCTCCGCGACGATGTAGCCCCCGGTCCGCCGCGCGAGCCGGGCCAGGTAGTCACGGGGGTGTGCGAGCCCGTCGATGTGATCGATCCGCAGCCCGTCGACGAGCCCCTCGCGGAACCACGCGAGCACTTCCGTGTGTGTCTCCTCGAACACCCTGGGGTCCTCGACGCGGACCCCGGCGAGCGTCTTGATGGAGAAGAACCGGCGGTAGTTGAGGCTGCGGTCCTCCTCCTTCCAGTGCACGAGCCGGTAGTTCTGGACCGCGTGCGCCTCCTGAGGGCTCATCCCCTCGTGCGTACTGCCGGGGGCGAGGGGGAACACGTGGTCGTAGTACGCGAGAACCCGATTTCCCTCGTGGGTGCGGAACTCGAGCTTCTCCAGGTCGTCCGGTGTTCCGAGGACCGCCTGCACGACCTTGCCGGAGGCCGCGGGCACCCATCCGTCGGCGGGACGGTACGGGGGCGTGTCGTCGGCACCGGCGGCCCAGTCGATGTCGAACCAGTGCGCGAACCGGCTCGCCTCCCCATACATGAGGACGTCCCACCAGTACGGGTTCGCGTGCGGGGTCGCGATGCCCATGTGGTTCGGCACGATGTCGACGAGGACGCCCATGCCGGCGTCGTGCGCCGCGGTGCTGAGGGCCTCGAGGCCGTCGCGGCCGCCGCGGGCCTCGTCGATGCGGGTGGGATCGACGACGTCGTACCCGTGCGTCGAACCGGGTTCCGCTGCGAGCACCGGCGACAGGTACACCCAGTCGACGCCGAGGTCCCGCAGATACGGCACGAGCGCGGCGGCGTCGTGCAGCGTGAAGTCCGCCGTGAGCTGCAGCCGGTACGTGGAGGCGGGAACAGGTGCGGGCCGCCGGGTCACGGTGCGCCCTCGGAGTCGTCGTCCCCGGAGTCATCGGACCCGGAATCGTCGGGACCCGCATCCTCGTCCCCGTGGTCGTCCTCGCCGTCCTCCGCGGCCGAGGCGCCCGTCCCCGCGGGCCGGTCCGTCGCCTCGGGTGCGTTCGCGTCCTCCTCCGCCGGATCGTCCGCCGGTGCGGCGCCGCCCTCGGTCGCAGGCGCGTCCTGCTCCTCGGGTGAGGTGGTGTCCTCGGGGGCGGGCGCCTCGGCGGNNNCGGCATCCTCGCGGGCGTCGCCACCGGCGGTTCCTCCGGTGCCGGCGGCGCCCTCCGCCTCGGCAGGCCTGGCGGCGTTCACCGCGAGGTCCGCCGAGGTGCGCATGCCGGTCACCCACGGGGCCTTCACGGTCGCGGCGCTCTGCCGCCGGAAGCGCTCCTCGAGGGAGGCAGCGGGAGTGTGCTGCTGGGCCTCGTCCTGCTCGTTCTCGATGAGGATGAGCATCGCCTTGCCCTTGAGCGACACCGTCGCTCCCGCCGGGTAGACCTCGGACTCGGAGAAGTCCCCGGCGGTGTCGAGGACCGGCCGCCAGGCCTCCGCGTAGTCGGCGTTCGGCAGGACGAAGTCGACCGCGTTCATGTCCGCGTTGAAGTAGACGAGGAAGTCGGAGTCCGTGATCGCGCGGCCGCGCTTGTCCTGGCCCTGGATCCCGCGGCCGTTGAGGTACACGCCGAGCGCCTTCGCGAAGTACGTGTTCCAGTCCTGAACGATCATCTCGTCGCCGTCGGTGTTGAGCCACACGAGGTCCGGGAGCGGCTGGTCGACGTCGGATCGGACGACCTGACCCTTGAAGAACCGGGACCGGCGGAACGTCGGGTGCTTCTGGCGGAGGTGGAAGACCCGGGACGTGAACTCGGCGAGCGGTTCGTCGCCGTGTTCCCAGTCGATCCACGCGAGTTCGGAGTCCTGGCAGTACGCATTGTTGTTGCCCTGCTGCGTGCGGCCGAGCTCGTCCCCGTGGCTGATCATCGGGACGCCCTGGCTGAGCGCAAGAGTCGCGATGAAGTTCCGCTGCTGCCGCGCACGCAGTTCGAGGATCTCCGGGTCGTCGGTCGGGCCCTCCGTGCCGTGGTTCCACGAGCGGTTGTGGCTCTCGCCGTCGCGGTTGTCCTCCCCGTTCGCGAGGTTGTGCTTCTCGTTGTAGGACACGAGGTCGTGGAGCGTGAAACCGTCGTGCGCCGTCACGAAGTTCACCGAGGCGAAGGGGCGCCGGCCCGAGTTCGCGTAGAGGTCTGCGGAACCGGAGATGCGCGAGGCGAAGTCGCCGAGGGTCGAGGGCTCACCGCGCCAGAAGTCCCGGACGACGTCGCGGTACTTGCCGTTCCACTCCGACCACAACGGTGGGAAGCCGCCCACCTGGTACCCGCCGGGGCCGATGTCCCAGGGCTCCGCGATGAGCTTCACCTGGCTCACGATCGGGTCCTGCTGGATGAGTTCGAAGAAGGTCGAGAGGCGGTCGACGTCGTAGAACTCGCGGGCGAGGGCCGCCGCGAGGTCGAAGCGGAAGCCGTCGACGTGCATCTCCGTCACCCAGTAGCGGAGGGAGTCCATGAGCAACTGGAGGGAGTGGGGCATGCGGACGTTGAGCGTGTTGCCGGTGCCCGTGTAGTCCATGTAGTGCTGCGGGTCCTCGTCGACGAGGCGGTAGTAGTGCGCGTTGTCGATGCCCCGGAAGGAGATCGTCGGGCCGAGGTGGTTGCCCTCGGCGGTGTGGTTGTAGACGACGTCGAGGATGACCTCGATGTCCTGTGCGTGCAGTGCCCGCACCATCTCCTTGAACTCCTGCACCTGCTGACCGCGCTGACCGGCGGCGGAGTACTCGTTGTGCGGTGCGAGGAACCCGATGGTGTTGTAGCCCCAGTAGTTCCGCAGTCCCTCGTCCTGGAGCCGTTGGTCCTGGACGAACTGGTGGACGGGCATGAGCTCGAGCGCCGTGACGCCGAGGCGCTTGAGGTGGCTGATGACCGCCGGATGGGCGACACCGGCGTAGGTGCCGCGCAGTTCCTGCGGCACGTCCGGGTGCAGTTCCGTGAGGCCCTTGACGTGTGCCTCGTAGATGACGGACTGGTAGTACGGGTGGTTCGGGTGCTGGTCACCGCGCCAGTCGAAGTACGGGTTCACGACGACACCGAGCATCATCGAATCCGCGGAGTCCGATTCGTCGTACCCGGCACCTCCGCCGCCGAGGGGGTACGAGAACATCGGCTGACCCCACGTGATCTGGCCGGACACGGCCTTCGCATAGGGGTCGAGGAGGAGCTTGTGCGGATTGCAGCGCACGCCGTTGTGGGGTTCGTAGGGACCGTGGACGCGGTAGCCGTAGAGCTGGCCGGGTTCGATGGTGGGGAGGTAGCAGTGCCAGACGAAGGCGTCGTTCTCCGTCATCGCGATGCGGTCCTCGTTGCCCCACTGGTCGAAGAGGCAGAGCTCGACCTCCGTGGCCGGTTCGGAGAAGATCGCGAAATTCGTCCCCGTGCCGTCGTACGTGGCGCCGAGGGGATAGGGAGTGCCTGGCCAGACCTGCATGGGAGCTCCTTCGTCGCGCGCGGGGGTTCTCCGTGACCGCTGTCACTGTGCAGAACACTACTAAAGACCACGGACACCGCCACGGCCGCCGGGTGAACGCGGTGTGGCGGTGTCCGGGGCGGTACGGAGTGCGCCTCCTCGGTGCCGGCTGCGGCTCAGGCGAAGGAGAACTCCGTCGTCGCCACGTGCGGGACGTCCTTCGGGTTCCCGGGGGACATGCGGGCGACCTTCGCCGCCGGATCGAACTGCACCGTCACGAGGGTGCCGGTGCGCTCGCCGAAGGGCTTGGCCGGATCGATGACGCAGCAGACCGGCGCCTCGTCCCCGCTCGTGGACATGAGGGGGAGGAAGTCGGCGGTGCCGGCGGGCGCCTCGGCGGTGGAGACCCGTTCCTGCAGGAGCGCGTAGCGTGCCTGCGAGGTGCTGCCGACGGGCTTGAGCTCGAGGGCGCCGTCCATCATCTCGTCGCCGATGAAGTGGTTCGTGTGCACACCCCAGCCGTCGATCTCGATGACCTGCTTGTGCTGGGGGCCGATCTCGATCATGACGATCCGGTCCGCGCCCGTGACCGTGATGACGGAGGACGAGGTGGTCTCCGCCGAGAGCACGAGGTCGATGGCCTCCTGCACGGATCCGGCGCGCGCGAGGACGCCCGCGAGGATCGAGTGGACGGGAACGCCCCCGGCGTGGTCCGCCGCGTTCTTGAGGATGTTGAGGTGCACAGCCACGCCCGCGTCGTTCATGCCGATCTTGCCGAGCATGCCGTACTCGGCGAAGCCGGCGTAGGAGCGGCGGCCCTCGGTGCCCTCGACCGAGTGGTAGTGCCAGACGTCGGCGAACTCGACGTGCCAGTCCCAGGTCTGCACCGAGTACGCGGTACCGGCGGCTGCGTCACGGTTTGCGAGGGTCGAGCACTCGTGCGGTTCGACGTCGGCGAGGGTGAGGATCTCGGTGCGTCCGTTCACGAGGCCCACCTGCCACAGCTCGAGCCCGGCACCGGCCGCCACACCCTCGAGCTCGCGGTACTGGGACTCGTCCCACGCCCGGAGCGCCTCGAGGGACTGCTGTGCACCGCGTTCCTGGGCCGCGGTGTCGATGCCCTTCGCGGTGAAGAGTGCGGAGTACGCCTCGAAGGTGCGGGCGATGCCCTCGGCCGCCTGCTCGCCGCGATTGCGACCCCGGGCGGTGGCATCGGGACCGGTGATCGTGAAGTTCTCGGGGGAGACGGAGGCGGGGTCGACGATGTTCGAGGAATCGAACCGGGCGGGGATGTGGGTATCGAGTGACATGTCGCACAGTGTACGACCCGAGATCCGGGGCGGATCGGTGAGAACACCCAGTGCGCCCGGGCGGCCCCGGCCCGGAACGTCAACGGTTTCCCCCACGGCGACCGAATGGGTTGCCGATCCGCGGAACGGCAACCGTTTCGGTCGTCCTCGGTGAAACCGTTGTCGGGCTGGGCCGGTTGCCGCGGCTCAGGCGATCCGGGCGCCCTCCGCGCCGCCGTTCGTCCCCGCGCCCTGTGCACCGACCGGCAGGCCGAGGTAATGCATGTGGGCCGCCGTCTCCGCGAGGGCGGCGAACAGGTTGAAGTCGGAGAGCTGGTCGAACCCGCGCGACCAGTGGAGCCCCTGCGCGATCGAGTACACCGAGTGGTCGTCGGTCGACTCCCACGTGTCCTCGATCTCCTTGAGACGCTCGGCGTGGTGCGCCTTGAGTTCCGCGGTGCGGTCGTGGAGGCCGGAGAACCGGAATCCGTGCGCCGGCAGGACGAGCACCTCGGGGGAGAGGTGGTCCATGCGGTCGAGGGACGACAGGTAGTCGCCCAGGCTCTTCGTGATCCGCGGTGCGTCGAGGCCGATGTTCGGGGTGATCGTCGGCAGGACGTGGTCGCCGGAGACGAAGGCGGAGGCGTCGGGCACCCGGAACGCGGAGTGTCCGTAGGTGTGGCCCGGCGTCCACATCGAGAGGACCTCGCGGCCATTCACCGGCAGGGTCTCGCCCTCCCCGAGGACGACGAGCCGGTCCGGTAGTTGCACCTGCGCGAACGAGGAGCGTCGATTCGGTGCGCCGGCGGCCCGGGGCGGGGACATGACCTCGTGGCGACGGTCGTCGGGGACCCCGTACTCGGTGGCGACGTCCACTCCCTCCTGCGTGCCGGTGCGGAACTGTGTGCGTCCGCTGCGGAAGCCCTCGAGGGTGTCCAGGTCGTGGGCGTGCATCGCGAGCCACATGTCCGGGTTCTCCCGGAGCAGGTACGGGACGAGTCCGATGTGGTCGCGGTGGTAGTGCGTGATGGCGACCCCGCGGATGTCGGCGATCGTGAACCCGATGCCGACCAGACCGTCCGTGAGGGCCTGCATCTGTTCCGGCCCGTCCCAACCGGGATCGATGAGGACGACGCCGGTGTCCTCCGCGATCGCGTAGCAGTAGGTGTAGACGAGCGGGTTGTCCGGGATGGGGACCGGGATCGCCCACATCCCCTCGGCCACCTGCTCGACCGGGGGGAGGGCCCGGTCCTTCCACGCCGTGCGTTGTGCCTCGCTCAGGGACTCGATCGCCATTGATCGCACCTTCTTCTCTCGTCGTCTCGCCGGTGCCGCGGATGACCGGTTCGGCATGCGCGGCATGCTTTCTCTCGGCACTGAACGCTCGTTCGGTCCGTGCAGTCATGCCCACCTTAACCCTCGCCCGTGCGTTCCGAGCCGCATGGTCGTCCGTTCCCTGTGTTGAGCAGTGAGACGCGGGCCGCTCACCGCTCTCATTCCCGCCTCATCCCTCTCATCTGCGCATCACACTGGAGTCGCACACTGAAGACATCAACACAGGGGACGCGGTCCACGGGTGGACCCGAACCCACAGGGAGGCCGGACACGGACACGATTCCCGCACGGCCGGACCGGAGTCCATCCGATCCGGCAGGGAGAAGGCAAGGGGCATCATGAAGCGACACAGCATCGCACTCTGGGCGGCAGTTCTCGGCATCAGCGCCCTGCTCGCCGGCTGCCAGGGCGGCACCGTGGAGCCTGCACAGACCGATCCCGCGGCCCAGGCCCCCGCGGCCGAGGCGCCCTCCGAGGAAGCGCCGGGCGGTACCTCGGCAGGTGGGTCCGCTGCTCCGACCGGCGACGACAACGCCGACGACGAACAGCCGGCGGCTCCTGCCGCACAGTCGGCGGCGGCACCGCAGGCGTCGTCCGCCGGCAGCCTCGATGCGGCGAAGGCCGCGATCGCGACCGCCGAGAAGCAGCACGGTGGCACCGCGGTGTCGATCGACCTCGACGACGACAACACCCGCTGGGAGATCGAGACGGTCGAGGGCGACGGTGAATGGAAGTACACGATCAGCACGGACGGTGCGACCGTGCACTCCCGTGAACGCGACCACGACGACGATGACGACGACCGCCGTGCGGCCCAGGAGGCGTCGATCTCGCTCACACAGGCACTCGAGAAGGCGCATGCGAACACCGCGGGCACCATCGACGGCGGCGAGCTCGACAAGGACTTCCGCCGGTCCGCGTACGACGTCACCATCCGCTCAGGCAGCGAGGAGCGCGAGTTCGAGGTCGACGCGAGGACAGGGGATCTGCGCCTCGACGAGGTCGACCACGACGACTGACCGTTCGTCCACCCGAGAGCGCCCGCCCGGATCCGTCCGGGCAGGCGCTCGCCCTTCCACCGACCGTTCGACCGGCGGTTCCGTCGTACCCGGTTCCGGAGCCCTCCGGCACGATCCCCCTGGCAGGCCGCTCCAGGCCCTCCTGCAGTGGGCGTCACGACCACCGTCGGGAGGCTCCGTGACTGTCATCGGTTTCCCCGTGTCCCACGAACAGCTCGCCCCGGATGCGGCACTCGACGCCCTCCGTGCCGCGGAGAGCGCCGGATTCGCGGCCGCCCTGTGCTCCGATCACGCGAATCCGTGGTCCCGGGCCCAGGGGCACTCGGGTGCCGCCTGGCCGTGGCTCGGCGCCGCACTCGCCACCACCGGACTGCGGATCGGCGTGGTGACCTCACCCGGAGGTCGCTACCACCCGGCGGTCCTCGCGCAGCAGGCCGCCACCCTCGGGCAGATGTTCCCCGCGCGGTTCTGGATGGCACCGGGCACCGGGGAGTACCTCAACGAGAGCATCACCGGCGAACCCTGGCCCCGGCCGGAGATCCGCGGCAGACGGCTCGTCGAGAGCGTCGACGTCATCCGTCGTCTGTTCGCGGGCGAATGCGTCACCCATGACGGGCTCGTCACGGTGGTCGACGCCGAGGTGTGGGACCGGCCGAGCGAGCCCGTGCCGCTCCTCGCCCCCGTCGTCGGGGTGTCGAGCGCGGAGCGTGCGGCACAGTGGGCCGACGGCCTGCTCACCCTCAATCAGCCGGTCGAGGTCCTCCGGGACCTCCTCGCCGCGTACCGCGAATCCGGTGGCCGCGGCCCGGCATGCCTGCAGGTGCACCTGAGCTGGGCGGAGACCGAGGGGCACGCGGAGGCGATCGCGCTCGACCAGTGGAGGAACAACGTCGTCTCCCCGCCGGTGACCTGGGACCTCGCGACCGTCGACCACTTCGAGGCACTCGGTCCGCGCACGACGGCGGACCAGGTGCGCGAATCCGTGCGGGTCTCCGCGGACCTCTCCCGCCACCGCGACTGGATCCTCGAGTACGCGGAACTCGGGTTCGACGAGATCTATCTCCACCACGTGGGGCAGGACCAGAGCGCGTTCGTCGAGACGTTCGGGAACCGGGTCCTTCCCGACCTGCGGGACGAGGAGGTGACGCGATGAACGCGCTCCCGGTGAACGACGTCGACGAATGGTGGAAGGACGCGGTCGTGTACTGCGTCGACGTCGAGAGCTACCTCGACACCGACGCGAACGGGACCGGGGACCTCTCGGGGCTCATCGACCGGATCGACCACCTCGCGGAGCTCGGGATCGACTGCCTGTGGCTCATGCCGTTCCACCCGACCCCCGGTCGGGACGACGGGTACGACATCACCGGCTTCTACGGGGTCGACCACCGACTGGGGAGCCTCGGCGATTTCGCGCAGCTCGTCCGCACGGCCCACCGGCGCGGCATCAAGGTCGTCATCGATCTCGTCGTCAACCACACCTCGATCGACCACCCGTGGTTCCAGGAGGCCCGGTCCTCGGTCGACAACCCCTTCCGGGACTACTACGTCTGGCGCGAGGACGAACCCCCGGACACCTCGGAGATGGTGGTCTTCCACGACGAGGAGAAGGGGATCTGGAGCCGGGACGAGATCACCGGGCACTGGTACCTCCATCGCTTCTACCGGCACCAACCCGATCTCAACCTGTCGCATCCCCGGGTGCGCGAGGAGATCGCGAAGATCGTGGGGTTCTGGGTACAGCTCGGGGTCGACGGTTTCCGGGTCGACGCGGTGCCCCAGCTGCTCACGGTGGGGTTGCGGGACGAGATCGAGAACGAACGGGGTTTCGTCGACCCGCACGGGTTCCTCCGGAGGCTCCGGACGTTCATGAACCGCCGGACCGGGGACGCGATCCTGCTCGGTGAGGTGAACCTGCCCTACGAGGAACAGCGCACCCTGTTCGGCACCGACGGGGAGGGCGAACTCACGCTCGTCTTCGACTTCGTCGCGATGCAGAACATGTACCTGTCGCTCGCCCGCCAGGACGCCACCGCATTCGCCCGCGCCCTGCGCGGAAGGCCCGAGATCCCCGAGTCCGCGGCCTGGGCGACCTTCGTCCGCAACCACGACGAACTCACCCTCGACCAGCTCACGGAGGAGGAACGCGAGGAGGTCTTCGCCGCATTCGGACCCCGGGAGGAGATGCAGGTCTACGGGCGAGGACTCAAACGCAGGCTGCCGCCGATGCTCGACGGTGATCCCGACCGCATCCGCATGGTCTACTCGCTGCTCTTCTCCCTCCCGGGCACACCCACGCTCTTCTACGGCGAGGAGATCGGTATGGGCGAGGATCTCGGGGCCGAGGGGAGGGCGGCCGTGCGGACCCCGATGCAGTGGACCGCGGGTCCGAACGCAGGATTCTCGCCGGTCGCACCGGATGACCTCACGAGCCCGGTCGTGTCCGGCGAGTACGGGCCCGCGCACGTGAACGTCGAGGCGCAGCGGCGCAACCCCGATTCGCTGTGGTCGTTCTTCGTCCGCCTGGTGCGGAGGTACAGGGAGGTCCCCGAACTCGCCCGGGGTGACCTCCGGGTCCTCGACGTCGGTGACCCCCGCGTTCTCGTGCACGTGTGCGAATGGCGGGGGACATCGACGGTGGCCGTGCACAACCTCGGCCCGGCGCCGGTCACACTCGAGGTCCCGGTTCCCGGCGAACGGGTGAACGGCGCGGCGCTCGTCGACGTCCTCGCTCCCGACAGCGAACACCGCATCGACGTGGGGCCCGAGGGCACCGCGGAGATCCGGGTCGGACGCTTCGGGTACCACTGGTTCCGCGTCCTCTGATCCGCCTCCTCCGACCCGTCGTCCGATCGTCGGTCCGGAGATCTCGTCGAGGCGCCCGCACCGGAGTGTTCCGCCGACGGATCGCGCTCGCGCCCCTCAGGTGCGGAAGACCCGAGCGCGGGCGTACGCGTGCACGTCACCGAGGATCCGCTTCTGCTCCCGGGCGTCCTCGAGCAGCCCGTCGAACACCTCGGGCGCGACCCCGAGTTCGGCGGCGTGTTCTCGCATCGTGAGCCAGCCGTGCTCCTTGCCGGTCACGGCCATGAGCATGAACTCGGTCTCGAGCAGGAGCGACGAGGGCGAACGTTTCCCCGGTGGGCGGCCGTAGGGCTTGAACCGGGCGAGTTTCTCCCCGACCCGTGCAAGTGGTGCGGAGACCCCCGGCGCGAGGAAGCCCTGCCGTTCGGTGAGCGCGGTGAGGAACGCATGTTCCTGTCGGATCGCTTCGGCGACGGTGGAGAGGTCGGCGAACACGGGGGTGTCCGCGCACTCCTCCGCCATCGCCGTGATCCGGTCCATCCCACCGGTCGCGCCGAGGATGTGGTCGGACAGGTACTGCCGCAGGAGGGTCGCATCGACCGTTTCCGGGACGACGTGGTCCTCCGGCGGGAGGGCCGTCGGGTCGGCGGGTGCTCCCGTGCGGGGGCGCATCGGGGTCGACGAGGCGCCCCGCCCCTCGGCCATCCCGTCGAGGAGGATCCGCAGGGCGTCCGAACCGCTCACGCGGGCCTCCCACCCGAGTTCCCGCTTCGCCCGGCCGGTGTCGAGGAGCGGGGCACCCATCGCCATGTCGAGCCATCCGGCGTCCATGGGCAGGACGCGAGCCCGGTGCGCGGCCGTGAGGAACGGGCGGATCGCAGCGGGCGGCAGGGGCACCGTCCTGCCGGTGCCGACGATGCCGGCGATCGCCTCGGCGTCGAGGACCTCGTCCGAGCAGATGTTGAAGGGGCCGCGGGCACCCCGGACGATCGCCTCCGCGTAGGCCCGGGCGACGTCGTCGGCGTGGGCGACCTGGGTGCGCACACCCGCCGGGAGGGGGACGAAGGGCGGGCGGACACGGTCGAGGAGCTGGACGGGGACCCAGGTTCCGGCGAAGTAGCGTTGGATCTCCGCGCCGGCGTCCTCCTGGAAGATGAGGCCGGGCCGCAGCCAGGAGAGGGCGACCTCCGGGTGCGTCGCGGCGAACTCCGACAGCAGCCGTTCCTGGGCCGCCTTGTCGACGCTGTAGTGGGAGGAGCGGACTCCCTCGACCGGCCAGCTCTCATCACGGGGTTCGTCGTCGTCCACGGGGGAGTACGCGCCGATCGACGAGGCCACGCAGATCCGTTCGACTCCCGCCTCCGCGGCTGCGGCGAGCACGCGTGCGGTGCCGTCGACGTTCACACGGCGCAGGAGGTCGCGTTTGCTGTTCGGTTGGATGAGCCACGCGAGGTGCACGACGGCGTCGACCCCGGTGAAGGCGTCGACGAGTGTCTCCGTGGACTCCTCGCGTCCGATGTCGACCGTCCGCCACGATGCCGCGGCGTACGGGTCCGCGTCGGTGTCGGGGAGGCGCCGCGCGAGGCCGAGGACCGCGTCGACCTCCTCACGACGGCCGAGTTCGCGCAGGACCGCGGTTCCGACGTTCCCGGTGGCTCCGACGACGGCGACACGCATGGTGGGCTCCTTCTGTTCGGTGTGCGGTGGGGTGTGGCGGGAGAGTCCTCCAAGCGGACCACGATTCCCGAGGGCCCACAAGGGCCCAACCCTGGGTCTTCCCTCCGATCGCCGTGTACATCGCGTCCGAGGATTCAGCCACGGGCGGATATTCGACCCGAGAGGTGTTGTCGGGACGCCGGTGACCGGTACCGTCGAGGAATGGCTACTCTCGAGATCACCAAGGAATCGCTCGCGTCCACGATCGACGACAACGACATCGTCCTCCTCGACTTCTGGGCCGACTGGTGCGGCCCGTGCAAGAACTTCGCTCCCGTGTTCGAGGCAGCCTCCGAGGCCGAACCGGACATCGTCTTCGGCAAGATCGACACCGAGGACCAGCAGGAACTCGCCGCCGGCTTCCGCATCACCTCGATCCCGACCCTCATGGCGTTCCGTGAGGGCGTGCTCGTCTTCTCGCAGGCCGGCGCGCTGCCCGGTCCCGTGCTCGACGACCTCATCTCGCAGGTGAAGGGCCTCGACATGGAAGAGGTCCACGCGAAGGTCGCCGAAGCGCAGAAGGCTCAGGCGGCTCAGGCTGCAGCCGAGGGCGCTCAGCCCGAGGCCTGACCGCTCTCGTTCGCGGGTGCGCCTATCGGCGCACACCGCTCACGACGCCGAGGCGCGCCGCTCACCTCCCCGAGGTGCGGGGCGCCTCGGCGTGTGTGGGGCGGCGGGGCAGCGTCGTGCCCTGCCGAGGACGTCGACACGGGTCAGTGCTCGCTGTATGGTCATTGCATGCTGACCATTGCTACCCGTCTCGAGGTGATGAACCGGATCGGCCGCGCGATGGCGGATCCGACCCGGTCCCGCATCCTTCTGCGACTCGTCGAAGGCGCGGGATACCCCGCCGAACTCGCCCGTGAACTCGACCTCACCCGCACGAATGTCTCCAACCATCTCGCGTGCCTGCGCGATTGCGGGATCGTCGTCGCCGAACCCGAGGGACGGCGCACACGGTACGAGATCGCCGATCCGCACCTGGCCGCGGCGCTGGCCTCCCTCGTCGACGTCGTTCTCGCCGTCGACGAAGCGGCGGAGTGCAACGTCAGCGGCTGCCCGGTGCCCGGCTGCTGCGAACCGGAGGAGGCGCCGTGACCGTCACTCCGACGGAGGCGGCCCGCGCGCCTCTCACCGAGGGCCGGGCGGCCGTGCTCCGGAAGCGGATCCGCATCGTCGTCGCCCTCACGATCGCGTGGAACGTCGTCGAAGCGATCGTGGCTCTCGTCGCCGGTGGCAGGGCCTCCTCGGCGGCGCTCATCGGTTTCGGACTCGACTCGATCGTCGAGGTGCTCTCGGCGGCAGCCGTCGCGTGGCAGTTCGCGGTACCGGACCCGGCGAAACGCGAGCGGACCGCACTCCGCGTCATCGCGGTGGCGTTCTTCGCACTGGCCGCGTACGTGAGCATCGACGCCGTCCTGTCACTGGTGGGTGCCCGTGAAGCCGGGCACTCCACCACGGGTATCGTGCTCGCGGCACTCAGCCTCGTCGTCATGCCGTTCCTCAGTTGGTTCGAGCGCCGGACCGGTCGTGAACTCGGATCGGCGTCGGCCGTGGCGGACTCCAAGCAGACCCTCATCTGCACCTATCTGTCCGCCGCCGTGCTCGTGGGACTCGTCGTCCACCTCCTGTTCGGCTGGGCCTGGGCGGACTCCCTCGCCGCGCTCGTCATCGCTGTCTTCGCGGTGCGCGAGGGGATCGAGGCGTGGAAGGGCGACGCCTGCTGTGCGACGCCGGTGGGAGTGCTCACCGGAGAGCGGACCGGCCCCGCCTGCGCGTGCGGCGACGACTGCTGCCGCTGAGCACCTTCGGTGTGCGGCGCCGCTCACCTCCCGGGCGGCGCCTCGGCGTTCGTGCCGGTGGGAACGCCTCCGTGCAACGGGATCTCCCGGTGCGGCACTTCGTGCTGCACCGGGGCCGTCGTGCGACACAAAATGCCGCAGGGGTCGATCCCGTTGAAGTGACTCCCGCGCGAGGAGGAAAAGAGGGTTCAAGGCCGAAATGTGTGTACGGGACAGGCCTCTAGCCCAGTAGCTCGTAGGGCAAAACCTTCGTGAACATGCCCTGTGAGCATGTTCGGTGCCAGATCCTCGGAATCAGCTCCGCCATGATGTCCGTGCCGCCGCGCCGGAAGCAGCCCCTCGCACCGCCGGAACTGCCGTGGTTCCGACGTGGTACACGCCGAACCCGACCGTGCACCACGGCAGCGGCGTCGACTGCTCGACGCTGCTTCGACCACCTCAGGTCGCAATCGGGTGCGGATGCCGTTGGTCGGATCGCGATCGAGGGTGGGGTTTCCGCGAGATCGCGCAGCCGATCGCGATCCGAACCGCTCAGTCGCAGCCGATCGCGATCAGAACCGCGCAGCCGCAGCCGATCGGGATCCGAACTGCAGAGCCGCAGTCGCAGCCGATCGGGATCTCGATCTCGATGCATGGCCCGGCTCATGCAGGGGCGAGGATTCCGAAGACAGGCCGGACCGGGCTGCCCCGCGCACTATCCCGTAATTATGTGTGCGATCCGGCACGATCCAGCCGCCTGAAACCGTGCCGAAGTGCGCAGCTGATTCCGGAATCGTGCGAAAGTGCGCAGCTGATTCCCTCCACCGACACTCACATGGGGGGACGAGGAGGAATTCGGTCGGGAGGACGGTCACGGGAGCCGGCAAGGCCGGGGCGGACGACGACGGTGACACCACGGGCTGTACACACGTTTTGAGCATTCACCCGGAAAAGACGAAGTCCCGAGACATCGAGGGAACGATGTCTCGGGACTTCACACTGCGGTGACTGTGGGATTTGAACCCACGGTTGGGGGTTACCCAACAATGGTTTTCAAGACCATCGCGTTCGGCCGCTCCGCCAAGTCACCATGTTGCGGGGTCGAGTATCCCACAGCGGGCGGAGCGGGCTCCAATTCGCGAGGGTACGGCGTTGCTGGTCAACGGATTTCCCGAGATCCATCGATTCCGTTTGCGTCCCGTGAAACGGAAACCGATTCGATGGGTCGATCTCGAAACCGTTGGAATTGCAGGGGCGGCTGCCCCAGCAGACCCTCACCCCAGCGAGGGGTGCTTCCGGTGGAAGTCCGTCACTTGCTGGAACGCATGACCGGCGGCGAGGAGCAGCTGTTCGGACCAGGGCCCGCCGACGAACTGCACACCGAGTGGGGTACCGCCGTCGGTCCAGCCGGCGGGAAGGGTGAGTGACGGCAGGTTCGCGTTGTCGATCGGGGCGACGGGTAGTGAACGCAGGCGCGAGTCCGCCGGGTCCGCGGTGGCCGCGTCGATCTCGGCCCATGTCGGAGACGCCTCGCCCACCCCGGGCAGCAGCAGGATGTCGATGCCGGCGAAGAGCGCGTGCATGCGCCCCGTGAAGGCGCGGCGGCGTTCCATCGCGGCCTGGTACTCGACGGCCGTCGCTCGCAGCCCGTCCTCGATCCGGCCCGTGAGCACGGACGCGTACTCGTCCTTCCGCGCCGGATACGTGTCCCTGTGCGCGTGGGCGACCTCGACGCCGACGAGCAGCGGCCAGTCGGCGTTCGCGCTCACGAAGTCCGGAAGTTCGACGTCGACGACGTTCCAGCCGAGGCCCCGGGCAACCGCGGCGGTGTTCGCGACGACCGCGCGTGTCGCCTCGTCGAAGTACCCCATGAGCGCCGGGGCGACGCCGACCGTCGGGACTCGGTCGAGAACGAGCTCCTCGTACGCGGGTACCGGACGCGGTTCGACGGTCGGATCATTCACATCGGGGCCGGCGATGACGGACAGCACGATCGCCGCGTCACGGGCGCTGCGGCACATCGGCCCGATGTGGTCGAGCGAGGGCGCGAGGTCGAAGGCCCCGTACCGACTCACGAGACCCCAGGTCGGCTTGAGCCCGGTCACCGCGTTCTGGGCCGAGGGAGTACGGATGGATCCGCCGGTGTCCGTGCCGAGCGTCGCGAACGCGAGGCCCGCAGCCGCCGCCACGCCCGAACCGCTCGAGGAGACGCCCGTCCACGTGTCGGCGTCCCACGGGTTCACGGGGGTGAGGAGATCGGGGTGGTGCTGCGACAGCGCCCCCTCCGTCATCGTGAGTTTCCCGAGGATCACCGCACCGGCCGCACGCAGGCGGGCGACGACGGTTGCGTCGAACTCCGGGCGGAAGTCCTTGTACACCGTCATTCCGGCGCCGGTCGGGGCATCGACCGTGAAGAAGAGGTCCTTCACCGCGATCGGCACACCGTGGAGTGCTCCGCGGTACCCGCCGCGTGCGATCTCCTGGTCGGCCCGGTCGGCCGCTGCGAGTGCGGACTCGCGCATCACCGTGGTGTAGGACCTCAGCTGCGGGTCGAGCCGGTCGATGCGGGCGAGCATCGCTTCCGTGAGGGCACGGGACGTCGTACGGCCCGAGCGCAGGAGCTCGGCGACCTCTCCGAGCTCGAGGTACGCGAAATCGGCCGGGAGGCCCGCTGCGTCGACGGCGTGGGCTGCGGACTCGAGGGCGGTCGGCCCGGTGCGCGGCGCCTCGGTGGTGGCGGGGGTTGCGGTGGAGCCGGGCGCTGTCGGTTCGGGGGATTCGGGAAGGACGGTGCTCACGGGGATCTCCTCGGGGGAATCGGGGGAGGGGGTGCTCCGACTCTATCGAGCCGGCGGTTCCGTCGGTGTTTCCGGCTCGGCCGCCCCCCTGCGCTCCCGAGGCGCCACCCACCGCACGAGCACCAGTGCGGCGACCAGCCCCACGAGGTCCGCACACCAGTCGAGCGGGTCGCCCGATCGCCGCGGGACGAGGAAGTCCTGGAGGAGTTCGCTCACGACGCCGTACCCGGCCATGACCGGGAGGACGAGCCGCGCCCGGAACCCCAGGGCGAGAAGCGGCAGCGCCATGCCGAGGAAGATCCCGAAGTGCGCCACTTTGTCCGACCCCGGTGGCAGGGTGCTCCCGCCCTCGGAACCCGGGGTGTAGAGGCCCCACAGGTGAACGAGGAACACGAGGGTGAGGACGGCCCACCAGAAGAATCGACGTCGCATGATTCCCCTAATGTAGTGACGGCGCACACTGCGCCACCGATTGGGCCCCCGGTCCCCATGAACCCCCACGACGACGTGACACGAAGGAGACGCCCGTATGACCGAGGCGACCGCACCCATCGATATCGACCACCTGAGGCAGTGGGTCGGCAGATCGATCGAGACCACCGACGTGGCGACCGCGTCGAAGTCCGCCGGGTTGCGGGCGACGCTCGACCACACGGAGGACCCGTGGGGCGGCGTGTACTTCCCGCTCGGTCACTGGGTGCTGTTCAACCCCGACGCCGCGCAGTCGGAACTCGCCGTCGACGGTCATCCGCACAAGGGTGGATTCCTCCCGCCGGTCCCGCTGCCGCGACGCATGTGGGCGGGTTCGTCCGTCACCTTCCACGCACCGATCCCGGTCGGCTCCGAGGTGCGCGAGGTCCAGACGATCAAGGACGTGAAGCACAAGTCCGGACGCAGTGGCGAACTCGTGTTCCTCACGGTCGACCACGAGGTGTTCGTCGGTGACACGCTCGCCGTCACCGACGTCCAGACGATCGTGTACCGCGAGGCCGCGGAGAAGACCCGGGCGACCGAGCAGTCGGCGGCCGAACGTGCGGCCTTCGAGCCCGCGGATACGAGCGGGTGGGACTACTCCTACGTCGTCCGCCCGGACGAACCCCTGCTCCTGCGGTACTCCGCACTCACCTTCAACGCGCACCGGATCCACTACGACCGCGACTACTGCCTCGAGGAGGAGGGCTACCCGGGCCTCGTCGTCCACGGCCCGCTCTCGGCGACCCTCATGGTGGAGGCGTTCATGCGGAACCACCCGGGCGTGCCGCTGAAGACCTTCTCGTTCTCTGCACGCACACCGATCTTCGACCACACACCGGTCGCGTACGTGGGGCGCGTGAAGAAGGACGAGTCCGGGGCGGAGGTCCCCGGCACCTACGAGGTCGGCGCCCTCGATCCCTCCGGAACCGTGTGCCTCACGGGCGAGATCACGGTCTGACGGGAGGAGTTCGGCCCGTTCCGGCGGCGGGCGGGGCAACGGAAACCCTGGCCGTCCGGATCGAACCGATCATCTTATGTCCGGATTGTAAAACCGCGGGAAACTGCCGTGCAGCCGTTCAGAATCGACATTGCGGCATATGACGCATGCCTAATATGGTCGCGTGAGTGATGCGTGCCACCGTCGCCCTCACCCGGTCGACGGTGGCACGTCTCGTCCACCCCGATCCCCCACTCCCGTACCGAGGTCGCCGGACACCCACCGGCCGGACCGACGCACGGGGCCGATCCCCGCACAGAAGGGCCTCCCCTCATGCTCCTCGCCCAGGGCGCCGGCAGCGGAAGTATTCCGTCGTTGGCGAACATGCCGATCCTCTGGATCATCGCGTTCGCGGTCCTCGCCGTGATCCTCCTGCAGTCGACGATCTACCTCCTGGCGGTGCGCAGGAACGCCGCCGCCGCCGATATGTCGAAGCACGAGGTCAACCAGTCGTTCCGGGCCGGTGCGGTCTCCGCGATCGGCCCCTCGCTCGCGGTCGTCCTCGTCTCCATCTCGCTCCTGCCGCTGTTCGGTACCCCGCCGGTCCTCGTCCGCGTCGGCCTCATCGGCTCGGCCGCGACCGAGGTGGCCTCCGCGGAGATCGCCTCCGGCACCATGGGTGCCTCGCTCGGCTCGGACACGTACACCCAGTCGGTGTTCCTCGTCGCCCTCTTCGCGATGAGCCTCTCGGGAGCGGGCTGGATGCTCTGTACGCTCATCCTCACCCCGATCCTCTCGAAGGGCTCCTTGAAGCTCACCAAGGTGAACCCGGCGCTCATGGCGATCGTGCCCTCCGCGGCACTCCTCGCCGCTTTCGCCGCGCTCACCGTGAGCGAGGTCCCGAAGTCCATGGTCCACGCGATCACCGTCATCGCCTCCGCGATCGTCATGGCGCTGTGCATGTGGGTGGCCAAGGCCG
Source organism: Brevibacterium samyangense (assembly GCF_039529845.1). NCBI lineage: Bacteria > Bacillati > Actinomycetota > Actinomycetes > Micrococcales > Brevibacteriaceae > Brevibacterium > Brevibacterium samyangense. The sequence continues at coordinate 150,218 of NZ_BAAANO010000004.1, read as the reverse complement.
CGAAGGCGGACTGGCTCAAGGAATGGGGGCTCGGGATCTCCGTGGTCGTCGCCCTCGTCGTCGCCGGATTCGCCCACTACTCCGGTCTCGGACCGGCCTGATCGCGCGGAAGGACCACTTCTCATGACTGCAGTGACCACGGCCGACACCTCGGCCCTCGATCGCAACTACACCCGCACCACCACCGTGTGGGGCAACGCCACCCTGTTCGCCGGTTTCCTCCTCGCGACGTACCTGCCCTTCCACGTCCTCCTCTTCACCGACGTCCCTGTCACCTTCGCCCAGATCCTCACCGCGTTCATCGCGGTGGCAGCGGCCTACGGAGTGTTCTGGTTCGTCGAGCCGATCACGTACTTCCCGATCCTCGGACCCGCCGGTATGTACCAGGCGTTCATGATCGGCAACATCTCGAACAAGCTCCTGCCGGCGGCGATCGTCGCCCAGTCGACGATCGGCGCGAAGCCGGGCACGAAGAAGGCCTCGTACGCCGCGACCGCCGCGATCTGCGGTGCCGCCTTCGTCCACGTCGTCTCGATGCTCGTGTTCGTCGGCATTCTCGGTTCGTGGATCGTCACGATCCTCCCGCCGCCCGTCACCGCCATCGCCCAGTCGTACATCCTCCCGGCGATCCTCGGTGGTGTCGTCGTCCAGCTCATCGGCACGGTGAAGAACCTCAAGTCGACGTTCGTGGCGATCGTCGTCGGCATCGTCGTCGTCTTCGCGATCATGCCGTTCGTCCCGGTCGTCGTGCAGGGCTTCAAGATCGCGATCTGTGTCGTCCTCACCGTGGTCGTCGTCTGGTTCACCCGCAACAAGCAGGAGCGGGTCGACGAGGACGACGAGGTCTTCATCAACTGACCCACAGGGTTTCTCGGCCCCACCCGGCCGCGCGGCGCCTCGGCGGTTCCCCACCTCTCCCACCCCTCCTCCCCGACAGAAAGCAGCTGCAGCCCCATGGCTCTCGACCCGACCCTCACCTCGGCCCTGTCCTCCGACATGCCCGCCCTCGTCGACACGTACCGGTGGTTCCACGCGAACCCCGAGCTCTCGATGCAGGAGGTGAACACCGCCGCCCGCATCACGGAGATCCTGGGCGGGTACGGCATCGAGACCTTCCCGTGCGGTGGCACCGGCGTCGTCGGCGTCCTCCGCAACGGCGACGGACCCGTCCTCGCGTACCGTGCGGACACCGACGGTCTGCCGATCGAGGAGGCGACGGGCCTGCCGTACGCCTCGACCGCCTCGGGCACCCTCCCGGACGGCACCCCCGTCAAGGTCATGCACGGATGCGGGCACGACTCCCACATCGCTTCGGCCCTCGAGGTCGCGAAGCTCATGAGCGAGCACACCTCCCTCTGGTCCGGCACCGTCGTCTTCCTCTTCCAGCCGGGTGAGGAGACGAGTGCGGGCGCGGCCGCGATGCTCGCCGACGGCCTGTGGGAGAAGGCCCCGAAGCCCGTCGCCGTCTACGGTCAGCACATCTGGGCGGGTGTCGCCGGCGGCATCGAGGTGTCCGTCGGCACCGCGATGGCGATGGCCGACTCGCTCCGGGTCACCGTCCGCGGCAAGCAGGCGCACGGTTCCCAGCCCGAGGCGTCGATCGATCCGATCGTGCTCGGCGCCGCGATGATCACCCGCCTCCAGACCGTCGTCTCCCGGGAGATCTCCGCCCGGGAGATGGCCGTCGTCACGATCGCGACCTTCCACGGCGGGCTCAAGGAGAACATCATCCCGGAGTCCGCGGAGTTCACCGTGAACGTCCGGACCTTCGACCAGGGGGTCCGGGAGACCGTTCTCGCCGCGATCGAACGCATCATCAAGGGTGAGGCGATCGCCGCGGGCGCCCCCGAACCGGGCATCGAGTTCATGTACGAGTTCCCGCGCTGCTACAACGACCCGGAGCTCGCGGAGGGCCTCGTCGGGGCGTTCCGGGAGGAGCTCGGGGCGGACAACATCGTCGTGCGCGACGCCGTCACCGGCTCCGAGGACTTCGGCCGCTTCGGCGACGAGATCGGCGTGCCCTACGTCTACTGGTTCTTCGGCGCCTACTCCGCGGACACACTCGCCTCGGAGGAGCCGGTCTACGGCAACCACTCGCCGTACTTCGGCCCCGATGCGATCGAGGCGAGCCTCGACGCGGCGGTCCGCACGGGCCTCACGGCCCTGCTGTCCCACCTCGGGAAGTGACCGGAGCGGCCGGGCCGGCCGAGCCGCGGACCGTACTCCCCAACGGCACCGCACCTCGCTAGGGTGAAGGTGCGACAGGACGCCGAGGCGCCGGCCGCCTCGGCGTCCTTCGTCCACTCCCGCATATTCCCCCTCCCCAAGGAGTCCCCTCGTGCCCACCGAACTCACGTGGTTGTCCACCCGCGAACTCGCCAGGAAGATCGCCTCGGGGGAGGTGAGTGCGGTCGAGGCCCTCGACGACCATCTCGAGCGCATCGATGAGGTCAACCCGCTCATCAACGCCGTCGTCACCCTCGACGTCGACGGGGCGATGGAGCGCGCGGTCGCCGCCGACAAGGCCTTCGCGGCGGGCGCGAGGCTCGGGCCGCTCCACGGAGTGCCGATGACGCACAAGGACACCCACGACACCGCGGGAATCCGGACGACCTGGGGTTCCCCGGTGTACGAACACCGTGTGCCCGAGGAGAACGCGCTCATCGTGGAACGTCTGCAGGCAGCCGGGGTCAACACGACGGGCAAGACGAACGTGCCCGAGTTCGCGGCGGGCTCCCACACCTTCAACCCGATCTTCGGCACCACCGTGAACCCCTACGACCGCACGAAGTCCGCCTCGGGCTCCTCCGGTGGCGTCGGTGCGGCGCTCGCGGCGGGGATCCAGGCGTCCGGCGACGGCTCCGACATGGGCGGTTCGCTGCGCACTCCGGGGTCCTTCAACAACGTCGTCGGGTTCCGCCCCTCGATCGGGCGGATTCCGTCCGTCCCGCCGAAGAACCCCTGGTCGTGGCTCTCGACCTCCGGGTTCATGGGGCGCACGGTCGGTGACGTCGCGCTCCTCATGTCCGTCGGGTGCGGTCCGGTACCGACGAGTCCGACCTCGATCCCGGAACCCGGCAGTGTCTTCGATCTGCCCGAGTTCACGCTCGAGGGGCTCTACCAGCCCTCGCTCGCGGGCGTGCGCGTGGGCTTCGCCCCCGACTTCAACGGTCTCATCGACATCGAGTCCGAGGTCCGCACCGTCATCGAATCCCAGTACGGGGTCTTCGAGAGCCTCGGCGCGCACATGTCCGATGCGAGCCCGGACCTCTCCGATGCCGACGAGGTCTTCTCCGTCCAGCGTGCCTACGACTTCGCCGCGAACTGGGGCGAGATCCTACGGACCCAGCGGGAGAAGGTGAAGGAATCGGTCATCTGGAACACCGAGAAGGGCTTCGGGCTCACCGTCGACGAACTCGTGTCGAAGGACGCCGCACGCGTGCGGATGCTGCAGAAGCTCCAGACCTTCTTCGCCGACCACGACGTCCTCGTGACGACGATGAGCCAGGTGCTGCCCTTCGACGCCTCGATCGAGTACCCGACGGAGATCAACGGGAAACCGATGGGGGACTATCTCGAGTGGATGCGCGCTGCGACGCTCATCTCCCCGACCGGATGCCCCGCGGTGTCGGTGCCCGCCGGGTTCTCCGCGAGCGGTCTGCCGATCGGCATCCAGATCGTCGCCGCCCCGGGCAAGGACGTCGAACTCCTCAAGGTCGCGCACGCCTTCGAGGCCGCGACCGGCCACCACGCCCGTCGCCCGGTGTTCCCCGAAGCGAGCTGCTGAGCCGAGAACACACGCTGAGTCGAGAACACACGTCGGGCCGCCTGCCGATCGGCAGGCGGCCCGACGTGTGCGTGGTGGGCAGTGCGGGGGAGCCGGGCCCGGCGCCTCAGAGGGAGTCGAAGGCCCCGGTGAGTGCTGTGGGATCCGTGAGGGCGCGGCGCAGCAGCTGCCACGGGACGAAGGTGCGCTCGGCCGTGCCGATCACGAGCACGTACGGCTGCCCGGCCCGCGGGTCGTCGCCGGTGACATCGGCTCCGTAACGCCAGATCGCCTCGGCGCCGCGCGCGTTCGCCTCCCGGCGCAGGGTCTCCCCGAGGTACCGGACGGCTCCGTTCACCCAGAAGGAGGAGCGCTCCGCGGCGAGCCCCTCGGCATCCTCGAGCCGCGCGGGCACCTGCTTGCCGAGGCGCTCGAGCGCCTCCCGGCCGAACTCCCAGCCGGCCGGGTCGGCCTGATCGCGCACCCACGCGGCGATCGCCGGCTCGACGGTGCCGAGGAAGGTGCCGAGGAACTCCTCCTCCGCCGCCGAGAGTGCGCTGCCGTCCGCGTTCGTCACCTCGATCCCGGTGCACGTGCGGAAGGGTGCGCCCTCGGGACCGAAACCGATGAGGGTGTCCGCGAGCGCCTGGACGAAGACCTGGCCGTTGCGTTCACGCACCGCCCGGACGAGGAGGTCGACGAGGGACACGGGGGCGCCCGCAGCCTCGCCGTCCTTCGAGTCGGGGCGGACGAAGGGCATGCCGTTGCCGGTGGTGGCACCGCTCGGATCCGCGTCCCACTCGCCGCCGAGCGACCGGAGGAACACCTCGCCGACGTACCGCATGACGCCCTCGGAGAACCGCTGGTTCTCCGGCTTCGCGATCGCGGCGGTGTCCGGATACCGGGTGAGGGCGAAGGCCTCGACCCAGGGGAGGGAACCGGGCGAGTAGTCCTTGAGGAAGGAACGCTCGCCCCCGTCCTTCGTGGAGACGGCGGCCGGGAGATCGGCCTCGACGAAGGCGGGCAGCTTCACGGGCATGTTCGCGAGGAACGCGTGGAACTCCGGATTCGCGGTACGGGTGGTGTCAGACATGCGCACCAGACTAGTGGCCCCGAGCGGTCACCCGAAGCCCGGTCACGTTCAGCCCGGTCACTCGAAGTCGACGAAGGCGAGGAGCACCCGGATCGTCTTCCGGGGGTCGGTCGTGTGCCGGCCGTCGGGGTCGGGGCGGGAGACCGCCTCGAGTTCGGCGGCCTTCGTCACGTCGGCGAGGAGTGCGACGAGTTCGTCGAGCGGGATCCGGGACACGCCACCGAATGCGCTGAGCGCGTGTTCGATGACGGCGGCGATCTCCGTGATGTGTGTGGAGACGAGTTCGTCGAACTTCGACTGCAGTTCGGGGACGCGGCGGACGTAGAGCTCGATCTGCCGTTCGGCGAGGATCTCCTGCGGGTCGAGTGCCTTCGCCGCGAACACCGAGGTGATCGCCTCGGTGACGGCGTCGCGCCGATCGGCGACGGAGACGGGCGTGGGAGAGGATCCGATGAGCCCCGCCGACCGCTTCATCGGGTCGCCCTCGACGATCGAGTGCACGTGGGACAGGCCCGCGGAGATCTGCCGATCGATGATCGCCAGGAGCAGGTCGTCCTTCGTCGAGAAGTTCGAGTAGAAGGCGCCGCGGGTCATCCCGGCGGCTTCGCTGATGCATTCGATGGACGCACCGGCCACGCCGTCCTCGGCGATCACGGGGAGCGCCGCCTCGATGAGGCGCTCGCGCGTGCGCTGTCTGCGTGGGGTGATCTCCACGTCCCACCTCGCATTCCTGTCACGTTCCATCGTGCGGCAGTTGCAATGTCCGCCGCACCGGAGAACAATACACAACTGTATCCAATACAGGACTGTATCCAAAGCGATCGAAAGTGGTGCTGTGTCCTCATTCCTCTACGAGCTCGGGCGGACGGCGTTCCGGAAACGCTGGACGTTCATCGGGATCTGGTTGGCCGTGCTCGTCCTCTTCGGGGCGCTCGGCGGCCTGCTCATGAAACCCTTCGACGACAACTTCACGCTCCCGGGCTCCGAGGGACAGGAAGCGATGGACTCGCTCTCCCTCACGTTCCCGCAGGTGAGCGGCTCCTCGGCCTCGATCATCGTCGTCGCCGCCGAGGGTGACGACGTCACTGCGGCCCCGTACCGCGGGGTCATCGAGGACACGGTCGACGAGCTCGAGGAGTACGACCACGTCTCCGCGGTCACCTCCCCGTTCTCCGAGATGGTCTCCGGCAACCTCAGCGACGACGACCGGGCGGCGATCATCAACGTCCAGTACGACCTCGCGACCGCGGACCTCCCTGACACCGTCGCCCCCGATCTCCAGGACGCTGCCGATGCGATGCTCGCCGAGCTCCCCGCGGGCACCGAGATCAGCCCCGGTGGTGACATCTTCCAGGTGACCGGCGTCCACATCTCCTGGGTCGAGGCGGTCGGCGTCCTCATCGCCTTCATCGTTCTGTTCTTCACGTTCGGTTCGATGCTCGCCGCCGGGATCCCCCTCGTCACCGCGATCGTCGGCGTCGGGATCGGCATGACGCTCATCCTGCTCTCGACCGCGGTCGCCACCGTGAACTCGACCACCCCGATGCTCGCGCTCATGCTGGGCCTGGCGGTCGGCATCGACTACGCGCTCTTCATCGTCTCCCGGGCCCGGCAGATCATGACCGAGGGCCACGACGCGGAGGAGGCCGTCGCCCGCGCCGTCGCGACCTCCGGGTCCGCCGTCGTCTTCGCCGGCGTCACCGTCATCATCGCGCTCGTCGGCCTCGGCGTCGCCGAGATCCCGTTCCTCACCGTCATGGGCGTCGCCGCCGCCGTCACCGTCGCGATCGCCGTCATGCTCGCGCTCACGATGCTCCCGGCGCTCCTCGGCCTCATGGGCGAACGCCTGCGTCCGAAGGCGAAGAGGACGCGCACGAAGGCCGCCGAGGCGCCGGCGCCGGAAGCGCAGGCGGCCGGTTCCGCCGCCGCGGCACCGGCGGCTGCGAAGCCGTCCCTCGCGCAGCGGTTCTTCGGCGGCTGGGAAGCGATCGCGACGAAGGTGCCGGCGCTCACCGTCGTCATCATCGTCGTCGGGCTCGGTCTCTTCGCGTTCCCGGCCTCGCGCCTCGAACTCGCACTGCCGAACAACGGCTCCGCGGAGGAGGGCAGCCCCGCCCGCGAGACCTACGACCTCACCGCCGAGTACTTCGGGCCGGGCTTCAACGGCCCGCTCGTCATGACCGTCGACATCCTCAACTCCTCGGACCCCCTCGGGGACATGGACAAGGTGAAGGAGGACGTCCTCGACGTCGACGGTGTGAAGACCGTGCTCCTGGCGACCCCGAACGAGAACGCTGACACCGGCATCGTGCAGATCGTGCCCGAGTTCGCACCCGACGACCCGCGCACCACCGAGGTCGTCCACGAACTGCGTGACCTCGAGCAGCACTTCTCGGACGACTACGGTTTCTCGACCGCGGTCACCGGCAACACCGCCATGGCGATCGACGTGTCCTCGCAGCTCGGTAAGGCACTCCTGCCGTTCGGCATCTTCGTCGTGGGACTGAGCTTCGTGCTCCTCATGATGGTGTTCCGATCGGTCGCGGTGCCGATCAAGGCGACCGTCGGATACCTGCTCTCGGTCGTCACCGCGTTCGGAGCCGTGGTCCTCGTATTCCAGGACGGGTTCCTCGCCGACGCGATCGGCATCGAGCAGACCGGCCCGCTCATCAGCTTCCTCCCGATCATCCTCATGGGCATCCTCTTCGGACTCGCGATGGACTACGAGGTCTTCCTCGTCTCCGGCATGCGGGAGGCGTACGTGCACGGTGCGGATGCGAAGACCGCGATCCGCCGGGGATTCACGAACTCCGCGAACGTCGTCACCGCGGCCGCCGTCATCATGTTCTCGGTGTTCTTCGCGTTCGTGCCCACGGGCGAGGCGATCATCAAGTCGATCGCACTCGCGCTCGCCGTCGGCATCTTCGTCGATGCGTTCATCGTCCGCATGACCCTCGTGCCCGCCGTCATGGCGCTCCTCGGCGACAAGGCGTGGTGGCTGCCGAAGTGGCTCGACCGGGTCATGCCGCACTTCGACGTCGAGGGCGAGGGCCTGTTCCACCAGGTCGCGCTCAAGGACTGGCCGGAGCCGAACTCGCCGTACGTGGTGTACGGCGAGGGCATGGGCCTGCACACCGCGTCCCGCGCGGTGTTCGAGAACGTCGACGTCGCCGTGAAACCGGGCGAGGCCCTCGCGGTCACCGGCCGAGGCGCCGGTGCGCTGCTCCTCGCCCTCACCGGGCGTGCGGGGCTGGATTCCGGCGAACTCAAGATCGGCGAATACGTGATGCCGGAGCAGGCGGTCAAGGTGCGCCTGCGTACCCCGCTCGTCATGCTCAACCCGAAGGAGGACGAGCTCGCGGTCCCGGAGTCCGTGCTCCGTGATCTCGCGGCGAATCCGCCGGAGCTCCTCGTCATCGACCACGCGGATCAGCCGCGCACGCACGAGGTGGCGGACCTCGTGAAGGACCTCGTCGCCGCAGCACTCGACGCCGGAAGCGCCGTCGTCCTCGGTCTCACGACGGAGGACGCGGACTGGATGCTCCCGCCCGGCACTCCGTACTCGCTCCTCGACCTCGATTCCCGGGCGGAGTCCGCGGGGTCCGCCCGTGCCCGGTCCGCGGAGTCCGGTAACACCGAGGACGTTCCCACCCAGCCGCTCGCGGCACCCCTGACCACTCTCGGAGGACAGCACTGATGGCACTGTTCGAACGTGCGGACACCGGCAAGAAGGTCACGTGGCTCTCGATCCTCGGCCTCGTGCTCGTGCCGGTACTCATCGGCGCGGGCTTCGTGCTCGCGGTGTGGAAGGCGGACGACCGCCTCGACTCCGTGCAGGCGGCCATCGTCAACAACGACGAGGGCGCGGAGGTCGACGGGCAGACGGTCCCGCTCGGTCGCCAACTCGCGGCCGGACTCGTCGACCCCGATGTGGAGACGAACATCGACTGGGTGCTCTCGGACGACGAGGACTCGGAAGAGGGCCTGCAGTCCGGGAAGTACGTCACCGTCGTCACCATCCCCGAGGGCTTCTCCGAGGCGGTGATGTCCTCGAGCAACGACGACCCGATGTCGGCTGAACAGGCGACTCTGCAGGTCGAGAACTCGAAGGTGTCGCCCTTCGCGGATGCGCTCATCGGGCAGACGATCGCGCAGACCGCGCGGACGGTCTTCAACCAGGAGTTCGCACAGCAGTTCGTCGACGGCGTCTTCGTCGGCTTCAACGACATGGGTGAACAGTTCGGTGAGGTCGCCGACGGTGCCGCGGAACTCGACGACGGTGCCTCGCAGCTCGCTGACGGCACGACCGAACTCGACGAGGGCATGGGGCAGTTCGTCGTCGGCCTGAACGAACTCGATGCGAACGGCTCCACCCTCGCCGACGGCGCGGACCAGCTCGCCTCGGGCGCCGGTGACCTCGTGAGGGGCATCGGTGAGCTCGACGCAGGTGCGTCCGCGCTCTCGGACGGTCTCGGACAGCTCGACGAGGGTGCTTCGGCGCTCCCGGAGTCCACTCAGCAGCTCGCCGACGGTGCGGGGGCGCTGTCCGACGGTGTCTCCGAGCTCGATGAGGGGGTCGCGGCGCTGCCGGAGTCCACTCAGCAGCTCGCCGACGGCGCCGACCAGTACACCTCCGGGGTCGACACCCTCGTGTGCACGCTCGCGGGCGACGGGGTGACGGACACCGACTACGCGGAGTATTGCCGGGGGCTTCTCGAGACCGCGGCAGCCGGTGGCGCCGACGGTGCGGGAGCCGGTGCCGGTGGCGCGGGCGGGCTCACGGATCCCGCTGCGCTCACGCAGCTCACGGACGGGGTCGTCGCCTCCGCGGACGGAGCCTCGACGCTGGCCGAGGGACTCGCCGCCTCCGGGGAGGGCGCTGCCGGACTCGCCGACGGGCTCGTTGCCTACCGCGACGGGCTCGAGGGACAGTCCGCACAGGTCGAACAGGCCGGGATCGACGGACTCGTCGCCTCCGGGCAGATGACGCAGGACAAGGCCGACGCCCTGTGCGCGGACATCCCCGAGGGCGCGGATCCGAACGGTCAGATGTGCGCGGGTATCCAGCAGGCGTTCGTCGCCGGCATGTCCGCGGGGCTCACCGGTGCTGCCGACGGGCTCGGGACGAAGGACCCGGACACCGGGCAGTCGCTCGTGAGCGGCGCGCAGGCACTCGCGGACGGGATCGGCTCCGGGGACGACACGGCCGAGGACCGGACACTCGCCGGTGGTGCGAACGCACTCGCGGCGGGCCTCGGGAGTGCGGACGACTCCGGCGAGGACGGCACGCTCGCCGGCGGCGTGAACGCGCTCGTCGACGGCGTCCGGCAGATGATGGGCGGCTCGCTCATCCCCGCCGACCAGGCCACGCAGCTCCTCGGTGGTGGTGCGGGGCTCCGGGACGGCACGCAGCAGCTCGCGGACGGCATCGCTCCGCTCGCGGACGGGATCGGCGCACTCGACGAGGGTGCGTCGCAGCTCGCGGACGGCACGCAGCAGCTCGCGGACGGCATCGCCCCGCTCGTGGACGGGATCGGCGCCTCGGCGGACGGAGCCTCGCAGCTCTCCGACGGCGTGGGTCAACTGAATTCCGGCGCCGGGGAGATGTCCTCGGGAGTCGGTGAGTTCGCGGACGGCGTGGGTGCGTACACCGACGGTGTCGGCCAGGTCGCCGAGGGTGCCGGTGAGCTCGGCGAGGGCGTGTCCGGACTGTCGGACGGCGCCTCGCAGCTCGCGGACGGTACCGGTCAGCTCGCGGACGGGCTCGAGGAGGGCAAGGACCAGCTGCCCTCCTACTCGGAGGACGAGCGCGAGCACCTCGGTGAGGTCGTGACCGCCGCGATCGGTGGTGACGACGAGGACCTGCTCTCGGGCATCAACACCGCGTCGACGATCGCGTTGCTCCTCGCGATGGCCCTGTGGATCGGTGCGCTCGTCACGTACACCGTGATGCGGGCGGTGTCCGCCACGGCGCTCGTGTCGCGGAAGACCTCGCTCGCGATCATGCTCCGGGGACTGCTGCCCGGCGCGGTCGTCGGGTTCGTCCAGGCGATCGTGCTCTCGGCGATCAGCCTCCTCGTGCTCGACACCGGGTTCTTCGACACCCTGCGGCTGTTCGCGTTCGCACTCCTCGGCGCGGCGGCGTTCGTCGCGGTCAACCATGCACTCGTCGCATGGTGCGGGGGCGTCGGTCGCGTGATCTCGGTGGTGTTCGTGGTGCTCGCGGTCGCCGGCTCCGTGCTCGGCGCAGTACCCGGCTTCTACCACGCGGTCGCGCCGTACCTGCCGCTCACACCGTTCATGGACGGCATCACGTCGATCGCAACGGGAGTCGGTGGCATCGGCGGTGCAGCGGCCTCGCTCCTCGTGTGGGCGCTCGTGGCGATGGCCGCGTCCGTCGTCGCGGTCGCGCGTCAGCGGACGCTGAGCCCCGCCGCGCTCGCCGCCCGCACCCGCTCCGCCCTGGCGTGATCGGGGTGTAGCGCGGCGTTCACTGTCGCCGATCGTGCTGGTTTCGACCGGTTTCTCGCACGATCGGCGACAGTGAAGCGTCGTCCGAGCACCTTCTGCGGCTTTCTTCGGTGTCGAGATCGCGATAGAGCGCGCCGGTCTCGTTGAAGTCCCGATTCATTGCTGGGTTTCCGCGGAATCCAGCATTCGAGTGCGATGTCAACGCCGAGGGCCGCAGGGAATCGCGACTTCGAACCGCTGGACCGCTAGCGATCGCGATCCGAACGGCTCGATCCCCGGAATCCAGTAGGGCGGGAGCACGTTCGCTGCCGTCGATCGTGCTGATTTCGACTGTTTTCCAGCACGATCGACGACAGTGAAGTGTCGTCCGCACCTGAACGGGCAGCTACGAGGCGTCGCCGCCGATGCCGTCGCCGCTCCCGTCGTCACTTCCGAGCCCGAGGAGATCCTCGACGAGGGCGTGGGCGTCGCGCAGCATACGGGCGCCGCGTCCGGGATTCGCCGCGATCGCCAGCCCCATCCGGACGGCGGACAACTGGATGGAGTGGACATACCGGTGGGGGTGGGCGCGTCCGCGGGAGTCGACCGTGTGCATCGCCGGGCCCTCGACGAGCAGACCGGACGACACCTGCTCCACGCCGTCGACGTCGACCCGGGCCGGGACGACCTGCCCGGACTCGAGCATCCCCGCGAGCAGCACGTCGTCCGCTCGCGTCACGCGGTTCGCCGGGGACGAGGCGTCGACGAGTGCACGCGCCTCGACCACCTCGTCCGGGACGGCCGGCGAGGTCGCACGGAAGAGTGCGGGTTCGCCCGCCCGGCCGGTCGTGATGCGCACGTCGGGACCGACGAACCGCACGATCCCGGCCTCCGCGAGCGCGACGAGCTCGGCGAACCGTTGGGGAGGCGGCCCGTCGCAGATCCCGGACACGAAGTCCTCGAACCAGCCACGCACCTCGGACACATAGCTCGCCTCGTCGATCCGCGCCTCGGCGACGAGCTCCTTGACGAGCAGACGGGCCTCCCACAGCACGGCGAAGAGCGCCTTCACCGGGGCCCGCTCGGGTCCGGCGAGGGAGTCGGCGAGGTCGCCGCGGATCCAGTCGAGCATCCATGCGTGAAGTGAGTCCTCGGGCAGTTCCGCTCCCGAGGCGCCCCGCCCCGCGTCCATCACTTCGTCCCTGCCACCTGCAGCACCGGTGCCGGCGTCCCGCGCGGGCGCAGGGGTACGCTCCGCCCCGCGTTCGTCCCCACCGCGGCATGTGAAGGTCCGCCCCTCGAGCGGCCGCAACAGTGCATGCAGATCGAAGTCCGCCGGGGCACCGCCCGCGGCCCGCCAGGCATCCTCCAGGTCGGAGAGGACGAGGGGCCACACGTCCTCGTCGAAACGGAGAACGCGGTCGGGAAGCGCGGCACGCGTGAAGTGTGTGAGCGGGGACGGGCGCATCGGGTGGTCCGGCCCGATCGGCTTGCTCCGGTAGGGGACACCGCGCCGCGAACTCGGGACGAGGATCGGTTCGCGACCGCTCGGCACATAACGCAGCCGTCCGTCCTGCTCGACGAACCGGCCGCCGCGGCCCACCGTGAGAAGGGCCTGCTGATCGAAGTAGTTGAGTCCGAAGCCCCGGAAGATCACCGGTTCACCGGGCGCGAGTGCGGTGAGATCCGCCTCGGCCGGCAGACCCGGCGGCACGTAGGTGAGCCGTTCGGGTCCGGCGGATCCCGCGTACTGTGCCCAGTCGGCGCGTTCATCGCTCAGCCGGGCCGGAATGTGCCCGAGGCACAGGACGACCGCCCGCGCCGCGAGCGTCCGCCCGTCCTCGAGCCGGACGTACTGTCGTTCCCAATCGGTGCCGGTGGGCTCGAGGAGCCCGGTGGCACGCGTCGCGTGATGAACGACCGTCACGTTCTCCGGCGCGAGCGCCCGGAGCCGTTCGTACGACCACCGCAGGTACTCGCCGTAGAGCGCACGCGAACCGAAGACGGCGTCGACCGGTACGGAGTTGTCGTGCGTACGCCGGTACCACTCGCCCATATCGGGCCCGAGCGAGTGCGGTGAGACCCCGCACGAGGCATCGGGGAACACTGTCTGTTCAGCGATCGTCGTGTTCATGAGCAGCTCGGCGGGCTGGTCGGTGCGCCAGACGATGCCCGCTCCGGGCGGGTAGGGGTCGACGAGGTCGACGTGGATGTCCCCGTCGTACCGAGGTGCGAGCGCGACGATCCGCTCGAGGATGCCGAGGCCGCGGGGGCCTGCCCCGATCACCGCGACGGTGAGCGGGGACGTGTGGGTGCTCATTCCTCCGCGTCGGGACCCGGGTACCCGGGCCATCCGCTGCCGGGGACGTAGCCCTTCGGGTAGCACTTGCCGTCGGCGGTCATCCCGCCCTCTGCGGCCGCACCGTCCGTGGCCGAGGCGTCCTCACCGGCGCCGTCCGCGGCACCGCCCTCGAGGTCGCCGGAGGTCCCCGCAGCCATGAGCGAGGTCGCGAAGAGGTCGAGCGTCGCGAGTTCGGAGGACGTCGCCGCGGCGGCGGTCGCCGAGGTGCCGGTGACCGTTCCGCCGGCGTTCGCCTCGTCGTCGGAACCGCCGGTTGCGCCCTCGCCCGTACCGTTCGCCCCGGCATCCCGGTCCGCACCGTCGGCACCTGCTCCGTCCGAGCCCTCGGCACCTGCTCCGTCCGAGCCCTCGGCACCTGCCCCGTCGATCTGCTGCCGGACCCATTCGTGCAGCTCGTCGTAGTCGGGTGCGTACGTCGGGGTGACGTCGTTGTTGATCTGCGGCGCTTCCATCTCGCCGGTCTGCATCTTCGCCGCGAGTTCGACGAAGGCACTCAGCTCGTTCTGCGGGATCGAGGTCTGGATGTGGCTGCCGAGGGACGAAGCGAGCTTCGGGTAGGCGACCGCGAGTTCCTGCGGATTCATCTGGCCCAGGGTCGTCTCGATCATGCGCTGCTGACGGCACATCCGGTCGTAGTTGTCCGCGCCTTCGCGGGACCGGACGTACCAGAGGGCGTGCTTGCCGTCGAGGGTCTGCATGCCCGGGTCGATCCAGTCGTAGATGGGGTTCGGTGCGCCGGTGTTCGCGTTCTTGCCACCACCGAGCGGGATGGGACGTTCGACGTCGATCTCGACTCCGCCGAGTGCGTCGACGAGGTCCTCGAAGCCTTCCATGTCGACGGACGCGTAGTAGTCGAGGTCGATGCCGAGCGACCCCTCGACCGCCTGCATCGTCGCGAACATGCCCGGTTCCAGACCCTGCGGATCGGAGATCGCGCTCGGCTCCTCCTCCGCCCACGTCCACACCGCGTTGATCATGCTCTGTTCGGTGCCGTAGTACTGGAAACCGTTCGGCCAGCGCTCGGCGAGTTCGGAGCCCTCCGGGAAGATCGGCATCGCGAGATTGCGGGGGATGGAGATGACGGTCGAGTCACCGGTCCTCGGGTCGATCGAGGCGACGAGCTGCGTGTCGACACGGGTGCCGGTACGGCCCTCGCCGGAGTCGCGGCCGATGAGGTACACGGTGACGCGTTCCTGATCCGCGAAGAGGGTGTCGGCGTCGGTGACCGGGTCGTTCCGGCCGTCGCCGTCGAGGTCCTGCCCGCCGCCGAAGACGGAATCGATCGTCTGCCCCTGCACGCGGGCATAGGTCGCACCGATGCCCAGCGGCACCCCCACGACGATCGCGAGGGACGCCACGAGCACTCCGCCGAGAGCCTTCTGGACCCGGTTGAACTGCTGGTGGCGCTTCATCGTGAGGTACTGGACCACGATGACCGCGAGCCACACGACGAGGCCCACGGCGAGCAGCACCGCGAGGGCATCGAGGATCGTCGGGCTCGAGATGACCCGGGCGACGGCCTTGATCGGACCGCGCCAGAGCACCCATCCGACGATCGTGACGATGCCGAGGACGAATCCTCCGAGGAGTACCCAGCCGAGTGTCGTGAACTTCCGGGCGCGCAGGAGTGCGAGGCCGGGAAGGGCGGTGCCGAGGCTCGTCCACCCCACGACCGAGGGGAACGCGTCGTAGTGGGCGCGCGCGTGTCGGGCGACGAGGTGCTCGAGCTCCTGGGGCGGGTGCGTGATCGAGTCGAAGGACGGGGCAGTGGCACCTGCGGTGCCCGGAGCGGGAAGCGCCGAGGCGCCTGCCGGGGGAGCCACCGGGGCCCCGGCCGCAGGCGTCGGCATCTCACCGGCTGCTGCGCCGGCCGACGGAGCGTCGTCGGCGGGGGAGCAGTCCCCGCGGATGACCCGTTGGTGACGAGCGGGTGTCGTGGGCGCGGAGTGTGCGGTGTGACCCGCGCCGAGGGGCGCGGAGGGGAGGAAGACGTCCT
Organism: Brevibacterium samyangense; assembly: GCF_039529845.1. Classification (NCBI taxonomy): domain Bacteria; kingdom Bacillati; phylum Actinomycetota; class Actinomycetes; order Micrococcales; family Brevibacteriaceae; genus Brevibacterium; species Brevibacterium samyangense. Next base: position 134,551 of record NZ_BAAANO010000004.1, on the reverse strand, counting down.
GGCCGGAGGGCGCCTCGGCGACGGTTTCGTGGACGGAGGTGTCGGAGGACTCCATTGCGCGTTCGGCACGGCGGGCCTCGGCCCGGGTGCGCGGCTCGAAGTTCTCGAGACCCGCACCGGCGGCGAGTGCGCTTCGTTCGCTGCGCAGACGCGGTCGGGACGATGCCGAGAAGACCGAGCGCGGGGTGCCGTCCGGATTCTGCTCCGGGGAAGCGAGCGCGCTGGGGTCGTGCTCTGACACCGATGTACTCCTGACGTCGACGAGTGCTGGCCGCGATGCCGCGCGACCGGTTCGGGCCGCATCACGGCGGACGGCACAGAAATGCCGTCCGTGCGCAGCAGTTTACGGCCCGATTCTGGTGACTTCGTGCAGATCCGCGGGCGGACGCACAGCGGCGGTTCAGGAATCGCGCTGTGACCCGCGTCGACCGTTTTGCCCGGGCGGGCGGCGGACGGGTACGCTGGACGCGGTTGCCCTCGGGTGACCGGCCGGATCGCTTCGCTGTTCTCGCAGTGTGCAGTCCTGGAGTCGTGGCTGAGCGGCCGAAAGCACCACCCTGCTAAGGTGGAGTCCCTTGAACTGGGGACCGTGGGTTCAAATCCCACCGGCTCCGCGTTGTGACGAAAGCCCGCTTCCCCTTGTAAACACTGGGGAGGCGGGCTTTCTCGCATTCACTCGCAGCCGACTCCGTCGTCGTCGCGGTCGAGGTGCGGACCGTACCCGGGGTCACCGCGATGGACAGGAGCTGCACCTGCGGCCCGGGCGGCGGAACAGTTCTCGAACGCGCCGGACGCTCCGTTGTTCCCGTGGTCGGGAGCGGGTTCGGGCGCGGGCTCCGGTGCTTGGGCAGGCTCCGGTGCGTACACCGGCGCGGGCTCGGAGGCGACATCGCCGTCGGAGGTGGCAGGCCACGGGTCGTCGTCGATCGCGGGTTGGCCCTCGCAATCGAGAAGCAGGCCCTCGATCGCGTCGAACTCCGGCTGTGTCACCCAGAGCCCGTACTTCGACTTCACCGAGACCTGACGTGCGACGTACTCGCACCGGTAGGACCTGAGGGGAGGGAGCCAGGTGGCCGCGTCACCATCGCCCTTCTGCGCGTTCAGTCCGGATTCCGTGGCGAGGAGGTTCAGCGGGTCGTTCCCGAATTCGACTCGTTCCTCGGCCGACAGTTCCTGGGCCCCGGTCTGCCAGGCATTGGAGAGTGCGACGACGTGGTCGATGTCGATGTTGTTGCCGTCGCCGCGGACGAAGTCGAATGTGTCGCCGCTGTATGCCGAAGTGAGCGTGCCGTCGAGGACGACGCATCCGTCATCGGCCAGCTCGATGTCGACGAGATCACGGCGCAACACGTCGTTGCGGGTGTCGCATCCGTTGTGGTCGACGTCGTCACGCCAGGCGAAGAGGTCACGGTCGTAGCCCGTCTTCGGTGCCCGGCCCTTGAGCTCGAGCGCGTAGAGCAGGGCCAGAGCGGTGCCGTCCTCGGCGGGCTCCTGCAACTCGACGGACTTCTCGGCGGGGGCTGCAGGGCGTGTCGCTGTCGCCGAGGCCGGAGCGGCGGTGGGAAGGATCTCCGGTGACGTGGCCGTCCGGGTCGGCGCGGCCTCGGTCGTCGAGTCCGGTCCGGTGCTGTGGGTGGCGACGACGGACGGAGCGGCCGGTGTCTCCGCCGGGTCCTCGTTTCCTCCATCGACGAGGATCCCGAGGACGAGGAGGACGACGAGTACAAGGCCGCCGTATCCGGCGAGAGCGCCGACCCTCGGCGCCTTCCGTCCACCTTTCGGCGGGGTGTTTCCGGCTGCGGTGCGTACTCGGTACTTGGGTGGGAGTGAACGGGACATCGCGCGCGGACCGGCTTTCGGGACGGAGGGGGTACGGCAGTTCGGAGCGGATCGGTGATCCGCTCCGATGGTAGGGACACTCCGTCGGGCCGGACGCTGTCGTCGACGTGGCGATGTGGGCCGGTCTCACGAGGCGGACGACGGCCGTCGACAGGAGAAGCGGGTGCCGCCCTGGCTCAAGGGCGACACCCGCTTCCGGGGGGACCGGGCGCCTCGGGAGGCTCACCGGTCCGTGCTGGAGGGTGAGGGATGCAGCCTCACGTCACCAGACGTATATGGAGGTCGGGCACGGTGCGGCGCGACCGGTTGTGGTGGAACGCGTGGATCAGAGCCCCATGCGCTCGCGCAGCTGGGCGACCTCGTTCTTGAGTTCGGCCGGGACGTGATCGCCGAGTTCCGCGTACCACTCCTCGATCGACTCGAGTTCCGTGGCCCACTCGTCGGGCTTGATGGAGATCGCCTCGGCGAGCATCTCGGGGGTGAAGCCCTCGAGTCCGTCGATGTCGAGGGAGCCCTCTGCCGGCGAGAAGCCGATCGGGTTCTCCACGGCCTCCGCGGTGCCGGCGACGCGCTCGAAGACCCACTTGAGCACGCGCGAGTTCTCCGAGAAGCCCGGCCACAGGAAGCCACCCTCCTCGTCACGGCGGAACCAGTTGACGTAGAAGATCTTCGGCAGCTGCGCGCCCTCAGTGGCGCCGATGTTCAGCCAGTGCTGGAAGTAGTCACCGACGTTGTAGCCGATGAAGGGGCGCATGGCCATGGGGTCGCGGCGGACGACGCCGACCTGGCCGACAGCGGCCGCGGTGGTCTCCGAGGAGAGCACCGAGCCCATGAAGACACCGTTGGTCCAGTCGCGGGTCTGCATGACGAGCGGCATCGTCGTCTTGCGGCGGCCGCCGAAGAGGATCGCGGAGATCGGCACACCGTCCGGGTTCTGCCACTCGGGAGCGAGGGTCGGAACGTTCGAGATCGGGGTGCAGAAGCGCGAGTTCGGGTGTGCGGCCTTGGCGCCGGACTCGGGGGTCCAGTCGTTGCCGCGCCAGTCGGTGAGGTGCGCCGGGGTCTCCTCGGTCATGCCCTCCCACCAGACGTCGCCGTCATCGGTGAGCGCCACGTTCGTGAAGACGTTGCCGCCGGCCTCGATCGCGTGCATCGCGGTCGGGTTGGTGTCGTAGCCGGTGCCGGGAGCGACACCGAAGAGACCGAACTCGGGGTTGACGGCGTAGAGCTGCCCGTCCTCGCCGAAGCGCATCCAGGCGATGTCGTCACCGAGGGTCTCGGCCTTCCAGCCGGGGATCGTCGGTTCGATCATGGCAAGGTTGGTCTTGCCGCACGCGCTCGGGAAGGCTGCGGCGATGTACTTGACCTCGCCCTCCGGGTTCGTGAGCTTGAGGATGAGCATGTGCTCGGCGAGCCAGCCCTCGTCGTGGGCGATCGCCGAGGCGATGCGCAGCGCGTAGCACTTCTTGCCGAGGAGGGCGTTGCCGCCGTAACCCGAGCCGAAGGACCAGATGGAGCGCTCCTCCGGGAAGTGGGTGATGTACTTCGTCTCGTTGCACGGCCAGGCGACATCGGCCTGTCCCTCTTCGAGCGGAGCACCGACGGAGTGCACGCACTCGACGAACGTGCCGCCGTTGCGGTCGATCGCCTCGAGGACCGGGGTGCCGGTGCGCGCCATGATCATCATGGAGAGGACGACGTACGGGGAGTCGGTGATCTCGATGCCGAACGCGGGGTGCGTGGCGTCGATGTGTCCCATGACGAAGGGGATCACGTACATCGTGCGCCCCTTCATCGAACCGGTGAAGAGTCCGTTGAGGATCTCCTTCATCTCGGCGGGGGCCATCCAGTTGTTGAGGGGGCCTGCGCCCTCCTCGGTCTCGGAGCAGATGTAGGTGCGGTCCTCGACGCGGGCGACGTCGTCCGGATCGGACTTCGCGTAGAAGGAGTCCTTTTTCTTCTTGAGGCGGACGAGGGTGCCGGCCTCGACGAGCTGATCCTCGATCGCGGTGCGCTGGGCGTCCTCGCCGGTGATCCATTCGATGCGATCCGGCGTCGTGAGCGTGGCAATCCTCTTGATGAAGGCGAGCACGTTCTCGTTCGAGGTCGGTGCACCCTGCAGAAGGTCTTCGACTGAGCCAGTGTCGAGGACGGTCATGAGATCTCTCCGATCGGTGGGGGTTTTCAGTGGTTCCACCGTAGGAATTCGACGCGCTGTAGAACCGGGGGAAATGGGCCGCCCACCTGTGCATTGCCTCACAGGACCCTGGTCGATGACGGGAGTGGATCAAATGAATGGCGGATTCTGCCATAAGAGTGATCGATTCTTCCACGGTAATTGAAAGCGGTTGCAAACCCCGAGAACTCGGCGGTTCCGCGCCGCTGTCGAGTGCTGTGACGCAAAGCACGCCCAAAACGGCCGATCTCGATTTGGCGTCCCCTCGAGGACCTGCGTATAGTTATTCGAGTCGTCAGGGCGAACAGCCCGGAAAGCGGCGAGAAACAACAGAATATGCGCCACTAGCTCAACGGATAGAGCATCTGACTACGGATCAGAAGGTTGGGGGTTCGAATCCCTCGTGGCGCACCGAACAGAGGCCCTCACCGCATCGGTGAGGGCCTCTCTCGTTCCTCCGGGCGAGCACCCGTGCGAGGCCCGGGGAACCGGAGAAAGCAGCGGTTCGCTCCGAAGAACGGGTTTCGAACCCGTGGATCACGAGCGAACCGCTGCTTTCGTGAGTCGGACGATCAGACGGCGCGCATGACGCCGTGACCGCGGCCCGGGTGGTCGGCGCCCTTCACGACGCCCTTGCCCTTCCCTGGGAAGTTCTCGTCCTTCTGCAGACCCTTGCCGTTGCCCTTGCCGGGGTGACCGTCGCCGGTACCCGGAAGCTCCGGGCCCGGCACCTCCGGTTCGGTCGGCTCGGGTTCGGTCGGCTCCTCGGTGCCCGGGTCCTCGTCGGACGCACCCTCGACCGTCATGCCGACGAGCAGCGGGTCGTGGTCGGAGGACCGGAACGCGGACTCGTCGTAGAGGTCGACGACGTTCGAGTTGAAGCGGCTGTACTCGAGGCCGATCGATTCGACCGAGTTGATGTTCCAGACGTCCGCGCCGGTGAGGTCCTCGAACGCCGCGGGCGAGGCGAGGACGTGATCGAGCGAACCGGTGCGGCCGTCGTAGAGGTACGTCGCCTCGTCGGTGAGTTCGCTCCCGACGTTGATGAACCCGGCTTCGTAGAGGACCTGCATCGGGTCCTCCTGCGTGTAGGCGTTGAAGTCACCGAGGAGGAAGACCTTCTCGGTATCGGCCTCCGCGGTGAGGGTGTCCGCGAACCCGACGAGCGCCGCGGCCTGGCCGACGCGGTCCGCGTTCGACGCGCCCTGGCCGTCGCCGGTGTCCTCGTTGCCCGGGCCGGAGCCCGAACCCTTCGACTTGAAGTGGTTGACGATCGCGAGGAACTCCTCGTCGACGACCGGTGCACCCGAGTCGTCGAGCGGCGCGAACTCCTGGGCGAGCGGCTCGCGGGCGTTGTCGAAGTTCTCCTCGTCCACGAGGATCTGCGATTCCCCGACCGGGGCGACGGATGCCGGCTGGTAGATGAACGCGGTCCGGATGACGTCCTCGTCGGTCGGCAGTTCGGCGGGGGAGGGGACGAACGCCCACTTCTCGGAGCCCGCCTTCGCGTTGAGCGCGTCGACGAGGGTTGTGAGTGCCTCGTCCCGGTCCTTGCCGAACGCCGCGGAGTTCTCGATCTCCTCGAGCGAGAGCACGTCCGCGTCGAGGCCCTCGATCGCCTCGACGATCTTCACCTGCTGGCGGGCGAGGTTCTCCGCGTCGTAGGCGCCGCGCGGTTCGCAGTAGTTCGTCGTCGTCGGGTTGCCCTCGCGGTCCGTGTAGTAGTCGCAGTCCGCGAACTCCTCGCCGAGGGTCGTGAAGTAGTTGAGCACGTTGAAGCTCGAGAGCGTGAGGTCCCCGCCGACGTCCTGCGGGCGCTCCTGGCGCGTGTTCTCGATCGTCACCGGCGACACCTCGTCCGCGTTGTCCGCAGTGAGGTGCGTGAGCGGCTGGAGGCGCCACTGGTCGTGGCCGTACCCGAGGACCACCGGCGAGGTGAAGGCCACCGGAGCGCCGACGCGCACCGGCTCCTCCGTCGACAGGTAGGGCAGCGGCACGTCCGAGGCGCCGCGCGTGTAGTCACCGGTCGAACCGTCGTCGAGGACATAGGAACGGGCGACGTTCTCGGCCTCGAGGGCCTGCGCCTCGGCGCCGGGTGCGACGACGTCGGTCGCCTGCGGGAGGGTCTCCTCGCCGTTCACGATCCCGATCTCGCCGTAGCGGTTCGTGGGGTACGTGTCGGTCACGGTGATCGGGCCGGTCGGCTGCACGAGCATGCCCTCGAGGGACTCGCGGGCGGCCGGATCGGTCGGGAATTCGCCTTCGTAGGGCTTGGGAGCGACCGCGGGCTCGTCGAGCACCCGTGCGTCGCCGGTGGCGACCGTGATCTGCGTCTGGCCGTAGTACTCGGAGACCGTGCCCGTGACCTCGACGTGGTCGCCGATCGCGACCTCGCCCACGGTGTCGGACGAGTACACGAACAGCCCGTCCGAGGCGCCGGAGGGCTCCTCGCCCCCGGTTCCCTCGGTCTGGATGTAGTAGCCGTTCAACCCGCCGGTCGGGTACGCCGCGGTGACAACACCGCGGGTGGTGACGGTCCGTCCGGCGAGCGGTGACGTCTCGCCCTCGCCCTGGATCCCGGCGATCGCGACGGGCTCGGTCGGCGCGGTCGGCTCCGTGGGCTCCGGTTCGGTCGGCTCCGCGGAACCGCCCGGCAGCGGGAGCGGATCGCCCGTGCCTTCGGTCGGCAGGGATCCGGGGGTCGGTTCGCCCGCGGTCCACGTACCCTCGACGAGCGCGATCGAGGACCCGGCGTCGGCGGTGGCCGCGGTGGCCGCCGCCTCGATCCCGGCGATCTCCTCGGGAGCCGAGGCGACGACACCGGCGCCTCCGGCGATGCCGCCGATCATCGGGAAGTCGACGACGTCGCCCTCCGGGGACACGAGGAATGCGGAGGAGCCGTAGGAACCGTCGGCGCGCGTGCCCGAGTTCACGGAGTTCGTGATCGGCAGCGGGAACTCGAACGCCCCGGACTCGTCGACGACACTGCCGTCGGGCAGCACCGTCACGTGCGCGTCGGACTGGGGGCTGCCGCCACGGTTGACGGTGCCGACGGTGTAGCCGGACAGATCCGTACCGGCGGCTGCGGCGATCTCGACGAAATCGGTGTCATCGGCACCGGCGTACGCGATCTCGGACACGAAGGGGAGCTCGGCGGCGTGGACGACCGCCGGTGGGAGGAGAGCGGGCGTGGCGAGTGCGGGCAGCACGACGCCGAGCGCGAGCGCTCCGGAGGTGAGGGCTTTCATGGGTCTCCTCGGTCGGGAGGGAGGAAAGGACCAGAGAAGCCTATGGAGCAGGACGCGGATTCCGGTGTCGGCCGGTGGAACTCCACGTGTCGGCACGATGAACGGCGCCGGGGTGACTCACCCCGACGCCGCTCACTGTGCCGTGTCCCCCACCGGGGACGTCAGGACGCGACCGCGGTGCGTCCCTTGAACTCGATCTCGACGAAGGCGAACTCCGCGTCCGTGTCGTTGATGACGTTGTGCGCGCTGCCGGCACCGCGAGTGTAGGACTGCCCGAGCACGATCGGGTTCTCGAAGGTCTCCGTCTCCGTCACGATCGTCATCATTCCGGCGATCGTGGGGACCACGACGTAGTCCATCTCGTGGACGTGGAAGGTCGTCTCCGTGCCGGGCGGGAAGCGCCATTCGGTGACGCGGGAGAACTCGTTGTCGATCTGGACCGTCGCGGTCGCGGGCTGGTAATCGCTCATGGGGTGAGCGTAACCACACCGCGAGAACGGGACGTAACAGGCCCGTCCCCACGGTGCGGTCGACCGCGCGGACGCCGCTCAGGCGTGGCCGACGCCCATGAGCTCCTCGCGCAGCAGCGTGAACTCGCGGCTCGGGTTGCCGAAGCGGTGCATCGTCATCGACACCGCCTGTTCGTTCACGTAGTACCTCTGTTCGACCCGTCCGGACACCGTCACCGGGTCCGTCACGACGGCGACCTCCGGCCGAGGCGCCACGGCCTCGTGCAGACCGTCCTCCACCGTGCCGATCACCCGGACGCGGGTGCCGACCGTGTCGTCGTACGCGCCGGAGGCGACGCGGTGGACGAACTCCTGCGCCGACTCGTCCTCGACGTGTGCGGCGGCGAGTTCTCCGGAGGCGAGGGCCTCGCAGATCTCGGCCGGCGCCTCGGGGGCCAGCGACCAGTGGAGCGGAGCGCCGACGGTGGCGGCGGCATGCGCCGCGCGCCGGACGTGGACGGGCGCGGCGTCCGCGGTGACCCGGAGGACCGTGGTGCGCGGACGGTACCGGAGGATGTTCGCCTCCGCGTGCAGCCCCGAGGGGTCGGCCGGCGCGCCGAACTCGGTGGCGAACGCCTCGGCGTCGCTCTCCCGTGCCGCGGCGAACCAGGCCTCCGGATCCCGGGCGTCGAGCCCGTTCGTGTCGTCGTTCCACGCGCCCATGAGCATGAGGTAGTTCGGCCCGCCGGCCTTCGACCCCAGGCCGACCGAGGACTTCTTCCACCCACCGAACGGCTGGCGGCGGACGATCGCACCGGTGATGCCGCGGTTGATGTAGACGTTGCCCGCCTGCACGCGGTCGAGCCAGGTGCGGACCTCGTTCGAGTCGAGGGAGTGGATCCCGCCGGTGAGACCGAAGTCGACGGCGTTCTGCATGTCGATCGCCTCGTCGAGGTCCTTCGCGTGCATGAGGCCGAGGACGGGTCCGAAGACCTCGGTGCGGTGGAAGAAGGAGCCCGGCTTCACACCCGTCTTGATGCCGGGACGCCACAGGTGGCCGTCCTCGTCGAGCTGCTGGGGTTCGAGCAGCCATTCCTCTCCCTCGTCGAGGGTGGTGAGGGCCCGGAGCAGTTTCTCCGAGGGCAGTTCGGTGAGCGGGCCGACGACAGCGCGGAGGTTGGTGGGCACGTCGACCGTGAGGGACTTCGCCGCATCGACGAGCTGCTTGCGGTAGCGCGCGGAGTCGTACGTCGACCCCACCATGATCGCGAGCGATGCTGCGGAGCACTTCTGTCCCGCGTGCCCGAACGCCGAGTTCACGAGGTCGGCGACGGCGAGGTCACGGTCGGCCGCGGGGGTGATGACGAGCGCGTTCTTCCCGGAGGTCTCCGCGTTGATGTGGAGCGCGGGGTTGAATTCCTTGAACAGCGCCGCCGTCTCCGAGGCACCCGTGAGCAGCACGCGGTCGACACCCGGGTGCGCGACGAGTGCACGCCCGAGGTCCCCCTCGACGGGGGCGACGAGCTGGAGGACGTCACGGGGTACTCCCGCCTCCCACAGGCACTCGACGAGGAGCGCCGAACACAGCGGCGTCGGGGCCGAGGGCTTGTGGACGACCGAGGCGCCGACCGCGAGCGCGGCGACCGTCGATCCGGTGGGGATCGCGACGGGGAAGTTCCACGGCGGGGTCACGAGGACGAGGGCGTCCGGGGCGAACCGGGCACCGTCGATCTGTTCGAGTTCGACGGCACGGTCCGCGTAGTAGCGGATGAAGTCGATCGCCTCGGACACCTCGGGGTCGCTCTGGGCGAGCGTCTTCCCCGCCTCCGCAGCCATCGTCGCGAGGAAGTCACCGCGGCGGGCGGCGAAGATCTCCGCGGCCCGCAGGAGGATCTCGCCGCGCGCTCGGGCCCCACGGGCGTGCCATTCGGCCGAGGCGGACCGGCCGGTCGCGACGACCTCGTCGACGTGGTCCGTGTCGCGCAGCGGCGCGGGCGTGGGACGGTCTGCGAGCCACGCCTCGTCGGTCGCCCGATCGATGATCGATCGGGCCCATGCCTGGTTCGCCGGCAGCGAGGGGTCGGTGTCCGGTTCGTTGTCGAAGCTGCCGAGGGCGTGCGGGACGCGGTTCTCCGGTCCCGCGGTCTCCTCGGCCGTCCGGTCCTGCCGTCGGTTCGGCAGCGGTGCGGTGTCCCCGTGGGCCGCGAGCGCCTCGGCGAGGTCGTCGAGGGAGGCCCGGAAGCGCGACTCCTCCCGGTCGAACACCGCATTCCCGTTCCGGAGTTCGAAGATCCCGGACATGAAGTTCTCGGTGGCGGCGTTCTCCTCGAGGCGGCGCACGAGATAGGAGATCGCGACGTCGAACTCGTCCGGGTGCACGGCCGGGACGTAGAGGAGGAGGTCGCCGACGTCCTCGCTCACCGCGGCGGCCTGCTCGGCGGCCATGCCCTGGAGCATCTCGAACTCGACGCGGCCTTCGACGCCGCGGTCCTTCGAGAGTTCGTGGGCGAACGCGATGTCGAAGAGGTTGTGGCCGGCCACGCCGATCCGCAGACCCTTCATGCGTTCGGGGGTGAAGAGCCAGTGGAGCACGCGCTTGTAGTTGGCGTCCGTGGCCTGCTTGGACTCGCAGGTGGTGAGTTCCCATCCGGCGATCTCCGCGTGTACGCGTTCCATCGAGAGATTCGCGCCCTTGACGAGGCGCACCTTGATCCCGGCACCGCCGGCGGCCACCCGCTCCGAGGCGAAGGCGGCGAGGCGCTGCATCGCACCGAGGGCGTCCGGCAGATAGGCCTGGAGGACGATGCCGGCCTCGAGGTGGTGCATCTCCGGCTCGCTCAGCAGCCGGGTGAACACCTCCATCGTGAGCTCGAGGTCGCGGTACTCCTCCATGTCGAGGTTGATGAACTTCGAACCCGCGGGAGCGGCCGCCGCCTCACGGTAGAGCGGGCGGAGGCGGTCGACGACGTACTCGACGGTCTCCTCGTAGGCCCACATCGTGAGCTGGGAGGCGATCGACGAGACCTTGATGGAGACGTAGTCGACGTCCGGGCGTCCGACGAGCCGATGGGTCTCCTCGAGGTGGTGGACGGCCTCCTCCTCGCCGAGGACCGCTTCGCCGAGCAGGTTGATGTTGAGACGGTGACCGTCCGCGGTGAGGTGGGCAACTGCCTTCCCGAAGGGTTTGTCGCGGGCATCGACGACCATGTGCCCCACCATGCTGCGCAGACGGGCACGTGCGGCGGGTACGACGACCTGCGGGAGGAACGGTGCGAGCGCGGCCCCGGCGGTGATCTGCGCCCGGTCGAGGCGCGACAGGGTCTCCGGGGCCAGCTGCGCGATGTCGCGGAGCGCACCTGCGGCCGCGACGGGATCGTCGGTGCGGATGACGCGGTCGACGAAGCCGACGGTGAAGTCGAGTCCGTTCGGATCGGACAGCACCGCGCTCAGGCGTTCGGCCGAGGGGTTCTTCGCGACCGAGGCGCTCGCCGAGGTGCGCAGCCAGCGGCGCACGGTGGCGACCGCGGAATCCGCGAGCCGGTCGAGGTCGGCACGGGGTGTGTCGCCGAGTGCGGCGGGGGCGTTCGACGCAGTGGCAGCGTTCGACTGCGTGACGGGAGAGGGCGTGGTGTGGAACGCGGAACCGTTGTCTGCGGGGTCGGTGAGCACGGTGTCCTCCTCACGAGGGATTCGGGGGTTGTGGGGTGATCCCGGCAGGCCGACCGGCGACGCGGTGGAGGCGGTCGGTGCCGAGGTGATGGCCGCAAGTATCTGCGGTCGACGCCCGGTCGCGGGACGGGAGCGGATGGTTCTGCGGGCATACACTGAGTCGGAAGAGATGCGCGGTTCCCGGTGGGGAGACCCGGGACGGGCGCGCCCGCGTTCACGGGCTCCCGCAGGGTGCGTTGTCGAGGTGGGCCGGGAGGTGACGTGGCAGGTCGATCGGTGGACGTCGCGGTCCGTAATTCCGCGGTCGGTGCGGTGTTCGCGGGCACCCCCATGACGGAGGTGGCCCGGGACGTCGGAGTCGCCCATTCGACGGTGCGTCGATGGGTGGCGCGTGCGGCGCGGGGAGAGCCCCTCACGGAGCGTCCTCGGCCGGGCCGGCCGCGTATCCAGGACACGGCCGATCACGTCGTGGCGGCCGTCCTCGCGACCGCCGGTGCGCGGATCGATTCCCAGGACTTCTCGACGCGGGGCGTGGCCACCGCGACCGGTCTGAGCCAGAGTGTCGTCTCCCGTTCCGTACGGTCGTTCGCGGGGGAGGCCGCGAGGCCGGGTACGGGGCGTGGTGCCGACAACCCGGCACGGGGCCACGTGTTGTCCCTGGTGGCGGTCGGGTATCCGGTGCTCGTCGTCGGGCTGGACCGCGTCCCGGGAACCGTGGGGGCCGCGCGGTCGGCACGGGCATTGCGCAGGCGCAGCGCGGCTGTCGTCGCGGCCGTGCACGCGGCGGGGATCGACGGTTGGGCGGACCGGACGAAGTCGGATCATCGGCAGGTGCAGGAGGAGGAGATCCTCCGTCTGTTGCGTTCGGCGGATCCGGATCGTTGGCTCGCGTTCGACCCCCACGGGGACCTCGCCGAGGACGACCTCGAGGAGTTGTCGGGAGAGGGTGCGGTGCACGCGCATCTGGACGACTTCGTCGCACACGTGCAGACCGTGCTCGGCTCGGTGGCGGATGTCCCCGGTTCCCTCCTCGACCTGCTCGCGGCACGGGTCTCCCGGGGGCTCGAAGGAGTGCTGTGGTCGCGCGGTGGACAGGTGCCGCGATCCACAGAATCCAAGACTTTCGAATCAACAGGGCTGGTGCCGGACTCGCGCTGGCTCCCGCGCGAGAACCTGTCGATGACCGAGCAGCTCGCCTATGCGCTGCGGCAGGAGATCATCGATTCGGGGTACCGCTCGGGGGACCGGATCCGGGTGCGGGTCCTCATGCACCGCCTCGGGGTCCCACGCAGCGCCCTCGATGCGGCCCTCCGGCGCATGGTCGACGACGAACTCCTCGACGGTTCCCGCGGCGGCTTCCGGATCCCGACGATCACGGCGCGCGACGTCCTCGACCTGTACGTGGCCCGACAGGCGCTCGGCACGATCCTGCTCCGCGGCCTCGCCGAGGCGCCCCGCCGGAACCTCGTCCCGGTCCGGCAGGCATTCCGCCGGATCGAGGCGGTCGCCCGGACGCGCCGCGGTGACGAGGTCGAGGACGCGGACCTGCGGTTCCAGCAGGAGATCGCGCGCGCCTCGGGGCTCGATCAGACGGCGCGGACCTTCGAGTCGCTCACCCGGCGCCTCCGGATGTACATCTCCGTGCTCCGCCTCGACTACGCACCGGCGACCGAGCGCATCCTCTACGACGACCGTCGGATCCTCTCCCGACTCGAACAGGGTGACGCGGCGGGCGCCGTCGACGCGTGGCGGGGCAAGATCGACAACGCGGTCCGTCACATGTCCGGCACGGCAGCTCACCGGCGGTTCGACGTGGCACTGTGGCAACGGCTGTCGGCACCGAGGTGAGTCCGGTTCCCTCCGTGCGCGGTCCTGAACCACTGGGCCGGCCCGTCACCGTCTGCGGCTGCTGAGGACGAGGGCCGCGACCCCGGCGCCGATGAGGAGGAGCGCCGCCGCGACGAGGGTGCGAGAACCGACACCGGTGCGGGGGAGCGTGCCGGTCTCCGGTGCATCGCCGGTTCGTGCGGTCGCATCGGTTGCCTCGGTTGCTCCGTTCGCCTCGGAAGATGCGGGTGGCACGGATTCGTCGGTGGCGGAGCTCGTCACGACCGCTGATACCGCGGAACTGCTTGCCGCTTCCTCCGGAGTCTCCGACGTGGACCCGTCTCCGGGCGGCTCGACGGTGTGAGCGGGGCTCGGAGTGGTTTCCGCGACCGGCGTGGAGGTTCCGGGGCCCGGTGCCTCGTCCGACGGTGTGGGAGCGTCCGTGCCTGTGGTCTCCTCGGGGGAGCTGTCCTCGGTCGCGCCGGCCGTGGGAGTGGGTGGAGAAGACTCGGCTGTGCGGGTCGGCGAGGGACGTGCCGTCCCCGGGCTCGACGGTGCGGGTGTCCCCGGCACAGTGACCGTGGGGGTCGTGACCGGCCGGGACACGGATGGCACCGACGTCGCCGGAGCAGTGACAGCAGGACTCGTGCCCGGCGTCGGTGAGAACTCCGGTGTCGTCGGCTCCTCCACCGGCTCGGCGGTTGCCACCGGTTCATCGGATGCCTCCGGCTCACGGGTCTGTGCCGGTACGGGAGTTGCCTCCGTTCCGCTCGGGCGAGCAGCCGTCGGACGGGGCGCTGCCGGCTCGTCCCCGCCTGCCGCACCGCCTCCCACCTCGGCTCCGTCTTCCGCGTCGGCCTCACGCTCCTCGCCGCCCGCCTCGGTCCCACCGATCGGTTCGGCGGCTCCGCCCTCGACGACCGTGCTCGTGTCGCGGTCCTCGAGGTCGATGAAGAGGTTCTGGTGGAGCGCCGTCCCGGGAGCCGCGGTCACGACGTTCTGAGTGCGGTCGCGCGCCCTGCGGTCGGCTTCGTGGAACTCGACCTCGGTGGAGGCGAGGTCGGTGACGAGGACTTCGACATCGAGCCCGGTGACGCCGGGATCGGGCTCGACGGGGATCGCGAGTGCGGTCCGGCCGGTGTGCAGAGTGGAATCCGGCGCCGAACCCCCGCGGACGGTGAGATCGACGGCGGCGTCCGGGACCGGGAGACCCTCCCGCCCGACCACGGTGACGGACAGGGTGACGGGGCGGGGCGCCTCGGCGGAGGTGTCCTCCCGGTCGACGTCGACGCGGAGGCTGTACGGGCCGGCGAAGGACCGCGCATCCCGCGAGAGCTCGGTGAAACGGGCTGCCGCACCCGCGAACCGCGGCCCGAGGTCCTCGAGCGGCAGCGGCTCGACCGCGTGGCGGTGCGGGATCGCGACGTGGTCGCGGAGGAAGGCCGAGAGCGCCGCCTGCTCGTCGGGATCCGAGGAGCGGGACCAGGTGTGGAGGGCCCAAGCCGCCTGTGGCGCCTCGACGAGGCGTTCGGGTGCCTCGTCGAACAACGCGGCGAACGGGCTGTCGAGTCCGGCGTCGACGCAGTACGCCGCGTGCGAGGGACCTCCGACGACGGAGGAACCCGCGAAGGTGCGGTACGAGCCGTACCACGTGGCCTGCCCGGAGGAATCGCGGTGGACGATCCCGGTGCCGCGCAGGACCGGTTCGGCCGCCATCGCCGCAGTGACGGGGACGAGTACGAGGAGGAGGACGAGGAACAGGACGCGGAGGACGCGGGAGGAGGAGGTCATGGGCCCAGCACACGCGCCTCGGCGGTGGGCGACCAGGCCTGGGCGACTCCTGTGGACGGTCGCCTCCCCGTCCACCGCCGGAGGCACCGAGAACGGCGGACGGATTCACAGCCTCCGGCGCACAGGTGAGCGTCCCGAAAACCCGCCCCGATTCAGAGCACGGCCGCGTGACGAGTAAAGTCGGGTCCGGAAACCCGCGCCGTCGTCCTCCTTTCCTGCACCGATACGCGTGTGACAAGCACGCGTGATGCAGGCGGAGCCGTGACGGCACCAGCTGAACGATCCGAGGGATGAGATGTCGTACACCAAGGAAAGCGTGGACGTAGTCCTCATCGGTAGCGGAATCATGAGCGCGACGCTCGGCGCCCTGCTCACCGAACTCCAGCCCGATTGGGACATCCGCGTCTACGAGCGTCTGGACTACGTGTCCCGCGAGAGCTCCGACCCGTGGAACAACGCAGGCACCGGACACGCAGCTCTCTGCGAGCTCAACTACACGCCGGCGGGCGCCGACGGTTCCGTGGACATCACGAAGGCCGTCAACATCAACGAGCAGTTCCACGTGTCCCGCCAGTTCTGGTCGTACCTCGTCGACGAGGGCATCATCACCGACCCCTCGACCTTCATCAACCAGGTGCCGCACGTGTCCTACGGTCGTGGCGAGAAGGGCCGTGACTACATCAAGGCCCGTCATGCCGCGATGGTGAAGAACCCGCTGTTCAAGGACATGGAGTTCTCCGACGACCCGGCGAAGCACGCCGAGTGGCTGCCGCTCATGTTCGAGAACCGTGGTCCCGGCCAGGTCAACGGTGTCTCCCGTACCGAGCTCGGCACGGACGTCGACTTCGGTTCGCTCTCCCGTCAGCTCCTCACCCACATCGGTGGCAAGGGTGCCCAGATCCGCACCGGTCACGACGTCACCGACCTGCAGCGCACCGCCGATGGCTGGAAGGTCTCCGTCAAGGAAGCCGCCTCGGCCGAGTCCTTCGACGTCAACGCGAAGTTCGTCTTCATCGGCGCCGGCGGTGGCGCACTCCACCTCCTCCAGAAGTCGGGCATCGCCGAGGGCAAGGGCTACGGTGGCTTCCCGGTCTCCGGTCTCTTCATGCGCACCTCGAACCCGGAGCTCGTCGCGAAGCACAAGGCGAAGGTCTACGGCCAGGCCGCGATCGGCGCTCCGCCGATGTCCGTGCCGCACCTCGACACCCGTGTCATCAACGGCAAGCAGTACCTCATGTTCGGCCCCTATGCCGGCTTCACCCCGAAGTTCCTCAAGAACGGTAAGTTCACGGACCTCCCGTTCTCGGTCAAGGGCGACAACCTCGCGACGATGCTCGGGGTGGCGAAGGACAACTTCGACCTCGTGAAGTACCTCGTCGGTGAGCTCGCCGCCTCGAAGAAGGCGAAGTACGGCTCGCTCGAGGAGTTCATCCCCGAGGTGAACCCGGCCGACTGGGAGTTCATCACCGCCGGGCAGCGCGTCCAGGTCATGAAGAAGCAGGGCAAGGGTGGTGTCCTCGGCTTCGGCACGGAGGTCATCTCCGCCGCCGACGGTTCGCTCGCCGCACTCCTCGGTGCGTCCCCGGGTGCCTCGACCGCGGCGCCGATCATGCTCAACCTCATCAAGACCTGCTTCCCGCAGCAGTACTCCGGGTGGGAGAGCAAGCTCAAGAGCATCGTGCCGTCGCTCGGCCGCAAGCTCCACGAGGACGAGACCCTCCTCGACGAGCTCTCCGAGTACACCGCGCGTACCTTGCAGATCGCACGCTGATCCGGCGCGGACCGCTGGGTCCGCTCCCTGCTCCGTCGCCGAGGCGCNNNGCCGGCTTCCCAGCCGACCGGCGCCTCGGCGCATCTCGCCGTTGCCACGCTCCCCGGGCTCCCCGGAAGGGGAGGCGCTGTGGCAGCGGGCGCGGCGTTCCGGAACGGCGACCGTTCCCGGGGGTGTTCGGGTCGTCGTCTGACTAGGCTGGGCACATGTCGAGAACGAGGTGCGCATGAGTTTCGATCCCCACACCGGTGAGCGGGTTCCCGGAGTGACCGTGCCGAGCGGCCCTGTGCCGGTCGACGGTGGTCGGCCCGGACATCCCGGCGGTCCCGGCGGCGTGCACCCCGGTGGCGCGGGCCGGCCGCAGCAGACGCCGCAGTACCCTCAGCCGCAGGTCCCGGCGCCGGCTCAGCGCCAGTACGCGCAACCGCGCCTGTCGCCGACGGTGACGCAGGAGATGCGGATCCGGGCGCAGGTGCAGCCCTTCGGCGGATCGCCGGTGCAGGACGAGTGGTCGACACAGGCGATCGTGCGGATGCCGCGTCCTGACCCGACCGCGAGCGGGAACACCGTGCGGACCGTCCTCATCTGGGGACTCATCGGCGTACTCGGACTCATCCTGGTCGGTGCCCTGTTCCTCGCCGGTTTCTTCATGTCCGGCGGTGCCCCGGCGATCATCCTGTCGCTGTTCCCGCTCACGTGGATCACGCTCACGGTCATCTGGTTCGACAAGTGGAAGCCGCAGCCGAAGGCCCTCCTCATCGGGTGTGTCCTGTGGGGTGCGGTGGCCTCCGTCATCGCGACCTTCGCACTCACGGCTGTGCTCGACGGGACCCTCAACGCACTCTTCGGCTTCGGGCTCAGCGCCGATCCGATCCTCGGCCCGGTCGTGAGTGCCCCCATCACCGAGGAGATCACGAAGGGCATCTTCCTCGTCGTGATCGTGCTCGCCGCGCGCCGCTGGTTCGAGGGTCCGCTCGACGGGTGGATCTACGGCACGCTCATCGGTGCCGGATTCGCCTTCACCGAGAACATCCTCTACCTCACGTCCTCGCACGCCCAGGGAGCGGAGATGGGGCAGGGTACGCAGGCGCTCCTCGTCACGTGGGTCATGCGATGCGTGTTCAGTCCCCTGCTGCACTCGGCGTTCGTCGCGTGCGCGGGTGTGACGATCGGCCTTGCGGCTCGTCGAGGTCGCTGGTGGGCGACCGTTCTCATGTGGTTGCCCGGACTGTTCCTCGGCATGATCGTTCACGGCCTGTGGAACGGAGTCGCGACATGGTCGAGCTCCACGGAGAACATCCTCATCATCATCGGCACCGCGATCCTGCTCTCCCTCCTCCTGTCCGGCACCTGGTTCGTCGTCGGTCTGGTGCTGCGCCACAACGAGGCGCAGCACACCCGGCAGATGCTCGGTGACTATGCGAACGCCGGCTGGATGACGCACAGTGAGGTCGACATGCTCGGCACCTGGCGCGGTCGCCGGGCCGGCAAGCGATGGGCGAAGCAGTACCCCGGCGCCAAGCAGGCGATGAACCAGCTCATCCGCACCGCAGCCCTCCTCGCGACGACGCGCGAGCGTGTCCTCGCGGGCGTCGGCGGTGACAAGGAGCGTGAGGTCGAGACGTACCTTCTCGAGGCCCTCACGAAGCAGCGGACGCTGCTCATGTACAAGGTGAACAAGGCGATCCACGGGTTCGGCGGCCCCGGTGGTGGGATGCAGCGCGGTCCGGGTGCCGGCGGACCCGGAGGGACGCCGGGCGGTCCACAGCATCCGGGCGGTCCCGGCTTCCGCCAGGGTCCTCCGGCGCCCGGCCCGGGAATGCCGCCGATGCAGGGTCGTCCCGGATCGCAATACCCGCAACCCGGCTATCCACAGCCCGGAGCACCGCAGTACCGCGGCGGCCGTCCGCCGGGGTACTGAGAATGCGGGTGCCGAGCCTGTGGTCGGCACCCTGCCCTTTCACACCAACCGGCCCGAGGCGCCGGCCGGGCTCTCGCGGAGCCGGGCCGG
>NZ_BAAANO010000004.1:100804-115751 GCF_039529845.1 Brevibacterium samyangense | reverse complement strand
CTCGGGCCGGGTCAGTCCCCGAGGTCGAGGCGGGTGAGGACTGCGCGGTGGTCGCTCGTGCCGCGCGGCAGTACCTCGTCGCTCACCGGGGTGAGCCCGCGGACCATGACGTGGTCGAGGCGGGTGACCGGGAAGACCGACGGCCAGGTGTAGCCGAAGCCGCCTCCCACGGCCTCCCGGGTCTCGACGAGCATGTCGTCGAGCCGGGCGAAGTAGCGATCGGAGTACGCGGTATTGAAATCGCCCGCGACGATGACGTGCTCGGCCGGATCCTTCTCGATGACGTCGGCAAGGGTGTCGAGTGCTTTGTTGCGCAGGGATTCCGCGCCGGGCCGGACCGAGGGCAGGTGCACGGCATAGAACCGGACATCACCGTGGTCGGTGCTCACGGTCGTGGCGAACGCGCGCGGCCACTCCATTCCGAGGTCGATCTCCTCGGGCTTCGACAGCGGCCATTTCGACCACACGCCGAGAGACTCGGCCGACCGTGCGTGTTCATAGTGTTCGGAGAGCTGCTCCGTGATGATCTGCCCGGAGAGGGACTCGATCTCCTGGATCGCGACGATGTCCGGTTCCTCCGCGATGATGTTCTGCGCGGTCGCCGTGGGCTGCGGGAGCCTCGCCCCGACGTTGTGGGTGGCGACGACGAGGTCCGCGGACTCGGCTTCGGCGGCCGGGCGCAGGTAGACACCGAACATCGAGCCCCACACGAGGCACGGAACGAGCAGACCGATGACGCTCACGACGGAGAACCGGATGAGCGTCGCGAGCGCGAGCACGGCGAGGAGCACCCACGACCAGGGCAGAACCGACTCGACCACGAGGGCGAGACCACGGGTCGTGGGAATGAGCGTGTGCATCCCGAGGAGAGCGGCCACGACGAGGCCGCTCACGAAGACGAGGATTCCTTTGGAAGGGTTCTTGCGGGAAGACATCGCGGACGATTCTAGGTCCGCAAACTGACCGGTAGCTGGAGGATCGGTCCCGGTCAGGCGCGGCTCGCAGTGGCCTTCCAGACCTCGACGTCCGGGTGTTCGTCGAACCGGTACCCGGTGCCGCGGATGGTGCGCACGACCGAGGAGTAGCTGCCGAGTCGTTTCCGCAGGCGGCGGACGTGCACGTCGACGGTGCGTTCGTCGGGGCGGTCGGCCTCTCCGTTCCACAGCGCTTCGATGAGATCGTCGCGCGAGAGGGTCGTCCCCGGTCGGGAGACGAGCGTGGCGAGGAGATCGAACTCCTTCGTCGTGACCGTGACGAGTTCCTCGTCGATGTGCACTTCGCGGCGCGGGATGTCGATCCGCAGGCCTGCCGCGTGAACCGCCGGACGGAGGTCCTCGCGGGCGGCCGGCGGCCGGATCCGGGACGGGATGCGCGAGCGGACCGGGCCGTGCCGGCCGGCAGGCGTGCCCGAGGCCGCGCTCGAACCAACGGAGACCGAGCGGACCGCGTCGAGATCGCTGCCGAGGCCGTGCGGGGCGAGCGCGATGATCGCCTGCGTCTGGGCCTGGGTCGAGAGTTCGTGGGCGTATTCCTGGAGGGCATGGGCGATCGCCGCGAGGTTCGTGCCGTCGGCGGCGGCCTTGGACTCGTCGAGTCCGATGTACAGGATGATGCCGCGTGCTGCCTGAGGCGACGGTGTCACTCCCGCAGGTCCGAGGGTCCGGGGTGCGGTGCGGGGGTCGACCGGGGTCAAGCGCGCTCCTTTTCGGGCAATGGCGGCGGCACTGCGCGGGTGTGCTGCCTCCGCGGGGGAGATGACGGGGGTCGGCGTGGGTTCGACGCTCATGTGGATGGGACCTTTCTTCGGGCCGACGACCGATGTCGCTCTTCGCTGCGGGCTGTCGGGTACAGGCGTACCCTCCGACGCGAGGATGCCGTTCGCGACCGTGGCAGCGGGGTCAGTGGAGGTCGCGAACGCAGCGCATGGAACGCGGCTGCGAGGAGCGGGGTGGGCCGTCGTGGTGCCCACGGATCGCGTCGGGGAACGTCGTCATGGCTGTCATTGTTCTTCACAGAGGATGGGGGAATCAACGGATCCGTCCAGAATCCGGCACTTTGTGACGCTGTGTGACTTCATCGCAGCGGCGACGCCCCAATTTCCGCGAATCCGAACGGTGTGAGGCCTGTTGCGGACATGACGCAATATGACGAAAAAGGGCGGTACGTGCTGTTGCACGTACCGCCCTCGGGTGCCCGTACGGTCCCGGGCGAGCGAATCAGACGACGCCGTAGAGGCGATCGCCGGCGTCTCCGAGTCCGGGGACGATGTACCCGTGCTCGTTGAGCTTCTCGTCGAGAGCGGCGGTGTACACGGTGACGTTCGCGATGCCGTCGTAGCGCTCCTCGAGCGCCTTGACGCCCTCCGGGGCACTCACGAGACAGATCGCGGTGACGTCGTGAGCGCCTCGGGCGAGGAGGTAGTCGATCGCCAGGATGAGGGTGCCGCCGGTCGCGAGCATCGGGTCGACGACGTAGACCTGCCGGTCGGTGAGGTCCGTGGGGAGGCGCTCGGCGTACGTCGACGCCTCGAGGGTCTCCTCGTCGCGGACCATGCCGAGGAAACCGACCTCGGCGGTCGGGATCATCCGGATCATGCCCTCGAACATGCCGAGGCCGGCACGGAGGATCGGGACGACCACCGGGCGCGGGCCACTGATCTCGACTCCGGTCGTGGGGCCAACGGGAGTGGTGATCTCCTTCGGGCTGACGCGCAGGCCCCGGGTCGCCTCGTAAGCGAGGAGGTACACGAGTTCTTCGGTGAGGAGACGGAACCGTGCCGAATCCGTGCGTTCGTCACGCAGGACGGTGAGCTTGTGGTCGATGAGCGGGTGATCCGGGACGTGGAGTTCCATGGTAGGAATCTACCGGAGCGCGCCGGGTGGGAGTAGATCAGGCCTTGGAGGAGGGGTGGAAATCACGTCACAATAGGAGCCATGTCGTACTTCACCGAGATCCTCTGCGAACACAACGGCGAGTTCCAGGCCGTCGACCTGGACCTGTGCGATTCCTCGACCCTCGACGACCTCGTCGACACCATGCGCAGCGCCGGCGACGCCGACGGCGAGGCCGTGGCCGTGATCGAGCACGAGGACGCCTGGTTCGCGCTCGTACGCCTGTGTGCCGACGACGAGGTGAAGGTCTTCATCTCGAGCATCGAGTCCGCCGCCGAGAGCCCCTTCGCGGACCTGCTCGTCGATTACCTCGACTCCCCGGACGACGAATACGAACCCGAGGAGGACACCTTCGACGACGAAACCGGTGTCGCTGTCGATGACGACGAGGATGTCGACGACGACGACGACGAGGAGGAGATCTCGATGTTCGTCCCCGATCCCGACGACGAATGGGGCGGCGACGCGGACATCTATGCCGACCGGGGCGTCGCACCGCAGGAACTGCTCGATCAGGTGGCGAAGTACCAGTCCGATCCGGCCCGGGTCGTCGCCCACATCGGCGAGATCGTCGGCTTCGCCGACCAGCTCGAAGCCGCACGCTGAGGTGAACCCGCTGCAGCGGCCGTGTGTCTCACCTCGGAGGATCCTCCGTGCTGTGAAGTACGCGCATTCGTGAAGCACAGACCCGAATACGAGGCGTGGATGCACCGCGCACTCGGCCTCGCTCGCAAGGCAGCGGCGGCCGGCGACGTCCCCGTGGGTGCGCTCGTCGTCGATGCCGACGGCCGGATCGTCGGCGAGGGATTCAACCTCCGCGAGGTCGCCCACGACCCGACGGCGCACGCCGAGGTGGTGGCCCTGCGCAAGGCGGGGGAGGCACTCGGGCGGTGGCGCCTCGACGGGTGCACGCTCGTCGTCACACTCGAACCCTGCGCGATGTGTGCAGGTGCGTCCGTCGCCGCGCGCGTCGACCGGATCGTGTTCGGCGCTTTCGACGACAAAGCGGGAGCAACGGGTTCGGTGTGGGATCTGGCGCGGGACCGGGCGTCCCTCCACCGGCCCGAGGTGTACGCCGGGGTCCTCCTCGAGGAGTGCACCGAGGTGCTGAGCGAGTTCTTCGCAGCACGGCGCTGAAGCCGTTCCGGTGACGCGCACGCGAACCGGGGGTGAACGTGATCTCGCTCTCAGAGTCCCGCAGGATTTTGGTGCTCACCGGGAAATCTGTAAAGTATTCAGCGGTAGCGTGTCCGAGCGGCCGAAGGTGCAACACTCGAAATGTTGTGTACGGTAACCCCGTACCGAGGGTTCAAATCCCTCCGCTACCGCCAAGGGAAATTCCCGGAACATCACGGATGTTCCGGGAATTTTGCATTCACACGAGCGCACCGACTCGTTCTCACGCGGAGGCGGCGCGAAAGCAGCAGTTTGCGCTGGTGGGAAGGTTTCATTCCCGGGGTGCCAGAGCACACCGCTGCTTTCACACGTCGGGGTTCGCCCGACCGTCCACCGTCACGTCCCGTTCACCCCCGGAGCCGCTCGATCGAGCGGGCGAGGCGGTCGACGCCCTCGGCCATCCGCTCGGCCGGGGTGCGGGAGAAGCTCATCCGCAGCTGTGCGCTCGCCCGCCCGTCCGCGAAGAACGGGGACCCTGGAACGAAGGCAACGCCGTTCTCGATCCCGACGCCGGCGAGCTCCTTCGTGTCGACACCCGGCACGTCGAGCCACGTGAAGAAGCCTCCCTCGGGAACGGTCCACGTTGCGAGACCGTCCAGTCGGTCCTCGAACGCACCCACGAGCGCCG
The DNA here is from genome assembly GCF_039529845.1 of Brevibacterium samyangense. Taxonomy (NCBI): domain Bacteria; kingdom Bacillati; phylum Actinomycetota; class Actinomycetes; order Micrococcales; family Brevibacteriaceae; genus Brevibacterium; species Brevibacterium samyangense. The sequence continues at coordinate 111,056 of NZ_BAAANO010000004.1, read as the reverse complement.
AGGCGCGGGCGGCATACGCCTCCCGGATCCGTGGCAGGGAAGCGGCGTAGTGGCCCTCGGTGATGAGCGCCTCGAGAATGCACTGTCCGAGCGCCCCGGCGCACTGGTCGGTGTTCGTCTTCGCCTCGGCCATCGCCCGGATCACCGTCGCGGGCCCGCACGCCCAGCCCATCCGGGTCCCCGGGGTGAAGGTCTTCGAGAACGTGCCCGTCTGCACCGTGACGTCCGGGCCGATCTCGTAGATCGACCGCAGGTACGACCCGTCGAACGCGAGGTCGCGGTACGCGACGTCCTCGAGGAGGAGCAGCCCGAGTTCCCGGCAGAGGTCGACGAGTTCCCGCCGCCTGTCCTCCGCGAGCAGCAGCCCCGACGGATTCTGGAAGTCGGGGATCACGTACACGAACTTCGGGGTGCGGCCAGCGGCACGTGCGGCCTCGGCGGCTTCGCGCACCGACGCGGGGACGAGCCCGTGTTCGTCGTTGCGCATGGACACCGGTTCACCGCCGTGCGACCTGATGACGTTGAAGGCGCCGAGGTACGAGGGTGCCTCGACGAGGACCGCGTCCCCGTCGTCGAGCATCGCCTTGCACGCGAGGGTGAGCGCATCCACCCCGCCCGAGGTCACCATGAGCTCGTCCTCACCCGGAACGTGTCCCTGGTTCCGCGCGATGTCCGCCCGGAGTGCCTCCCGCAGGGACGGCAACCCCCAGTTCGAGGCGTACTGGAGCGCCACCTCGGGCCGGGTCCCGATCTGCTTCGCCGCGATCTCCCCGAGGAGATCGGTGTCGTAGAGCGTCGTGTCCGGGAACCCGCCGGAGAAGTCGACGAGGTCGCCACCTGCGGCGGCGAGGGCGAGGATCGCCGAGAGCTCGCTCGGTCCGCCCTGGGCGCGGAGGGCGAGGCGCTCGTGCCACTCGAGCGGCGCCTCAGCGGCGGCGGGACCGGCGGCACCGGTGACGGGGGACAGGGGAGAGGAGGAAGTTGCACTCATGGCGCCATGGTAGGCCGAACTACTGCGCGACGAACCCTCGGACGAACTTCTCGATCCCCTCGAGCGCCGCGAGCGCAACGGGGGCGGAGGACAGGTGGATGTCGTGGAGCGCCCCCGGCAGGCGCTGGATGGTGACGAGCGGACCGAGGGAGAGCGCACGCCGGGCGATCGCATCGACGTCGAGCACGATGTCCGCCGTGCTCATCACCGGCCGGTACGCCGCGTTCCGGTAGCTCACGGTCGAGGTCTGCACGAGCACGGGCGCACCGATCGCGAGGCCTTCCTCGACCTGTGCGTGCCCGTCGAACACCGCACTCAACCATCCCGGGTACACGGGGAAGCTGCCCGCCGGTTTGAGTCGCAGGTCGTACGGCGGGCGGCCCATCGCCGTTGCCACCGCGAGCGTGTAGAAGTTCGGCATCTGCATGGGCAGTGGAGTCCGCCACGCCTGCTTGCTCCCGAGCCCACCGAGCCCGAGCAGCGGCCGGAGGATCTTCCGCGCGGTCGTGCTGAACTGGAACTCGAGCCACGGCGAGTTGAGGACCAGCGCCGCAGCCCTGCCCGGATGCCGGTGCGCCCACAGGCTGAGGACGAGCCCACCCGTCGAATGCCCTTCGAGCACGAGCCGTGCCTCCGGGTGTTCACCGGCGATCACCTCGAGCGCGAGCCCGATCTCCTCGTCGTACTCGTCGAGGTTCTCGATGTATCCCGGCCGCGTGGTGAGCCCGGTGCCGGCGAGCGGACCGTCCTCGAGTGCCCGGCCGTTGCCGTCGAACCCCTTCGCGAGGAGGCTGCGCCCGTACCCACGCAGATCGAGCGCATAGAAGTGCGCTCCCAGCCGCGCCCAGAACTCCGCGACCTTCGTGTGGAAGAAGTAGTCGGACCACCCGTGGACGAACAGCACGGTGAGTCCCGCCGCCGGCCCGATGCCCGCGACCGGTCCGCGGTACGCCACGAGGGTCGCCTGTTCCTCGACGGTGGGTAGGGATTCTTCACCGGATCGCGAACCCACCGATCCCGGTGTCCCCTGCTCCTGCTCCGCCTCCATCGGCGTCACCTGCTCGAGCGGCAGCGCCCGGGACTCGTACGGTGCACCCAGTAGTTCGTCGTCGCGCCACGTGGACTCCATGGCCGCCATTGTTCCAGTGTGTGAAAACATGAGCGTCATGACCACGCAGTTCCGCCTCCGCCAGGCCCTGGAGACCACTCCGGCCTACGTCCCCGGCAAGCCCGCAGCGGCACCCGCGGGCATCACCTCGTACAAGCTCTCCTCGAACGAGCTCCACCTCGCACCGCTGCCCGCTGTCACCGAGGCGATCACGGCGGCCGCCGTCAACCCGGCGCTCTACCCGGACCCCGGCGCCGGTGCCCTCACCTCGGCACTCGCGGCGCACCTCGGGGTCGAGGAGGCGAACGTCCTGTTCGCCGCCGGTGGTGCGGAGATGCTCTCCGCCTACGCGCTCGCCACCCTCGAGGCGGGGAAGAACGTGGTCTTCCCCTGGCCGTCCTTCGAGCTCTACCCGCAGCTCGCCGCCCGCCAGGGTGCCGAGGCGAAGCCCGTTCCCCTCACCGCGGACTTCCGTCACGACCTGCCGGCGATGGCCGCCGCGATCGACGCGAACACCGGCCTCGTTCTCCTGTGCTCACCGAACAATCCGACGGGCCCGGCTCTCCGTCACACGGAACTCGAGGAGTTCCTCGCGCAGGTGCCCTCCGATGTCGTCGTCGTCCTCGACGAGGCGTACCTCGAGTTCTGCACCGACCCCGAGGCGGCCGACGGACTGGCCCTCACCCGCCGGTTCCCGAACCTCGCCCTCCTCCGCACCTTCTCGAAGGCGCACGGCCTCGCCGGACTCCGGATCGGCTACACGGTCGCGGACCCCGCACTCGTCATGGAGCTGCGCCGCACCGTCCTCGTGTTCTCCGTGTCCCAGGTGGCGCAGGCCGCGGCCCTCGAATCCGTGAAGCGCTACGCCGAGGTGGAGGTGCGGGCCAAGCAGGTCGCCGCCATCCGCGACGATCTCGTCGCCGGCCTGCGCGCCCAGGGCTGGAACATCCCGGACGCCCAGGCGAACTTCGTGTGGCTGCCCGTCACGGACGAGGAGGCGGCGTCCCTCGAAGCCGCGTTCGCCGCCTCGGGCCTGGCCGTGCGGAAACTGCCCGGCGGCATCCGCATCTCCATCGGTGAATCCGCCGCGATGGAGCGTGTCCTCGAGATCACCGCCGGCGGTCCCGGCGCCTGAGGCGCCCCGCACCACTTTCCCCTCTCCTCGTCCCCTCCCCGTTCGTTCCCCTCAGGAAGGCCCCATGACCGCCGTACTGCTCCCGCCGTCCGCGGACCTCGACCTCGCACCGCTCGCTGCGGCGCTCACGCCCCGCGCACTCGTCACCGACCCCGACGTCGTGGCCGCGCACTCCGAGGACAAGGCGTTGTTCTGCGCCGTCGGGCAGGCGCGGGCACTCGTGCGGGCGGCGACGATCGAGGACGTGCAGGCGACCCTGCGGTTCGCCCACGCACACGCGGTCCCGGTCGTCCCCCAGGGGGCGCGGACGGGGCTCTCCGGTGGAGCGAATGCGATGGACGGCGCGATCCTCCTGAACGTCGCGAAGATGAACGCGGTGCTCGACGTGAACCCGGTCGAGAAGACCGCGACGGTGCAGCCGGGTGTCGTGAACCTCGACCTCAAGAAGCACCTCGAACCCTTCGGGCTCGCGTACCCGCCCGATCCCGGCTCGGTCGCGATCAGCTCGATCGGCGGCAACGTCGCGACGAACGCCGGCGGCCTGTGCTGCGTGAAGTACGGGGTGACCCGCGATTACGTGCGGTCCCTCAAGGTCGTGCTCGCGGACGGTTCGCTCACGACGGTGGGCCGGCCGACCGCGAAGGGCGTGGCCGGTTTCGAGCTCTCGCACCTCTTCGTCGGGTCCGAGGGGACGCTCGGGGTCGTCGTCGAAGTGACCCTCGACCTCGTCCCGGCCCTGCCTGACCCGCTCACCGCCGTCGGACTGTTCCCCACGAGCACTGCGGCAGCCCGCACCGTCACCGCCTTCATGGAGTCCGGCGCCCAGCCCTCCATGCTCGAGTTCATCGACGGTCCCACGATCGGGATGATCAACGCGTACGGCGATTTCGGACTCGACGACGGCACCGGGGCGATGCTCCTCGTGCAGTCGAACGGCGACGGCAGCCCCGAGCGGGCACAGGCGGAACTCGAGTCCTTCAGCCGGATCGCGCGCGAGAACGGCGCCACCGACGTCACGTACTCGGACGACCCGCGCGACTCCGAGCTCCTCGTCGCAGCCCGCCGCGCCATCAGCCCCGCGATCGAGGCTTACTGCCACCGGGAGCACCTCGGCGAACTCGTCGACGACGTGTGCGTGCCACTCGCCCGCATGGCCGACTTCTCCTCCGCGCTCGATGCGATCAGTGCGCGCTACCCGGACAATCTCATCGCCTCGTGCGCCCACGCCGGGGACGGGAACTTCCACCCGTGCGTGTTCTTCGATCAGGACTCCGAGGAGTCCAATCGCCTCGCGCAGGAGGCGTTCGGGGAGATCATGGCGGCGGGACTCGCACTCGGGGGCACGATCACCGGTGAGCACGGGGTCGGGTACCTCAAGGCCGAGTGGCTCGCGAAGGAGCTCGACCCGGCCTCCCGCGCGCTTCACCTCGCGATCAAGAACGCCCTCGACCCCAAGGGGATTCTCAACCCCGGTAAGATGCTCCGCGCGCTCTGAGCTCCCGGGGTCCTCCTCAGGCTCAGCGCACCGTCGGCTTCGGGACACGCGCGATTCCAACACTTTGACTCCGGAGGCACAGTTCGTCCTGTACCCCCGGCGTCAAAGTGCTGCTTTCGCCGGGCGTTCGCGCGCCCGCGACCGCTCACACGATCCGGTTGCGCACCTCGCCGATGCCGGTGATCTCCACGGAGATCTCGTCGCCGGACTTCATCCATGTCTGTGAGGCCATCCCGACCCCGCCCGGGGTGCCGGTGAAGACGAGGTCACCGGGGTTCAGCGTGATGATCGTCGAGAGGTAGGCGACGAGGTCGGCCGGCCCGAACACGAGGTCACCGGTCGAGTCGTCCTGCTTCACCTCGCCGTTGAGGCGCGTCGTGATCCGCGCCTGTGCGGGATCGAACTCGTCGGCGGTGACGAGCACGGGACCGATCGCACTCGAGGCCTCCCACATCTTGCCCTGCACCCATTCCTCGGTCCGCATCTGGTACCCGCGCATCGAGAAGTCGTTACCGACGGTGTACCCCGCGATGTACTCGTGGGCCTCCTCGGCCGGGATCCGACGGCCGGACTTCCCGATGACGAGGACGAGTTCGCCCTCCCAGTCGAGCTTCTCGTCCTCGGCCGGCGCCTCGACGTCCGCGAACGGGTCCGCGAGCGACTCCGCGAACTTCGTGAACACCGTCGGATGCGTGGGCAGTTCCATGCCCACCTCGAGGATGTGGTTGCGGTAGTTGAGGCCGATGCAGAACACCTTGCCCGGGCGGGTGATCGGCCTCAGGAGGGTCGACTCGGCGGTGGGGATCTCCCCGCCCGAGGCGCCCCGCGCCTTCTCGAGTCCCGCCGGGTCCGCGAGGACCGCGGCGACGTCCGGGAAACCGGGGACCGGCACGTAGCCGTCGGCCTCCTGCCGGGCGGCGATCGTGTGGGTGCCGAGATCGAGGGTCGCGAGTTTCATGGGGAGGAGACCTTTCACGGAGGTGGGGGTGCGGGGGAGGGTGGTGACGGCCACCACTGTCACCAGGGGAGACCCTAATCGACCTTCTAGAATGGGGCGGTGACTTCTCAGATGCAGAATCAGGAGCCGCCCGCTGCGGGCTCGGCCCCGGTGAACGACCGCTCCGCTTTCGGATTCGACGTCGGGACCCGGATGGAGACGGGCGGCCGGACGGGAGTCATCCACACCCCGCACGGTGATATCCGGACTCCCGCGTTCATCCCGGTGGGGACGAAGGCGACGGTGAAGGCCGTGAAGCCCGACGACGTGCGCGACCTCGGGGCGCAGGCGGTTCTCGCGAACGCCTACCACCTCTATCTGCAGCCGGGCCCGGACCTCGTCGACGAGGCCGGCGGTCTCGCGGAGTTCATGGCCTGGCACGGTCCGACGTTCACGGACTCCGGCGGGTTCCAGGTGATGAGCCTGGGCTCCGGGTTCAAGAAGGTCATCTCGATGGAGACCCCGGACGAACAGAACGACGACGCGGTCGCCGCCGGCAAGGAGCGCCGCGCGAACGTCGACGACGACGGCGTCACCTTCAAATCGCACCTCGACGGCAGTTTCCACCGGTTCACGCCCGAGGTGTCGATGCAGGTGCAGCACCAGCTCGGTGCGGACATCATCTTCGCGTTCGACGAGCTCACGACTCTCGTGAATACCCGTGGCTATCAGGAGGAATCGCTCGAACGCACCCGACTGTGGGCCGAACGCTGCGTGGCCGAGCACCAACGGCTCACCGAGGAACGCGCGCACCGGCCCTACCAGGCACTCTTCGGTGTGCTCCAGGGTGCCCAGTACGAGGACCTGCGGCGGAAGGCGGCGCGGGACCTCGGGGCGATGGACTTCGACGGTTTCGGCATCGGCGGGGCGCTCGAGAAGGAGAACCTCGGGACGATCGTCCGCTGGGTGTGCGAGGAACTGCCGGAGAACAAGCCCCGGCACCTCCTCGGGATCTCCGAGCCGGACGACCTCTTCACCGCGATCGAGGCGGGCGCGGACACCTTCGACTGCGTGTCCCCCTCACGGGTGGCTCGCAATGCGGCGATCTACACCCGGGACGGCCGGTACAACCTCACGGGAGCGAAGTACCGCCGGGACTTCTCGCCGCTCGATCCCGAGTGCGACTGCTATACGTGCCAGAACTACTCGCGGGCGTACCTGCGGCACCTGTACAAGGCGAAGGAGATGCTCTTCTCCACCCTGTGCACGATCCACAACGAGTACTTCGTGCTCGACCTCGTCGACCGGATCCGCGCCTCGATCGAGGACGGGACCTTCTCCGAGGTCAAGGCCGAGGTGCTGGGTCGCTACTACGCGAAGAAATGACGGCGTTGTCCTGATCCGTGGTCTCCTGGTGGAAGTGCCAGGCCTCCTGCACGCCGGACCACACGACGTCGCCCCACAGCCGGTACCCGCGGGCGTTGGGGTGGAAGAAGTCGCCGGAGCAGTGGAAGAAGTACTTCACCGGCCACAATTTGCGGGTCTCCACGTAGAGATCGGCGAGGACGAGGTCGTGTTTGATGACCTCGGCGTGGATGAGGTCGTTCGCGGCGCGCACCCGTGATTCGTAGGGAGGGATTCCGAAGCTCGGGATCGTGCTCACGACGGTGCCCGCGGGGAGTTTTGCGAAGAGCCGCACGAGCGTCCACTCGAATCCCTCGAGTGTGAAGTTCGGGTCGATGATGTCGTTGCCGCCGATGATGCACGTGACGATGTCGGCGCCTCGGCCGGTGGTCTCCCTCAGTTCCGCCTGCACGTTGTCGAACAACGGCAACTGGTGTTCCATGAGCAGCCACGAGCTGGCGCCGGGCACCGAGAGGTTCGTCGTGCGCACGGGCCTGCCGGTGAGTTCCGCGAGTTCGTTCTCGACGTGGACGACGTACCCGCGTTCGGGGTCCGCGACCCCGACTCCCGAGGCGGCCGAATCGCCGAGCACCACGTAGTTGAGCAGATCCGCGGCCTCGTGGGCGGTCTCGTCGTGTTCGGCCAGGCGCGCCCGCCAGAACTTCGGGTGGGCGCTCGACTGTTTGCGGATCGTCCACAGGGACCGGCCGTAGAAGGCCGCTCCTGTGGCGACGACTCCTCCGAGGGTTCCGAGCGCGGTGCCGATGAGGGCGCCGGAGAGCGTCCGGCCGGCCGGTGTTGTCACGTTTGCGTCGATGTCCATGGGCGTCTTCGTTCTGCATGACCGGCCCGGTGGTGAGCACCGGTCGGTGTGGATCCTGGTACCGACGCTACGCGCGTCGGGTGCGCAGGGACCGCCGGTCCGGTCATGCGAACTCGGGAGGGCCGGACCGTGGACGCGGCCCGGCCCCCGGGGAGGTCCCTCGTCCGAGGGTGGCCTCAGACGGTTTCCTCGCCGTACGTCGGTTCCCTGCGCTTCACCATCGTGATGACCCGATATGTGACGGGCATGAGAATCACCTCGACGGCGACCTTGTAGACGAATCCGGTGATGACGTAATTGAGGAAGTCCCAGCCGGGGATGACTCCGGCGAAGGCGACGGTGCAGAAGATGAGGGTGTCGGCGGCCTCGCCCACACCGGTGGAGGTGAGGAGGCGCACCCACAGGTGCTTCTCGCCCATCGCGCGCTTCACCCGGACGAGCACCCAGGAGTTGAGGAGCTGACCGACGAGGTATCCGGTGATCGACGCGAGGACGATGCGCGGGTAGAAGCCGAGGGTCGCCTCGAACGCGGCCTGATTCTCGTAACCGGGGCCGGCAGGAGAGATCTGGACGAGGAAGAAGACCGCGGTCGCGAGGATCTGCATCGCGAAGCCGGTGAGGACTGCGCGGCGGGCGGCGCGGAAGCCGTACACCTCGCTGATGATGTCGCCGAGGATGTACGCGACCGGGAAGAGGAAGGCACCGCCGTCCGTGACGATCGGGCCGAAGCCGATGACCTTGGTGGCACCGATGTTGGAGATGAGGAAGACGCAGCAGAAGACCGCGAGGATCGTCGCGTAGAAGGGGCCGCGGGTGGAGGCGAACCGGGCGAGTGCCTCGGAGGCGGAGGGTGTTTCGGAGGGGTTTACCGCCGGAGCTGCAGGTGTGCGCTCCGGCTGCCCAGGTGCGTGCGGGGTCATGACGGGAACCTTTCGGTCGATGGTGGAGGCAGGGGTTCGCGGCGCGGGGTCTAGAGTGAGAACCCGTGAGTGATTTCGAGGGCTATCCGAAGGGCGATCCGAGAACGAAGAGGATCGAGATCGGGCTCCTCGTCGCCGGGATCGCCACGTTCACCCTGCTCTACGGAACGCAGGCAATTCTTCCGTACTTCACGCGCGAATACGGCATCACACCGTCCCAGGCAGCCCTCTCTGTGTCCGTTTCCACAGTCGGGCTCGGGATCGGTCTCATCGCAGCGGTGCCGGTGTCCGAGCGCCTCGGCCGTGTCACGCTCATCCGGTTCTCACTGCTCGCGTCCTCGGTCCTCGGGATCCTCACGGCGTTCATCGGTGACTGGACGTGGTTCCTCGTCGCCCGGTTCCTCATGGGCTTCGTGCTCGCGGGGCTGCCGGGAACGGCCGCGGTGTACCTCAAGGAGGAGATCCACCGCAGTTATGCGACGACCGCGACGAGCATCTACATCTTCGGCACGACCCTCGGGGGTCTGAGCGGACGCATCGTGTCCGCGGGTGTCATCGAGGTCGTCGACCGGACGGGACTCGCGGACGTGCTGCCGATGGGCGCCTCGAACCTCAGCATCCTCGCGACCGCCGTCCTCGCGAGCATCTGCGCGGTCCTGTGCTGGATCCTCCTGCCCCAGTCCCGCGGTTTCACCCCGCACCGGGACTCGGTCGGGCTGCTCGTGCGGAAGTTCGGAAGAGCGCTCAAGGACCCGGTGCTCGTCGGCCTGTACGTCACCGGCGGGCTCGGGATGGGCACGTTCATCGGCACCTTCAACTCCCTCGGCTTCCGACTCGAGGAGGCACCGTACCTGCTGTCGATCGGTGCGGTGAGTCTGCTCTACTTCGTGTACCCGATCGCGGGATACAGCTCCGTCCTCGCGGGGCGCGCGGCCGACCGGTACTCCCTCCGGGCGGTTCTGCCGTTCGGGCCGCTCCTCGGCATCCTCGGAGTGCTCCTCATGGCGCCGAGGCCGCTCGTCCTCATCATCACGGGCATGGCGATCATGGCGATCGGGTTCTTCATCATGCATTCGCTCGCGTCCGCGTGGGTGGCGTCCCGCGCCGTCGCGACGACGGGCGTCACCGCACAGGCGGCCTCGCTCTACACGCTCACGTACTACGTGGGCTCGTCGATCAGCGGTAACCTCACGCCGCTCGCCTGGGAACACTTCGGGTGGCTGGGCGTCACCTGGACGGGCGTCGGCCTCATGGGCGCCGGATTCGTCATCTCCCTGCTGCTGCGCCGCAGCCGCCCCGCCGCCCCGCAGAACTGAGGACGCCCCCGGCCCCGCCCATCGGGGCGTTCACTGTCGTCGATCGTGCGGATTCTCGGCGGAATCCCGCACGATCGACGACAGCGTAGGGAGGGGTCGCGCCGAGGTCGCGATTCCCTGCGG
>NZ_BAAANO010000004.1:88559-100719 GCF_039529845.1 Brevibacterium samyangense | reverse complement strand
CTCGGGACAGGCGGCACCGCCGCCCGCGTCCGGGTCCTCGGCACCCGGCTCCTGCCGGGTGGTGGGCGGCGTCTCGGAGGTGCGGGACGCCTCGGCCGTGGAGGAGGCAGCACCCGCCGCCACCTGGGCGGCCTCCTGGGCTTCGTGCTCCGCGCGGATCCGGTCGCGTTCGGCGTTCTCCTTCTTCACCGCCTCGACGAGCCAGGTGGCGAACGTACCGGTGACGGATCCGAGCAGAGCGATGCCCATGATCATGAGTCCGACCGCGACGAGGCGGCCACCCGTCGTCACGGGGTAGAAATCGCCGTACCCGACGGTCGTCGAGGTCACCATCGCCCACCACAGGGCGTCACCGTAGGTCGTGATGTTCGCGTCGGGACTGTGGCGTTCCATGTCGAGGACCGCGAGCGCACCGAGGAACACACAGAGCACCGCGGCGCACACGACGTACGCCGCCTGCCGGCCCGCGAGCCGCCGGGCGAACACCCGGTTGAGGACGCGGAGTGTGCCGAGCATGCGCAACAGGCGCAGCGGTCGGAAGGCGGGAACGAGGAGCAGGATGACGTCGTACCAGTGACGAGTCACGTACCGCAGGCGGTTCTCCGCGAGCACGATGCGGACGAGGAAGTCCGCGCCGAACGCCACCCACGTCGTCCAGGAGACCAGCCGGACGACGGTCTCGAGGTCCGGATCGAGGTCGGGGGAGAGGACCGAGATCGCGTAGGCGGCGACGAAGGCGACGGCGAGCAGCAGGAGCGGGATCTCCATCCGCCGCTCCCACCGCTCCACCCGGGACAGTCGTTCGTAGGGTTCCATGACCCACGAACCTACTCGGGGCCTCGCGGCCCGTGCACGGACACACCGTGGCGGACACATCTCCCGTGTGCCGGATTCGCTTCCTAGACTGACCGCATGACGCCGTCCTCGGGAGACCAGCCGACCACCGGGGACACTCCCGTGCCCGGCGGCGCTCCCGACTCCGCGGACTCCACGGCCGAGGCGCCCCGCACCTCGGGAGCGCCCCTCGCCTCCGACGCGGCCGAGGCTTCCGCGGGGGCCGGGGTCTCCGGAGCAGCCGGGGTGACCGGCGGTCCGGCGGACCACGCGGTGCCCGGCAGCCCGGGCAGCCCCGGCACGGCGGGAAGCGCCCCTCGCGACGTCGAGGACGGAGACGGCCGGAAGCACGGTTTCCTCACGATCGGTTCCGGTTTCTGGCTGGGTTTCACCGGCGTCCTCGGCGGCGGCATCGCGTGGTGGTTGCTCGCGAGCGTCGGGTCGATCAGCACCGTCATCAGTTATGTGGGGATCGCGTTGTTCTTCGCGCTCGGCCTCGAACCGGTCGTCGCGTTCCTCGTGAAGCGCGGGGTGCATCGGACGCTCGCGGTCGTGTGCGTTCTCATTGCGGTGGTGGCGCTCGCCGTCGCCGTCGGCATTCTCGTCCTGCCGACGCTCATCACCCAGATCCAGTCGTTCATCGGCCAATTGCCGACGATCATCGCGGAGATCGCGACGGTCGACTGGGTGATCGACCTCGAAATGCGCCTGGGCGGCGCGGTCGACATCGACGCGGTGTTCGCGGCACTCGGAGACTGGGTCGCCGATCCCGCGAACGTCACGTCGATCGGCGGAGGCGTCGTGGCGGTCGGTGCCGGGATCGCCGGGTTCCTCACCGGGGCGATCGTCGTGATGATCCTCGTCGTCTACTTCACCGCGACACTGCCGGCCATCAAGTCCGGTGCGTACTCGCTCGTCGCCCGCAGTCGCCGCGCCCTCGTGAAGGAGGTGACGGAGGAGGTCACTCGCTCGGTCGGCCGGTACGTCCTCGGCCAGGTGAGCCTCGCGGCGATCAACGGCGTGTTGTCGTTCGTCGTCCTGTCGTTCCTCGGCGCACCACTGCCGGCGCTGCTCGCGCTCATCGCGTTCCTCGGTTCGCTCATCCCGCTCGTCGGCACGCTCACCGGGTCGATCATCATCGTGTTCTCGTGCCTCATGGTGTCACCGGGAATGGCACTCGTGGCGGGGATCTACTACCTCTTCTACATGCAGGTGGAGGCGTACCTGTTGAGCCCCCGCATCATGAAGGCGGCCGTGAACATCCCCGGGTCCGTCGTCATCATCGCGGCACTCACGGGCGCCGGCCTCGCGGGAGTTCTCGGGGCGATCATGGCGGTGCCCTTCGCCGCGAGCGTCCTCATCGTCGTGCGCCGCGTCATCGTCCCCCGGCAGGACCGGCGGTAGGGGGCACGCCGGGCGCTCACACCGTCCAGACGCGCCAGCCGGCACCACCCTGTTCCTGCGCCGGCCCCTCCGCAAGGACCCGATCGGTCGTGAAGACGACCCCCGGGTAGTCCCGGACGAGTGCCCCGACGGCCTCGAGTCCCGCGGGGTCGAGCGCCTCGGCCATCCGGTCGAGGACGAGGACGTCGGGGGAGCCGAAAGCGGCACGTGCGACGTGGACGAGCGCGCGTTGCGGCGCGGTGAGCGGTTCGCCGCCGCGCACGAGGAGCGTCCGCTCCTTCTTCGGCAGGGCGTCGACCGACTCGGCGAGTCCCAGTCGTTCGATGAGCGGCCGGGCCTCCTCGGGCGAGGAATCCGGCTCCCGGTAGCGCACGGCCCGGTCGATCGATCCGCGCGGCAGGAGGTCCGTGCCCCGAGCGAGGCCGAGCACGCGCCGCCGGTCCCGGCCCTCCGCACGGTCCATCGCGATGTCCGCGATCCGCACCGTGCCGGCCTCCGTCTCCGCGATCCCGGCGATCGCCTGGACGAGGGTGCGGGCGTCCTCGGGGTCGTCCGCGTCGATGAGGACCCGGTTGCCGGGTCGCGCCACGAGATCCGGGACGCGGCGGCCACCGGAGAACTCGAGCCCGTACGAGGAGAAGGTCCAGAAGCCGTCGGCGTTGGCCTCCTCGAACGCGAGGTCCACCGCGAGGGTGCGTTCGTCGACCGCGGGGTGGCCGTACACGGACCCGGCTCCGTCCGAGCCGTTCCCGACGCCGCTGCCGTCACCGACGCCGGGCGCCGCGCTGCCGTCGCTCCGGTTCCCGAGCGGCACGCCCGCGAGCGCGGGGACGAGCACGCGCCGGGCCGCCTTGAAGTTCTGCCGGTACTCGACGACCCGCCCGAGGTCGAGCAGCGGGGTGGCGACGATCCCGACGACGAGCAGCGCGGACGTCGTCTGCGCGGGGGTGAGTGCACCGCTCACCCCGACCACGACGACCCCTGCCGTCGCGAGCGCCGCAGCCGCCGCCGAGGCGCCGCGCAGGAGGCCCGTGACCCGGGAGCGGTGCACGGCGGCCTGCGCGACCTTCGCCCCGAGCCGGTCGATGTGGTTCGTCTCCCGGCGTTCGCCCCCGGCGGCGCGGATCGCCTCGAGCGCACCGACGGTGTCCGCGGTCGCCGACGCCAGCCGCCCCCGGTGTTTCCGCACCGTCCGCGCCCGTTCGTACAGCACGTCGGAGGAGAGCGCGAGGACGGCGACGAGGACGCACACGACGAATGCGAGTGCGAAGGCCGCGGCCGGATGGATGAGCGCGAGGACGACGAGGACACCGAGGACGAGCGGGACGGCGGTGATCATCGGTGCGATCCCGAGCGACACCCAGTTCTTCACCGCCGTGAGGTCGTTCGTCGTCCGGGCGATGAGCACACCCGGTGAGGTCGCGCTCGCCCCGTGCAGGGCGGTGGCGACGAGGTCGACCCGGATCCGATGGATGTAGCTCTGTCCCAAGCGTTCGGCGAGGATCCGTTCCCCGGCTCGGACGGCCCCGACCCCGAGCGCCGAGGCGAGGACGGCACCGAGCCAGCCGGCGCCTCGGCCGTTCATCGCGGCGTTCGTCGCCCACGCGCTCAGGCCCGCGAGGGCCGCGGTGGCGAGTCCGCACACGATGAGCAGCGCCATGATGCGCCGGCGGCCGCCCTCGAGGAGGGCGGGCAGGGCCTGCGCCGCCGAGGCGCGGGTCGCCCGGTCGGTGGCCTCGGCCTCCCCTGTGCTCATGCGCGCTCGCCAGGAGCCCCGGCGGGCGCCTCGACGAAGGAGACGGACAGAGCGACCTCGGGGCATGCGAGGTCGATCGTATTCACGACGGGGACGTCGACGGCGACCCGCGCCTCGGCCTCGAGCAGGGGAGAAGCGGTGAGGAGGCCGGACACGCCGGAGACCTCGATCCCGCGGGAGGTGAGGAAGTCGACGCCGGCGACGGCGCCGAGGGAGTCGGAGGCGGAGAACACGACGCGGTCGACGGTCCCGGCGAACACGGGGTCCTCGACGAGGCGGCGGGTCTCGCCCTGGAAGAGACCGTCGGCGATCTCGACGACGATGACGGAGCATCCGGACGCGGTGAGTTCGCGGACGGTGTTCGTGAGGAGGGCCTTCACGTGGTCGTAGTCGAGCTTGAAGGTCGTGGGGAAGCCGAAGTCGGTGAAATCGCGGACCTCGGCGGCGCCGGCATCGGCGAAGTAGCCTGGGTCGTTGCCGGCCCCGGTGCCGGTGACCTTGGCGGCACCGACGGTGTGACCGGCGGCGGCGAGGCCGTGGACGAGGTGTGCGGCGGTCGTCGTCTTGCCGGAGTTCATCGAGGTGCCGAACGCGGCGATCACGGTGGGGCGGCCGGTCGTCGAGTGGTCCGCGAGGTCGAGGCGGTGACGGGCGACGTCCTGGGTGGAGAGCTTTCCGTAGGCAGTGGCGAGGATGCCGTTCGGCTGGATGCGTGTCGCGTCGTCGACCATCGCGTTCTGTTCGATGACCCGTCCGGCGACACCACCGGCGGCGACCATGTGGCACTCCTCGAGGGAGTCGGGGACGACCGCGTGGTACTGGTCGGCGGCGTAGCGGTTGCCGTAGGCGAGGACGACCTCGTCGCCCTCGAAGAGCGTGGCGCGGCGGGACTGCGGCCCCTCGACCTTCTCCTGCTTGCCGATCTCGACGATCCGGGCGAGGACGACGTCGCCGGCGGCGGGGCGGACGGTGTCGCCGGAGAGGAGGAAGAGCTCGTCACCCGTCGCGAGCGTGTTGAACGCGTAGTTCTGGGCGTACCGGGTGGTGTAGGCGAACTTGGCGCGGCGCAGGCGCTGCGGGGTGAGGGCCTCGAGGTGGGTGGTCGGTTCGGTCGAGAGGATCGGGAGCGACGAGGTGCTGGGCATGGCTGCATCCTTTGCGGGTTGCGGTCGGCCCGGATTCCCCGGGGCCGTCGAACACCCCCATCGTGTCGACCGCCGGTGAGGCGCACGTGAATCCGCGATGAGAACGAACTCATCTTCGGGGTGATGTGGGTCTTGAGAGCCCTGCTCAACACCGAGTGCTCAGCTCAGCGCCGAGAGCTCAGCTCAGCGCCGAGAGCTCCGTCCACTGGTCCCAGGTGTAGACCCAGTCGCTCACCTCGCCCGAGTCGATCGTGAGGTCGACAGAGGACCCGGTGATGTTCACGGGGTCGCCGTAGATCGCCGACTGGTAGTACTCGTACGCCCGCTCGTCCGTGAGGTTGATGCAGCCGTGGCTCACGTTCCGCACGCCGTGCGAGCTCGCCGACCACGGAGCGCCGTGGACGAACTCGCCGTTGTTGTGGATGCGGACCGCCCAGTTCGTCGGCGTCTCGTATCCCCAGCGCTCACTCGTCATCACGTAGTGCGCGGCCTTCGACATGACGATGTGCGGGCCGTTGAACGACGGTGCCTCGGGGGAGCCGAGGGAGGTCGGCCAGTCCCAGATCTCCTCCCCGTCGCGGGTGACGACCATGCGCTTGGTCTCCGCGGAGGCCTCGACGATCTGCTCCCGCCCGATCTCGAAATCGAGCGTCATGTCGCGCGATCCCTGCGTGTCCGCGGAGAACTGCACGCCCTCGAAGGGCAGCGACACGGATACGTCCGTGTAAGCCGGCCAGTGCTCCTTCGTCCGGTAGTGGATCCGGGAGGCGCCGTCCTTGTCCGGCAGCCACGCCCAGGATCCCTCGACCTCGAGGGGCTTTCCGTCGGCGTCGGTCGCCTCCACCGTGAGGCGCTGTTCGACGTCGTTCCGGTACTCCTCGTCGACGATCGAGGCGAAGTCGATGATGATCGGCGCCGCGACACCGACGACGGCGTCGTCACCGAGCACGGACCGGGCGCGAACGGTGGACCCCGTCGCCTCCGCGGTCGTCACGGTGCCGGAGAACTCGTGTTCGGCACCGTCGGGCGTCACTGCGGTCGCCGTCCACGCGTACTCCTTGCCGCCGGCGAGGCCGGCGTCCGAGGTCCAGAGGGTGCCGGGTTCCTCCGCCTCGGGGGTGGTGGTCGAAGTGGCCGAATCGCTCGCGGTCGCGCCGGCCGTGGCAGTCGCGGTCGCTGTCTCCGTCGCCGAGGCGCCCGCGGGGTCGGCGGATCCCGTCGCCTCCGGGGCGGCCTCCGTGGGCTCCGTGGTGCCGCCGGCCTCGGCGTCCTCGGTGGTCTCCGAGGCGGGTGCGCCGGTCGCGTCCTCTGCCGACGTGCCGGTGCTCGCCCCGGTCGGCGTCGGGGTGGCAGTGGTCGCGTCCGGGGTCGTGAGTTCGCCGTCGTCCGCGGGCACCCGGTCGTTTCCGGTGTCGACGAGTTCGACCTCCGTGAACTCGCCACCGTCGATCGCGAGTTCGAGGTGGGTGCCCGCTTCGAGCTCCGGCGTGCTGTCCGCCGGTTCACCGGCGACGGTCACCGTCGGTTCCGGGCTCACGGTGGGGGTGGGGGAGGCGCTCGCCGTGGTGTCCGCCGAACGCGAGTCGTCCGGGGTGCCGCCGTTCGTGCAGGCGGAGAGGAGGACGGCGGCTGCAAGAGCGGTGCCGAGGAGACGTCGACGGAACACGGGGCCTTCTTCTCTGGAACTCGAAAGGGACGGGCAGGAGGACGGGAGTGCGGTGGGAGGCGTCGTCGCCCGTGCGCCGGCGCCGCAGATCACCTGCACCGCCGGTCGGAAACACCGCGGATCCAACAGTAGAGAGCCGAATGTCACGGATTGGCGAACGGCAACGAGCAGGACCGTGGTTACTCGACTGTTCATACCCGCTGACCTGGGGAAACGGCGGTTTCGGGTGTTGCTGAATCGTGACGGAGGTGCCGGTCGGGAGCTCAGCCGTGCGGCGCCTCGGCTCCGGTTCCTCAGGCGGGTTCCGCCGCCGCCCCGGCAGCGGTGCCCGGGACCGGCCGGACGAGTTGCATCGCGAGCAGCCCGAAGAGGCAGGAGACGGCGATCGTGAGAGTGACGGTGAGGCCGAACGCGGTGCGGACGGGGACGTGGTCGCTCGCGAAGGTGAAGAAGCTCGAGAGCGTGGCGACGCCCAGACCCATCCCCGCCTGTTGCCCGGTGGCGACGAGCCCTCCCGTGAGGCCGGCGACGCGGGTGGGGACCGTGTTCATGACGACGGAGACGAGCGGGCCCATCATGAGGCCCTGGCCGCCCCCGGTGAAGAGTGCGCAGATCTGGAAGAGCCAGAGGAAGGTGTCGTTGCTCGTCGGGGAGAACGCGAGGACCGCGAGAGCGGCGAGGCCGATGCTCTGCACCCCGGCACCGATGACGAGGACCTTCGGACCCCAGAGGTCGTGGAGGCGGGTGGCGAAGGAGGACGCGAGGACGAAGGACCCGGCGAGGGCGAGGAGGGCGATGCCGCCCTTGAGGGGCGACCAACCGAACCCCTGCTGGGTGAGCACCGCGAAGTTGTACATGAAGCCGCCGAGCATGCAGAAGAACACGGCGGCGAGGGTGACGCCGATCCGGACACCCGGCTCGCGGATGACGTGGAGCGGCAGCACCGAGGGCTTCTGCGCGAGGGCGCGACCCCGGATGTGCTGCCACAGCAGGAAGGTGCCGCCGACGGCGAGCACGAGGAGGGCGAGCGTGGAGACGAGCGTGAGGGGTTCGGACCACGGATGGGTGGGGTCGACGCTCGAGGCATTCGTGAGGCCGGTGATGAGGACGAACAGGGTGAGGGCGACGACGATACTGCCGGTGACATCCAGCCCCTCGGGGTTCGGGGAGCGGGTATCGCGCAGCCACAGCGTGCCGACGAGTGCGATCGCGGCGATGAGGCCGATCGAGAGCATCGCAGCGCGCCAGCCGTACTCGACGGGGAACAGACTGTTGATGAGGCCGCCGAGGATCTGGCCCCCGATCGTCCCGACGCCCGCGACGATGCTGTACATGCCGATCGCACGGGACCGGGCGGGGCCGGTGAGCATCGCCTGGACCGAGGCGAGAATTTGCGGGGTGGTGATCGCGGCGGAGACGCCCTGGAGGAGCCTGCCGAGGATGAGCAGGCCGAGGTTCGGCGCAGCGGCGGTGATGAGAGAGGTGACGATCATCGACGCGGTACCGATGCGGAAGAGCCGGCGCCGCCCGTACCGATCGCCCAGACGGCCGCAGATGATGAGGCCGGCGGCGAAGGACACGGTGTACGCCCCGATCATGAGGGCGGTCTGCGAACCGTTCACGCCGAGGGAGGCCTGCACTCCGGGCACGGAGATATTGGCGACCGCGAAGGTGTAGGTCGAGAGAAAGGTCGCCAGGAAGAGGGGCCAGATCCGAGGTCTCGCATGCTGCCGGTCACCGGGCGAAAGCGACATTGCTTCCATAAAACGTACCTTATCGGTCGTTCGGTGATTTCAATAGGCGGCGAAGCGCTCGCATGTGCGGGCAAAATAAAGGACTCTTCGCGCACCCGCCAGAGCCAACTTACCCTTGCTTCCTTCCGGACCTGGGGGAGTTCGCTGGATGACGCCACGCGAAGAGCCGTATTCGAGTATAGGGATTCGCGCGCGGCTTGGACAATCGATGGGGCCCGGAGCCGGGGTGGTACGCCTCACACAGGGCGGAGGTGGTCTCGATTGGATTCCGCGTCATCCGTTCCTGTACTGTTCTTCACGGAGGATTCGCCTAGCGGCCTATGGCGCACGCCTGGAACGCGTGTTGGGTTAACGCCCTCAGGGGTTCAAATCCCCTATCCTCCGCCGTGTGAACGGCCCCGGACTTCCGAGTCCGGGGCCGTTTCTCGTTCCCGGGGGCGGTGCGGTGCGGCGGGAACCAGCTGCGCACTTCGGCACGATTCCGGAATCAGCTGCGCACTTCGGCACGATTTCAGGCGGCTGGATCGTGCCAGATCGCACAGCTGAAAGTGGGATGCCGTCAGAGGCTGCCCGGTACGGCATGTCTTCGAACTCCTCGTCCCCCCATGAGCTGGGCGGCGAATCGAGATCGCGATTCAGCGTGGTGAGCCCATTGAGATCGCGATTGTCTGCGCGATCTCGCGGAAACCTCACCGTCAATCGCGACCTGAACAGTGGCAACCGCACCCGATTGCGACCTGAGGTGGTCGAAGCAGTTCGAGCGGTCGATATCGCTGCCGAGTTCGCGGAACTCGCTCGTGCCGAAGGGCTCGAACCCGCCGGCGCCGCACTCGCGTGGGCCGCGCAGCAACCGGGGGTGAGCACCGTCATTCCGGGCGCGCGTCACGCGGACCAGGCACGCAGCAACGCGGCGGCCGGCGACGTTCCTGCGCTGTCGCCGGAATTCCTCGACGCGGTGGAGGAGCTCTACGACTCCCGGATCCGCGCACAGGTGCATTCCCGCTGGTGAGCGGCCGAACCGGGGGCGGGGGGCTTCCCGGCGCAGGGCCCTGCGGAGGGTCCCACGGAGACCGGCTCCGGGCAGGTGGCCCACGTCGGCTCCGGTTTCCCTATGATCGGGGGTGCCCACCTCCCTGTGGGCCCCGACACACCACAGTCGGGTGACCGATTCCCCGCCCGGCAGCCCCACTGCCCGATCCCCCAGGAGTCCCCTCGTGTCCCCACACGTCGAACCGTCCCGTGACGGTGCCATCGCTGCGTCCCGTGCACTGTTGAGCGACGGACCGTTCCTCGATCTCCTCGCCGAACGCGTCTCTCACCGCACCGAGAGTCAGGGCGGGGGCAACGGGCCGGCCGCCCACGCCTATCTCGAGGAGTCCATCCGCCCCGAGCTCGAGGGCATGGGGTTCGAGGTCACCGTCCACGAGAACCCGGCCTCGGCGAACCATCCGTTGCTCGTCGGAGCCCGCATCGAGGACCCGTCGCTCCCGACGGTGCTGCTCTACGGGCACGGTGACGTGCAGTTCGCCCACGACGACGAATGGGCCGAGGGACTCGACCCGTGGGTTCTCACCCGTGACGGGGACCGGTTTTACGGCCGGGGTTCGGCCGACAACAAGGGCCAGCACCTCGTGAACCACCAGGCGCTCGGACAGGTGATCGCCGCACGCGGCGGCACGCTCGGCTACAACGTGCGGGTGCTCATCGAGACCGCGGAGGAATCCAGCTCGGTCGGTCTCCACGACTTCTGCGCGGCCCACCGCGACGACATCCTCGCGGCGGACCTCTTCCTCGGTTCGGACGGACCGCGCCTCGCCGCCGAGGTCCCCACTCTCTTCATGGGTTCCCGCGGTGCCATCAACTTCTGGTTGCGGTTCCACGCCCGCGAGGGCAACCACCACTCGGGCAACTGGGGCGGCAAGCTCCGCAACCCCGCGACGACGATCGCCGCGGCGGTGAATGCACTCGTCGACAAGGACGGAGTCATCCGGATCCCGTCCCTGCGCCCGCCGCAGATCCCGGAGTCCGTGCGGGAGACCCTCGCGAAACTCCCCGAGGTCGTGGAACCCGGAGCTCCCGAGATCGACCCGACGTGGGGCGAGCCGGGCCTCACCCACCAGGAGAAGACCCTCGGATGGAACGGCCTCGAGGTGCTCGCCCTCGAGGCGGGTAATCCGGAGTCGCCGGTCAACGCGATCCCCGGATATGCGGCAGCGCTCCTCCAACTGCGGTACGTCGTCGGCACGCAGGTGCTCACCCTGAAGGAGGACGTCGAGGCGTTTCTTACCGAACAGGGATTCACCGGGATCGAGGTGGATGTGCCCCACGAGATCCGGGAGAGCGCCACGCGGCTCGATCCCGACGCCGAGGTGGTTCGAGCCGCGATCGAGTCCCTCACCGCGACGACGGGGCAGGAACCGGCAGTGCAGCCGAACCTCGGCGGCACCATCCCGAACACCGCATTCACCGAGGGGCTGGGCCTGCCGACGGTGTGGATCCCGCATTCCTACCCCGGCTGCAACCAGCACGCACCGAACGAGCACATCCTCGTGCCGATCCTCGACAGCGCGCTCGGCATCATGGCGGGCGTCTTCTGGGACATGGGGGAGGAACCCGCACGGTGGTTCTCCTCGAAGGAGGGGTGACCTCGGCGGCGTTTTCGGGGAACGCGGGGTGGGCCCCGGACGGGGCCTCAGGCCGCTCGGCGGTTCCGACTCCTCGTGGTGCGGGAATCGCCGTGGTGGCGCGCGATGGTGCGTTCGATGAAGGCGACGGCGTCGGTCATGCGCATGAACGTGCCGACGGGACGCTTGTCGATCGCGACTTCCCAGCATCCGTCTGCGCGACGCATGTCGACCATCATGTCGGGGCTCCTCGTCCGTGTGCGGTGGAACGCGTTCGTGCATGCCCGGGCTCCGTTCGAGCCCGGCCGCACGCACGGGTGACGTGCAGGCGTCACCCGTGCAGTGCAACAGAGTCGGGAGTCGGGATGTTCCCCGTGTGACGTGCGGTGTCACGTCGGGTCATGCAGTGTCTCCGGCTGCGGACGGAGCTGTACCGAGGTGGGCGAACGCGATCCGAGGCACAGATCCGTGACCGTCCACACAGAAATGGCTGGGAAATACCGAAATCGAGTCGGTTTCGTGTCGGTCCTGATACACGAGCCGATTTACCCCGTTCCCAAGGTGGATTGCTGGTTAAGGTGGTCCCGTTCGCACCGCTTCGACCCCTGAGAAAGAGAGTCAGTGATGTCTGATCAGTACAACGCTCAGCCGCCGGCATACAACCAGCAGCCCGCAGGTGCCCCCGCGCAGGACCCGGGCCAGACCATGGGCATCCTCGCCCTCGTGTTCGCGTTCGTGTTCGCGCCCGTGGGCATCATCCTCGGTTTCATCGCCCGCAAGAAGTCGCGTGAGGCCGGCCTCGCCGACAACGCGCTCGGCAAGTGGGGCTTCATCCTCGGCATCGTCTTCGTGTGCCTCTGGGTGCTCTACGTCATCCTCATGATCGTTCTCGCGGTCATCGCCGCTGGTGCAGGAGCGACGGCGGGGTACTGACCTTTCCCGCACGGGGCGCCGAGAGCCCTGCACACCGAGGGCCC
>NZ_BAAANO010000004.1:57387-88509 GCF_039529845.1 Brevibacterium samyangense | reverse complement strand
CCTCGGTGTTCTCGGCGGGGTCTCGTCACAGCAGTGTGGCCGCCACCGTCGCGGTCATCTCCGTGACCGCCTCGGTGTGGGGGTCCTCGACCTCGCCGGTGAAGACGACCGGCGGTGCCACGAGTTTCCAGCCGAGCCCCGTCGTGATCGCCTCCATCGCACGTTCTGCGCCGGTCGTGTCGTAGCCGCCGTGGATCCAGAAGGAGAACGGCCGGCCGGCGGTCGGCTCGCGGACGTCGTCGTACGTCGAGTCGAAGAAGTGCTTGAGCGCCCCGGAGATGTACCCGAAGTTCGCGGTCGTGCCGAGGACGTACGCATCCGCGGCGAGAACCTGCTCGGCCGTCGCCTCGAGTGCCGGCACCTCGACCAGATCCACCTCGCCCAGTTCCTCGAACGCGAAAGCGTCCCGCGCCGCCTGCGCGAGTGCCCCGGTCGCGGCCGTGGGGGAGTGGTGGACGAGCAGGACAGTACGGGTTCCGGACGTCGTCGTGGCGGACATGTCAGTACCCTACCCAGGCACCCCGCTCCTGGTCGATGACCCGCGGGTGGAGCAGCGAGGACGGCTCCGGCGTGCCGACCGATTCCCGTGACCGGTCCGGTGGGAACACCGTCGAGGCGTCGAGCACCTCGGGAGTGAGGAACCGCAGGTCCGCGGGTACGTCCGGGGGAACCGCGAGTTCCGGCGCCGTGGAACCGAGCTGCGCGAGGTGATACCCCCAGTCCCCGAAGCTCGGCACGTCCACGTGGTACGGCGTGGTGGCGAAGCCGGCCTCGGCGACGCTCTCCCCGATGCCCCAGTACGCCTCGGCGGCGAAGTAGGGGGAGCCGGACTGGACGACCATGCGCGCCCCCGGCGCCATGTGCGCGGCGACGAGCCCGTAGAACTCGATCGTGTAGAGCTTCGCGGTGGCCTCCCCGTCCGGGTCCGGCAGATCCGCGATGACGACGTCGTACGGCTCCGTCCGGTTCTCCTTGAGCCAGGTGAAGGCGTCCGCGGAGACGTAGTCGACCCGCGGGTCCTCGAAGGACCGCCCGTTGAGGGAGGAGATCGTCTCGTCGTAGAGCGCGAGATCCACGACGGCGCTGTCGAGGTCGACGAGCGTGACCTTCTCGACGTCGGGATACTTGAGGACCTCACGGATCGCCATGCCGTCGCCACCGCCGAGGACGAGCACGCGCGCGTGCGGACCGTTCATCACCGGATGGACGAGCGATTCATGGTAGCGGTACTCGTCCTGGCTGGCGAACTGGAGATCACCGTTGAGGAACAGGCGGGTGTCCTTCGTGCGCAGGTGCTGGGTGACGACGATGTCCTGGTACTCCGAGCGCTCGGCGACGATCACGGGATCCCGGTAGAGCTTCTGCCGTCCGGTCACCTCGATCCAATCGGTGAAAGCCCACGCGACACCGAGGACGACGAGGATGACGGTGAGCACCGCCGCCAGCCCCACGCGGGTCCGCCGGGCGACCTGCCGCCGGTACAGCCACAGGACGATCGCGATGCCGGTGATCGCGTTCACCGCGCCGACGACGAGGGCCCCGCGGGGCAGACCGAGGAGCGGGAGCAGGACGAACGGGAACGCGAGGCCACCGACGAGACCACCCACGTAGTCCGCGGCGAACAGGTCCGCGGCCGCACTCGAGGCCTTCTGCGCGCGGATCCTCTGCACGAGTTCCATGAGGAGCGGGATCTCCGCCCCGATGAGCGCCCCGATGACGAAGGCGACGATCACCATTGCCGCGGTGTAGACGTTCATGAAGGCGAACGCGAGGTACAGCGCGAGGACGGAGAGTCCACCGATGATACCGAGGGCCGCCTCGATGAGGGCGAACGACACCGCGGCGAAGCGCACGAGGCGTTTCGTCGCCAGCGAGCCCACGCCCATCGCGAGGACCATGACCGAGAGAACGATCGATGCCTGGACGACCGTGTTGCCCAGGAGGTACGAACCGAGTGCGACGAGCGCGAGCTCGTACACCATGCCGCACGCGGCGCAGAGGAACACCGCGAAAAACACGAGGAACCGCGCAAAACCCGGTTTCACGGGCAGATGCAGCGGTTCCTCGTGGGTGGCGCCTGCGCTCACAGGAGCGCGGCGGCCATGACGAGGGCGATCCCGAGGTGTGCCGAGACGTTGACCCAGATCTCCGGGTGGACGGTCTCACCGTGGACCATGTCGCCGAGCTTGCCCGGGGTGAGCGCGTCGATGACGAGGAAGCTCAGTGCCATGATGCCGATGCCGATGAGCCCGTACGCGAACGTGCTGATGAGACCCCACACGAAGTGGTCGGCGCTCGCCGTGATCGCGGTCGCGGCGATGATCGCGACACCGAACAGATTCGAGGCGACGAGGATCGCCCCGTTCTTCGAGCGTTCGACCCACAGCAATTCGTGCAGCTTGCCGGGGGTGAGGAGGTCGACGACGCCGTAGCCGATGACCATGAGGAGCAGACCGGCGACCGCATACGAGAGAACGATGCCGCATTCGACGAGGAGCGCGAGGATCATGATTGACCTTTCGAGGACTGGGAGTGCGTGGACGATCGCGTGGGTGTCACTTGCCGGAACCGATTCCACCGCCGCGGTTGCTCGAACCGCTGCCGTAGTTGCTCGAACCGCTGTCCGAACTGCCGAATCCGGACGAACCGCTGCCGGAGCTGCGTCCGCCGCCGGTTCCGAAGATGAAGATGCCGCCACCGCCCGAGGTGCTGCGCGAGCTCTCGTTGCAGCCGACGTACTGGTAGTCGTCGCCGACCTTCTCGTAGTCGCCGTCACCGGCGTCGAGGACGTACTCGCCGTTCTCGAGGTCGTAGTCGCCGCAGCGGTCCGAACCCGAGCTCCGGTTGTTCCCGCCCGAGCACGAGGCGACGACGATGACGAGGACGAGCAGTGCCACCGCGGCGACGATGATCATGAGTGCCTTGCGGGAGCGGGGAGAACCTCCCTCGTCGCCGCGGAACTGCTGGTGGTTGTAATCGCTCATGCGGATGCCTCCAGGACATGGTGGGCTGCGGCGGACCGGAGAACGACACCGGAACCGTCGGGCGTCGCCGGTGGGACCGCCGCCGTGGCGGCTCCCAGCGTCGACGCGGAGTACACGATTTCGGAATGCTGCGGGTAGCAGTGCCAGGTCCGCCAACGCAGTGGTGCACCGGTGGGAGCGGGGTCCGTGTCGAGCGCGAGTGCGGTGACCGCTCCTTCCTCACCGGGGAACGCGGCGATCGCCGAGTACGGAGCCGCCTCCGCGGCCCGCACGATCCGCTCGACCTGCGCGAGGAACTCGTCCGCCGCCGGATGATCGACCCCGGCGACGAAGGAATGCCGACCCCAGCCCTCGGGGCCGGGCCCGATGTGCTCACGGAAGGGCGCCTCGGCGACGGGAGCGCCGGGTTGGTGCCGGGAGCCGACCGGAGGCAGGCAGGCGAGGGTCTCCACGAAGACGTCGGTACCGTTCTCGGACACGATCACCTGGTGCGAACTGCCGATGACGACGAGTTCGAGCATCCGGTTCCCGCCGAGCGGCACCGTGGTCGAGCAGATCGCCGGCAGCCGTCCGGCCCCGCGGGAGAACGCGAGGTCGGCGGCGGAGGTGTCCGCGAAGGGGACGTCGGCGGTGAACACGTCAGCTTCCGGGGTAGATGGTGAAGGAACCGAGCGGCACGGCCTTGCCGGTGCTCGCCTCCCACTTCCCGTGGTTGTAGCGCTCGATCGAGAGGAATCGGCCGTCGGGGCCCTCGTAGTCGACGTAGTCGACACCACCGGACGCCGGCAGGCCGGTCGTGCCCTCGGACCGGAATTGTGCGGTGCCGTGCTCGACCATCGTGTAGGTGACGCCGTCGACGGTGATCGTCTTGTCGGTGGGGGAGAGATCGAGGTCGGGGCGGTCCTCCCACACGGACATCTCGAGGTCGGGGTCCTCCTCGATGCTGAGCCAGCGACGCACCGGCGAGGAGTCCGCCTGGAAGAAGTGCTCGGCCCAGGTGTACGAGCCCTCGGTGTAGCGGAGGGTGCCGCGCACCCAGTGCTTCTCGCCGAGGTGCTCGATCATGTCACCGGCGTGGATGTTCCGCGGATCCCCGCCGGCCTCCTGCGAGGGTGCGAAGGGATCGTGGGCGCGGGGCGCCTCGGCGGCCTTCCGACGTTCGGCCTCCTTCTCCTTCGCCCGGGCCCGGAAGAACGCCACCGCCGCGATCGCGATGATGGCGACGAGCGCGACGAGGATGATTCCGATGACGATGTCCATGAGCGGGCCTCCGGAGGGGGTCGTGGGACTGTGGCGCGCGGGTCCGGAACGGAACGCGGGCGCAGGTCGGGAATGTGGGGCGCACTCCACTTTACCCACGTGGGGAACAATGACCCGGGGGTGCACGTTCCGAGACCGGAACCCCGGAATCCGGCAGATCGCCGGACCCCTTCGAGGAAGGACACGCGCTCGTGCCGATCATCACCGACCCGCTGCGGGGACGGGTGCGCCCCACCCCCAGCCACTCCGACGAGGAGATCGTCCGTGCGCTCGGGGGTCCGCGCGACTGGACCGTCCTCACCGGCGCCGGTCTCAGCACCGATTCCGGCATCCCGGACTACCGCGGTCCCGCGGCGCCACCCCGCCGGCCGATGACCGTCCAGACCTTCCTCTCCGGACCCGCGCAGCGCAGCCGCTACTGGGCACGGAGCTGGTTGGGATGGAGCCACATGGACATGGCACGGCCGAACGCCGGACACCGTGCGCTCGCCCGCCTGCAGCCGCACGGCATCATCACGCAGAACGTCGACGGCCTCCACGAGGACGCCGGGTCCGATCCCGTCATCGACCTGCACGGTCGGCTGAACCGCGTCATCTGCCTGCAGTGCGGGGAACTGTACGACCGTGATCTCGTCCAGGCGCACCTCACCCGCCTCAACCCCGACTTCCTCACCGACCTCGAGGTGGACCCGGCCGACATCGAGACCGCACCCGACGGCGACGTCGATCTCGAAGCGACCGCGGGTTTCCGTGTGTGGGACTGCCCGGCATGCGGGGGACTGCTCAAACCGGACGTCGTGTACTTCGGTGAGTCGGTGCCGGCGGTGCGCACGCAGGGGGCCGTCGATCTCGTCGATTCCGCGTCCGGCCTGCTCGTCATGGGCACCTCGCTCGCGGTGATGAGCGGCCTGCGGTTCGTCAAACACGCGAGGAAGCACGGCAAGCCCGTCGTCATCGTCACCGACGGCCCGACCCGTGGAGACGAGTACGCGGATTATCGTTCGGTGACCCGGGTGGGTGACTTCCTCGCGGCGTGGGAAAGGGCGCTCCTCGGCGGAACCGCGACAGTGCCCGGTGGAGTAGTGTCCGGTGGAGTTCCCACGGCCGCGGTGTGATCGTCCGGAGACCGTGACTGCGGATCCGCGCCTGCACGAGAGCGGCCACTGTAGTCTGCGCGCATGACGGATTTCGCTCGTTCCGAACGGCTCGCACTCACCGCCCTCCTCCGCGAGGTCGGTCCGTCCGCGCCCACGCTCTGTGAGGGGTGGACGACGGAGGACCTCGCGATCCACCTCGTCGTCCGTGACCGGTTCCCCACGGCCCTGCCGGGCAATACCGCGCCCGGGGCGGTCGGCCGCTTCCCCCGTCTCCTGGCCCGCACCGAGTCGGCCGAGGCACGGCTCCGTTCACTCGCGTGGGAGGAACTCGTCGGCCTCGTCGGGGAGGGGGAGCCCTGGTGGTCACCGGCCGGTCTTCCACCGGTCCGGGAGCTCGTGAACGGTACTGAGCTCCTCGTCCACCACGAGGACGTGCGGCGCGCACAGGACGAGTGGGCGCCCCGGGTGCTGAGCGACGCGCATCAACGGTCCGCTTGGAACACTGTGCGCATGTTCGCCCGGATGAGTGCGTTGCGTTCGGGTACTCGTTACGCACTCACGGCACTGACACCGAGCGGTGGTGTGCTCGAGACCGTCGAGTGCGGTCGCGGGACCGCGGGTGGGAGTGTGGAGCTCCGGGGAGAACCCCTCGAACTCCTCCTGTGGTTCTTCGGCCGGAAGGACCATGCGCTCCTCGACGGCGACTGACGCGGAGCACGGCACGGTCGACGCCGCCAGGGCCGCGCCCGTGATCAGCTGACGGCGCGGCGTCCCTCGAAGGCACGTCCGAGGGTGACCTCGTCGGCGTACTCGAGGTCGCCACCGACGGGCAGACCGGAGGCCAGGCGGCTCACGGTGATGCCGAGAGCACCGAGGAGACGGACGAGGTACGTCGCCGTTGCCTCCCCCTCGAGGTTGGGATCCGTGGCGATGACGCATTCGGTGACCTCGGCGTCCTGGAGCCGGGGCATGAGCTCCTTGATGCGCAGGTCGTCCGGGCCCACACCGGCCATCGGATCGATCGACCCACCGAGGACGTGGTAGAGACCCCGGTACTCGCGGGTGCGTTCGATCGCGATGACGTCCTTGGGCTCCTCGACGACGCAGATGATCGACCGGTCGCGGCGCGGATCCTTGCAGACGACGCACTGTGCGTCCTCCGCGACATTGCCGCAGACCTCGCAGAACTTCACGCGTTTCTTCACCTCTGCGAGCGCCGAGGCGAGGGCCGTGACCTCCTCGTCCGGGCTCTGCAGGATGTGGAACGCGAGGCGCTGCGCGGACTTCGGGCCGATCCCCGGTAGTTTCCCGAACTCCTCCACGAGATCCTGGAGGGCTCCCTCGTACATCATGCTCATTGGTCTCGCTCCTCGATGACGACTCCGCCCAGGATCTTCTCGACCACGGGGACCCCGAACTGGGGCGCTTCTGCGAGGTCCGTGTCCGCATCCGGATCGAAGTCCTCATAGGGTTCCTCCGGCACCGGAGGTTCTTCCCGGACAGGGGCCGGTGCGGGCACCCGGACGGGTGCACCCTCCGCGTGCCGGGCCGCGAGCTGCGTGAACGGATTGTTCGGGTCGACCGCCGGGGTGGTGGGTTCCTGCGGCTCGACGGGAGTATGCGTGAACGAGATGTCCTCGTCCGCATAGGCTCCGAGGAAATCGAGGTCGTCGGGAATCCCGTTGTCCGCGGAGTCCGGCACCGTGTCCGGATGCCTACTGCCGATGACCGCGTCCGCCCCGCTCGCCGCGGGCTCGTTCGACGCAGGCTCGTCCATCCCGTACTCGGACGGAACCGAGGTGTCGAACCCGGGGGAGTCCTCCTCCTCGCCGTAGCCGTCCTCGAGGTCGACCGGGGGAGGAACGACGACGACACCCATGTCGACGGCGCCACTGCCGGCGCTCGTCGCGGTCTCCGGGTAGTGGTCCTCGGCGATGCCGGCTTCGTGGCCGGTGCCGGTGCCGGTGCCGAGGTCGGTGTCGAACCGCGGGTCCGCGGGATAAGCGGAGTCGGCTGCCCAGGGAGAGGTTCCCGTGCCGGACTGTTCCCGGGACGGGGCCTGTTCCGAGGAAGGTGCCTGTTCCCAGGAAGGGGACGGTTCCGGGTCCGCGGGGGACGACCACGCCGCGGCGGGTCCCGGTTCGGGCGCCTCCCGCTCGTGCGCAGGCTCTGCCTCGTGTGCGGGATCTTCCGCATTCGCAGACTCTGCATACGCAGGCTCTGCGTTCACCGGCGGTGCCCACTGGTCCGCGGGTGCCGCCCACTCGTCCACCGCGGATCCGGTGACGACGGAGTCAGGGGCGCGGTCGGGCGCCTGAGAGCCCTCCGAGTCGTCGCCGGAGTGCGGGCTCCGGGCCCGGCCGCCGTGCGGGCGATCGGGTGCGGAGGGCGACGGTTCCTGCGGAACGTCGTCAGCGGACTGCCAGTGACGGGAATGGTCGACCGGTTCGCGATCGGCCTCGCGCGGGCCGACGACGCGGTCGATCTCCTCCTGCGAGGGACCGGAACGACCCCGCGGGCCCGTGCCGCGGCCGTTCGCCGGCGCGCGGTTCTGCCCCGGTCCTCCTGCGGTGCCCGTTCCCGGTCCGGTGCCCGGCGCCGGGGTCTGCGAGAGGAATGCCTCTCCGACGCCTCCGATCCGCACCTCGGCGCGGATCCCGAGCACTTCCTCGAGGGATTCGGCGAGCTTCCGGTCGTTCGCGTTGCGGGAGAAACTCGAGACCGCGCCCTGGTTGTTGAACGCAAGGAGCAGTGCCCCGTTCTCGAAGGCCTGTGGGACCGCGTTCGAGCTGAGCGTCGCGCGGGCGAGCTTGCTGCGCCGGCCGAGGGCGTCGAGGACATCCGTCCACGCACGGCGGATCGCATCGATCTCCGCGCCGCCGGGCTGCGCCGACGACTCGACCGGAGCCGAGGCGGCTGCCGGAGCCGAGGCAGGTGCCGGAGCCGAGGCAGGTGCCGGTGCCGAGGGCTCGGTCGGGGACGGACCGGGGGTGGGAGCCGACGGCGGGCCGCCTGCGGGGGTCCGATCGCCTGCGGAGTTCCGACCGGGGGCCGGCGATCCGCCGGCCGGGGGCCCGGCAGCGGGAGTCCGGCCATCGGGCGTCCGTGGTGCGGACGCTGCTCGAGGGTCGGATGCCTGCTGAGGTGCGGGTGCCGACTGCGCGGAACGATCTGCGGGTGCACCCGGTGCCACGTGCGCCGGTTCTCCCTGTGGGAGTCGTTCCTGCGAGGGTCCGTCCTGCGCCGGGCGTCCGGGAACTCCAGCAACCCCATGAGCGGGGGTGTCCGACGGCGGGGTCGCGTTCTGCGCGGGCGAACCCGGCGTGGGCGAACCCTGCGCGGGCGAGGACGGTGCGGGCGAACCCTGCGCGGGCGAACCCTGGGCCGGTGCGGAAGCGGCGGCGTTCGGCGCCGGTGCTGCAGGTTCCTCGGGTTCGGAGAGGAAGGACTCGGCGGCAGCGGTCGCCGCGGCGAAGGCATCGAGGTCGTCGTCGAAGGTCTTCGGCGAAGCCGGTGCCGCGGCGGTCTGCCCCGCCCCGGGAATCCCGTTTCCGGGCTGCTCCGGCCCGGGCGACGGCGCGGAGGCGGGCTGCTGCTCTGCGCCGCCGGTGGGGGCCGTGCCACCTGCGGGCGCCTCGGGGGCGGCAGGGACGGCGCTGCCGGGTGGCATCTGCCCCGTCGGCCCCATGCCGATCCGGCGCTCCATGCGCTCGATGCGCGTGAGCGCAGCGGACCGGGTTCCCTCGGTAGCCGGCAGGAGGATCCGGGCGCAGATGAGTTCGAGCTGCAGCCGGGGCGAGGTTGCACCGGTCATGCCGGTGAGTCCGCTGTTGAGGAGGTCCGCAGCGCGCGAGAGTTCGGCCTGACCCGCGGTGAGCGCTTGCTGCTTGAGGCGTTCGAGGCGGTCCGCGGGGACCTCGGGGAGGATCGCGTGGGCGGCGTCCGGGGCGGCCCCGACGATGACGAGATCGCGGAAGCGTTCGAGGAGGTCCTCGACGAAGCGACGCGGGTCCTGGCCGGATTCGATGACGCGGTCGACCACGCGGAAGACCCCGGCGCCGTCACCGGCGGTGAAGGCGTCGACGATGTCCCCGAGGAGGGAGTCAGGGGTGTATCCGAGCAGCGCGGTGGCAGTCGGGTAGTCGATGCCCTGCGCTCCGGCGCCGGCCATGAGCTGGTCGAGGACCGACAGCGAGTCACGGACCGAACCGCCGCCGGCGCGCACGACGAGCGGCAGCACACCCTTGCCGACCGGGACGTTCTCCCGGGTGCACAACTCGTCCATGTACCGGGTGAGGATCTCCGGCGGCACGAGCCGGAACGGGTAGTGGTGCGTGCGCGAGCGGATGGTGCCGATGACCTTCTCCGGCTCCGTCGTCGCGAAGACGAACTTCACGTGCGCGGGCGGTTCCTCGACGAGCTTGAGCAGAGCGTTGAAGCCCTGCGGGGTGACCATGTGGGCCTCGTCGAGGATGAAGACCTTGAAGCGGTCCCGTGCCGGAGCGTACACGGCACGTTCGCGCAGGTCACGGGCGTCGTCGACACCGTTGTGGCTCGCCGCGTCGATCTCCACGACGTCGAGCGAGCCGGGGCCGCCGTTCGCGAGGTCGCGGCAGCTCTCGCACACCCCGCACGGTGTGGGTGTGGGGCCCTCCGCGCAGTTGAGGCAGCGGGCGAGGATCCGGGCGGACGTCGTCTTGCCGCAGCCGCGGGGGCCGGAGAACAGGTAGGCGTGGTTGATCCTGCCGTTCGCGATCGCGGCCTTGAGCGGAGTGGTCACGTGGTCCTGCCCGATGACCTCGTCGAAGGTCTCGGGGCGGTAGCGGCGGTACAGGGCTGTCGACACGTCCACTAGCCTACGTGGACCCACGGACACTACTTTTGATGTTCATGAGTGACTCCCCTTTCACCCCTGCTCCGACGCCGGATCCCGAACGCGGCGCGTCTGCTGACGACGCTGCTGCGCACGATCCCGCACGGACGCTCCGGATCGGTCACGCGGAGCGGGACGAGGTGATCGAGATCCTCCGCGACGCCGCGGCGGAGGGGCGCATCGACACCGAGGAACTCACCGAGCGGATCGAACGCACGGTGAACGCGAAGTTCTACGTCGACCTCGATGCCGTCGTCGCCGACCTCCCGGTCCCGCCGCCGTCCTCCGCGGTCCGCAAGCAGCAGGAGTTCCGCGCGGTCCACCAGGCTCCGGGTGCCTCGCTCCAGCCCTATGCCGCGGGGCCGCTCGCGACCGGGGACGAACCCGGCCACCACCCCGCGGATCCCCTCGTGCTCCGGGCGACCTGGGAGAACGAGAAGCGCACCGGCCGCTGGAATCCGCCACCGTTCATTC
This sequence comes from Brevibacterium samyangense, assembly GCF_039529845.1. NCBI lineage: Bacteria > Bacillati > Actinomycetota > Actinomycetes > Micrococcales > Brevibacteriaceae > Brevibacterium > Brevibacterium samyangense. The sequence goes on along the minus strand of NZ_BAAANO010000004.1, from coordinate 77,821 downwards.
GCCTCGAGCCGGTCGCCGCGACCGCGGAGATCAACTTCCTCGAGGTGACGACGCCGCTGCGGGAGATCGACGTCGAGGTCACCTCCGGAATGGGGATGGCGACGATCGTCGTGCCGGAGACCTGGGGAGTCAACATCGATCGTCTGTCCTCGAGCTGGGGCACGGTGAAGTCGAAGGTGTCCGCGGTTCCGCAGGACGGGTATCCGCTCGTGCGCGTCCACGGTTCCGTCGGCATGGCGACCTTCACCGCCCGGGGTGCCGGGTACTTCGAGCGCAAACGCCTCGAGAAGGGCTGAGCCCGGAACCACCTCTTGACTCCTTATCGACTATCGATAAACATATCGATAGTCGATAAACGCCCGCGTGCTCCGGCACCCCTGCAGTGCGCGGCTCACCCCTGGAGTCCTCCATGACGGTTCCCGAGAACCCCACCCCCGACCCCACTGACCCCAGCCCCGCCGAGGCNNCCTCCGCTCCTTCCGAGCCCACCGGCGAACCCACCGCCGAACCCACTGCCGGCACCGAAGGGGGCCCTGAGGGGAACCCCGCCCCCGCCCAGCCCCAGACCTGGGGTGAGGTGTGGGCCACGATGAAGCCGTGGAAGGACCGGCCGACGAGGCTCGACAAGATCCTCTTCGGCTCGATCTTCGGGATCACCGCCTTCTACCTCGTGATGATGCCGTTCCGGCCTTTCATGATCGCGAAGGCGCCCGTGCTCCTCGAGCTCGTCACCGGCGGCAAGACCGTCATCGGTGCCGCGGGTGCATTCGCCGGGGTCGGCGAGGTCTCGCTGTGGGTCGTGATCCTCGCCGGCACCATCGGCTCCGCGAAGTTCGACTGGATCTTCTGGCTCGCCGGCCGCCGGTGGGGCGAGGGCATCATGCGCCTGTTCGCCGGCACCGAGCACCAGCAGAAGTGGGTGGCGCGCCTGCGCAGCCTGCCCTCGTGGGTCCTCGTGCTCCTCGTCTTCATCGCCCCGTTGCCGGGCGTCCCGGCGGCGCTCGTCATGCTCGTCGCGGGCTGGAACGGAATGCGACTGTGGGCATTCCTCGCCGCGAACGTGGCGAGCTCGGCCGTGGTCGCGTCGATCATGGCGTGGATCGGTTACGCGATCGGGCAGCCCGCTGTCGACCTCGTCGGACAGATCGACAAGTACGCGATCTTCGTGAGCATCGCGATCGTCTTCGGTCTCGCGTTCTGGGGCAGCTGGAAGGCCTCGCGTACGCAGCAGAAGCAGGAGAAGGCGGAAGATGCGGGCGCAACCGACTCCGCGAAGGACGCCTCGGGATGAACGCGCAGCAGCGACAGCCCCGTTCCGGGCTCGGATTCTGGTTGTTCGTCATGGCCTTCGTCGTCGCGATGGCGATGATCGGCGACGTCGGGCACGTGATCATCCACCGCGAGATCCCCCTCCAGATGGGGTTCAAACCCGACGCGAACGCGACGGTCGTCGTCGCGGGACTGCAGGCGAGTGTCCACGGTTGGACCACGGTCGCCGTTCCCCTCGGCTCCCTCGGTGCTCCGGCGATCACCTTCCTCATCGCCGCGGACGTCGCACGCACGGTCGTGGCGATCGTCGTCGCGGTCCTGTGGGCGAAGTGCGTCCGGGCGATGCGCCTCGGACTCGTGTACGAGCCGAAGCCGTTGCGCATCCTCGCCCGGGTGACGTGGACCGCCGTGGGCGGATTCGCACTGTTCTGCGTGCTCTCGACCGTGGGGGAGACCTTCGCCGCCCACGACCTCGGTACCGCGAATCTCCAGATCCGCGGCGAGAGCATGGCGACGATCGTCCAGTTCCTCATCATCGCCACCGGCTCGCTCAGCCTGTGGCTCGGCATCCGCTTCGGAGCCATCACCCGCGCAACCGCCGAGGCGCCCCTCGGTGCGCTGAGCACACCACGCCCGTCCACGAGAGAGGAGACCGAACGATGACACAGCCGGACAACGACATGAATGAGGGCTTCGTGAACCCGACGGGCTCGAAGAAGGAGCGCCTGCGAGCGGAGATGGAGCATCGGATGGCGAATCCGGGACGCACCGAGCGAGCGGGTGAGGCCGTCTCTCGCGCTGCGACGATCGCGCTCCCGCTCGTGTTCCTCTTCGTCTTCCTCGCGGACGGTATCCGGCGCCTCGTCACGGTCCTCGGAGATGGCAGGCTCGTGGAGTCCTTCGCTCTCGCGGACGACGCCCCGATGTCGGAAGGTGCGCTCGATGTGACCGTGGGATCCGCGACGGTCGCGGTCGGGGACCGGTTCACCCTCGCGCTGTCGACGGCGGACCTCGCGACCTCCACAGTGGCGATGCTCGTGACGCGGGACCTCGTTCTTCTCCTCGGCGTCACCCTCGTCGTGGTCCTCGCACTGCGGCCGATGAAACTCGCGCTCGATGGGGAATTCTTCACTGCACGGGTCTCGACATGGGTTCTCGCCCTCAGTTGGTCCGCGATCGGCCTGTGGCTCGGCTGGCTCCTGCTCACGATCTTCGGGCGGAACATGGTCGCTCGTGATCTCGGAGCCACGGACGTCCTCGACAGCGGGGCGCTCGGTTCCTCGGTCCTCGTCCCCCTCCTCGTCATCTGCCTGAGCGCTCTCTCCGACATCCTCCGGCGGGCCCAACTACGGGGGCGGAAAGCGGAGGAAGAACTCGAAGGGGTCGTGTGATGGTGCCGCGGACGAGCTCCACCACCCTCAGCCCCGACGAGGGCGCGGACGAGGTCCGGGTGCAGTGCCACCTCGACGAACTCCTCGAGGCCAGAGGCATGACCCTGACCGAGCTCTCGCAGACGGTCGGGATCAGCCTCGCGAACCTTTCGGTGCTCAAGAACAACCGCGCGAAGGCCGTGCGGTTCAGTACCCTCGTCGCCCTCTGTGACACGCTCGGATGCCAGCCCGGAGACCTGTTCACGGTGACCGGTGAATCCGTATGACGGGCCGCCGGTCCCGTGCCGGAGTCCCACCCCTACAATGAGACGCGAACCGCGCCGGGCAGGCGTGGTTCGCCGTGTCCCGCACCCTCCAGGAAAGTGACCGCAGTGAGCCTAGTCGTCCAGAAATTCGGTGGATCCTCCGTCGCAGACGCTGCCTCGGTCAAGCGCGTGGCGAAGCGAATCGTCGAATACCGCCGGGCCGGTCACGAGGTCGTCGTCGTCGTGTCCGCGATGGGGGATTCGACGGACGAACTCATCGACCTCGCCGAGCAGGTCTCCCCGGTCCCGCCGGCCCGTGAGCTCGACATGCTGCTCACCGCCGGCGAACGCATCTCGATGGCGGTCCTCGCGATGGCGATCGCCAACCTCGGGTACGAAGCGCAGTCCTTCACCGGTTCCCAGGCCGGGGTCATCACCGACGAACAGTTCGGCCGCGCCCGCATCATCGACGTCACGCCGGGCCGTATCCGCTCGGCGCTCGACGAGGGCAACGTCGCGATCGTCGCCGGGTTCCAGGGAGTGAGCCAGACGACGAAGAACATCACGACGCTCGGCCGTGGTGGTTCCGACACGACGGCGGTCGCACTCGCCGCCGCCCTCGAAGCGGATGTGTGCGAGATCTACACGGACGTCGACGGCGTGTTCACCGCGGACCCGCGCATCGTTCCGGCCGCGAGCAAGATCGACATGATCTCCTACGAGGAGATGCTCGAGATGGCCGCCTCGGGCGCGAAGGTCCTCATGCTCCGCTGCGTCGAGTACGCGCGGCGCTACCAGGTCCCCGTCCACGTGCGTTCGTCCTTCTCCCAGCACCAGGGAACCTGGGTCACCGACAAGCCCATCCCCGAAGACCTCCGCCCCACGCCGGCCGTAGCAGGTGCCGCGGCAGAAACGGAAGAATCCATGGAACAGGCAATCATCTCCGGAGTCGCGCACGACCGCTCCGAGGCCAAGCTCACGATCGTCGGTGTCCCGGACACCCCGGGCAAGGCGGCGGAGATCTTCAAGACCGTGGCCGCGCAGGAGATCGACATCGACATGATCGTCCAGAACATCTCCACGAAGGATCCGGGCCGCACCGACATCTCCTTCACCCTGCCGGCGTCCGACGGGGCGAAGGCGATCACGGCGCTCGAGAACGCGAAGGGTTCGATCGGATTCGAGTCCATGCAGTACGACGACCAGATCGGCAAGCTCTCGGTCATCGGTGCGGGCATGCGTTCGCATCCGGGCGTCACCGCGACCCTGTTCGAGGCGCTCTCGAACGCGGGCATCAACATCGACATGATCTCGACCTCGGAGATCCGGATCTCCGTCGTCACCCGCGCCGAACTCCTCGACGAGGCCGTGCGCGCCGCCCACACCGCCTACGGCCTGGACGCCGAGGAGATCGAAGCGATCGTGTACGGAGGTACCGGACGATGAGTGCACTGAATATCGGAATCGTCGGCGCGACCGGCCAGGTCGGTGGCGTCATGCGTCGCCTTCTCGAGGAGGACCCGGGGTTCGAGATCGCCTCGATCCGGTTCTTCGCCTCGGCCCGTTCCGCCGGCACCACCCTGCCCTTCCGCGGTGAGGAGATCCTCGTCGAGGACGCCGCGACCGCGGACCCGAGCGGCCTCGACGTCGCGCTGTTCTCCGCCGGAGGTGCCACCTCGAAGGCGCAGGCGCCGCGCTTCGCGGCCGCGGGCGTCACCGTCGTCGACAACTCCTCTGCCTGGCGCATGGACCCCGAGGTGCCCCTCGTCGTCTCCGAGGTGAACCCGGGCGCGCTCGACTCGGTGCCCAAGGGCATCGTCGCGAACCCGAACTGCACGACGATGGCCGCGATGCCGGTCCTCAAGGTCCTCCACGACGAGGCGACCCTCACCCGCCTCCAGGTCGCCACCTACCAGGCGACCTCGGGCTCCGGCCTCGCCGGTGTCGAGGAACTCGCCTCCCAGGCCGAGGCGGTCGTCGCCGACGCCCGTGCGCTCACCCACGACGGCAACGCCGTCGCGTTCCCGGAGCCGAAGGTCTACACCGAGCCGATCGCATTCAACGTCCTGCCGCTCGCCGGGTCGATCGTCGACGACGGGCTGAACGAGACCGACGAGGAGAAGAAGCTCCGCAACGAGTCGCGGAAGATCCTCGACATCCCGGATCTCCGCGTCGCCGGCACCTGCGTGCGTGTGCCGGTGTTCACCGGTCACTCGCTCTCGATCCACGCGGAGTTCGACGGCACGCTCACCCCCGAACGCGCGCGGGAGCTGCTCGCGGATGCTCCGGGAGTCGCTCTCGACGAGGTGCCGACGCCGCTCAAGGCCGCGGGCCAGGACCCGAGCTTCGTCGGTCGCATCCGCGCCGATCAGTCGGCGCCGGAGGGTAAGGGCCTCGTGCTCTTCGTGTCGAACGACAACCTCCGCAAGGGCGCTGCGCTCAATACGGTGCAGATCGCGAAGCTCCTCGCCGACCGCAAGGGCTGAGCAGTTCGTCCGCCGTGGGCGGTGTCGGGTTCATAAACGCATAGGCATTAGTACGTACGGATTCCGCGGGCGTACGGTTCTCGACGTTCCACACCCCCGCCCTGCTTTCGAAAGAAGTGTCATGCGAACTCCTCGCCGCCTCGTGCTCCCCGTTCTCACCCTCGCCGCGCTGGGCCTGAGCGCGTGCGCTTCGGGCGGCAGCGGCGGGAGCGCGGGCGCGGCCGAGGACGGGGCGCTGTCGGTCGTTGCCTCGACGAACGTGTACGCCTCGATCGTCGAAGAGGTCGCGGGCGATGCCGTCGACGTCGAGGCGATCATCGACGACCCGAACCTCGACCCGCACTCCTACGAGGCGACCGCCCAGGACCAGCTCACGCTGTCGAAGGCCGACCTCGTCGTCATGAACGGCGGCGGCTACGACGCCTTCATGACGACCATGCTCGATGCCGTCGAGGCGGATCCCGAGGTCCTCGACATCGTCTCCTTCTCGGGTCTGCCCGGCTCCGAGGACGCGTCCTCGGAGCCCCACTCGCACGCCCATGCGGGTGAGGACGGCGAAGAGAGCCACGTAGAGGAGTCCGCCGAGGCCGGCGGCACGGTGGAAGCGGCAGCCACCACCGAGGGCGCGCACGACGACCACGACCACGCAGATCACGACCACGGCGAGTTCAACGAACACGTCTGGTACTCGGTGCCGACCATGGAGGTCCTCACGGAGGAACTCGTCCACCATCTGAGCGAGCTGCTGCCGGACGAGGCACAGACCTTCGAGGACAACGGGGCTGCCCTCACCGAGGAACTCGAGGGCCTGCACCAGCAGCTCGAGGCCATCGCCGCCGAGCACGGCGGAGAGAAGGTCGCGGCGACCGAACCGGTGCCTCTGTGGATGTTCGAGGACATGGGACTGGAGAACATCACCTCGACCGAGTTCCTCGCTGCGGTGGAGGAGGGGAACGACGTCTCTCCGATCGTTCTCCAGGAGTCTCTCTCCCAGATCTCCGACGGCGAGGCGGTCCTCCTCGCCTACAACGAACAGACCGCCGGTCCCCAGGCCGACGAACTCCGGTCCGCGGCCGAGGCGGCGGGCACTCCCGTCGTGAGCCTCACCGAGACGATGCCCGCCGACAGCACGTACATCGAGTGGATGGGTGGGAACATCACCGCCGTCGAGGACGCCCTCGGCGCGCACGAGCACTGACCTCATTCTTCCCGGACTTCTTCCCGGACCGGAAACACTCCGGTTCTAGACTGGCAGCAAATGACGCACTCACACCGGACGGGCGCTGCCGCGCGCCCCGGCGATCCCATAGCCACTGCCACCGCCTCCACCGGCTCGACGGCCGGCGGCCCCGTGCCACCGGTGCTCGAGATCCACGACGCGGAACTCTCCTTCGGTGATCGGATCCTCTGGCACGACCTCTCGATCGACGTCGCTCCGGGGGAATTCATCGCCATCCTCGGACCGAACGGGACGGGCAAGACCTCGCTGCTCAAGGTGCTGCTCGGCCAGAACCGCCTCGCCTCCGGCCGGGTCCGGATCAACGGCCACGAGGTGCGCCGCGGGGACCGGGACCTCGGGTACGTGCCCCAGCAGCGCGGCGTCGATCCGCACACCCCGATGCGCGGACGCGACCTCGTGCGCATGGGGTTCGACGGTCATCACTGGGGGACCGGATGGTTCAACCGGGAGAAGAAACGCAAGGTGGACGCCCTGCTCGCCGCGGTCGGCGCGACCGAGTACGCGGATGCGCCCATCGGTACGCTCTCCGGCGGTGAACTCCAGCGCCTGCGGATCGCTCAGGCGCTCAGCAGCGATCCGAAGATCCTCCTGTGCGACGAACCCCTGCTCTCCCTCGACATGGACAAGCAGCGTGTCGTCGCCGAGCTCCTCGACGAACAGCGCCGTACCCGTGACACCGCGGTCCTCTTCGTCACCCACGAGATCAACCCGATCCTGCCCTTCGTCGACCGCGTGCTCTACATCGCCGGCGGACACTTCCTCGTCGGTACCCCGTCGGAGGTCATGAACACCGAGGCGCTCACCCGCCTCTACGGTTCCCCGGTCGAGGTCGTCGAGGCCGGCGGGCGCCTCATCGTCGTCGGCGGGGACATGGAGGCGAACCACTGATGGATCTCACCCAGTTCTTCACCTTCGAGAACTACGGGGAGCTCGTCTCCCTCCTGCGCAATTCGATTCTCGCGGCAGCGCTCCTCGGCGTCGTCGGCGGACTCGTGAGCGTGTTCGTCATGTCCCGGGACATCGCGTTCGCGGTGCACGGGATCTCCGAACTCTCCTTCGCCGGTGCGGCGTTCGCGCTCCTCATCGGCTACGACGTCGTCCACGGGTCGATCGTCGGGTCCCTGCTCGCGGCGCTCATCATCGGGGTCGGGGGTGCACGGAACTCGGAGAAGAACGCGATCACCGGCGTCATCATGCCCTTCGGCCTGGGCCTCGCGATCCTTTTCCTCGCGCTCTACGACGGGCGCGCCGCGAGCAAGTTCGGCCTGCTCTCGGGCCAGATCGTCGCGATCTCGCCGGATCAGATCCGTCTCCTCATGATCTGCGGCGTCATCGTCATCGCGGTGCTGCTCGTGCTGTGGCGTCCACTCATGTTCGCGAGCCTCGACCCCGAGGTCGCCCGTGCCAAGGGTGTTCCGGTCACGGGGCTCATGATCGCGTTCATGCTCGTCCTCGGCCTGGCGGTGGCCCTCAGCGTCCAGGTGGTCGGCGTCCTCCTCGTCCTCGCGCTCCTCGTCACCCCGGCCGCCGCGGCCACCCAGGTGAGCGCGAATCCCGTGCTCGTGCCGGTCCTCTCCGTCGTGTTCGCGGTGACGAGTTCGGTCGGCGGCATCCTCATCGCCCTCGGGTCCCCGGTGGTGCCGATCAGCCCCTTCGTCACGACGATCAGCTTCCTCATCTACGTCGTGTGCCGCATCATCGGCCGGCGCCGGATGCGTCGGCACGAACGCAGGCGCACCGCGCGGGAGATCCCCGCCACCCACGGCTGAACGGTGCCGGTGGTGCCCGCCGGTGGGGCGCCTCGGCTGTGGGTCCGGCGGTGGGCCCGAGGGCCCGCACGGGGCCCGAGGCGCCGGCCGGGCGACGGACCTCACACCCCCGGGGTGCCCCACGGCCGGATGCTCCCGGCAACAATGGAATGCATGACGTCCCTGCGATCCACAGTGCTCCGCGCCGCCGGCCTCACGGCGGCCGCGGGTGTCCTCGGCTTCACCTGGGCCGCCGCGATCGAACCGCACCTGTTCCGCGTGCGGCGGTTCACGCTGCCGCTGCTGCCGGAGGGTGCGACGCCCATGCGGGTGCTCCACCTGAGCGATCTCCACCTCACCGCGTGGCAGCACCACAAGATGACCTGGGTGAACTCGCTGTCGGCACTCGAGCCGGACCTCGTGGTGAACACGGGGGACAACATGGCCGGCGACGTCCTCGGCCACGTCGTGGAGACCTACGGTGCGCTGCTCGACGTCCCGGGCGTCTTCGTCCTCGGCTCGAACGACTTCCACGCCCCGCAGTTCAAGAACCCCGCGCGGTACCTCCGGGCTCCCTCGGAGGTCGCGGCGGCGAACGAGGCCCGCGAGGTCGCGTTGCCGACCGAGGACCTCGTCGACGCCTTCGAGTCGCGGGCCTGGACGTTCCTCGACAACCGGAACGTGCCGCTCGAGATCAAGGGGAACCGGATCTCCTTCTCCGGACTCGGGGACGCGCACATGAACCGGGACGAGATCGGCCCCGGGCATCCCGAGTTCGACGAGATGTCCGATCTGGCCCTCGGTGTCACCCACGCGCCGTACGTACGGACACTCGACGCGTTCACGGAGGCCGGGGCGGACCTCGTGCTCGCGGGGCACACGCACGGCGGGCAGATCCGCATCCCGTTCTGGGGCGCACCGGTGACGAACTGTGATCTTCCGCGGGACCGGTCGCGCGGCGTGTTCGAGCACCGGGGGACGACGGTCGGCGTGTCCGCCGGCCTCGGGTTCTCGCCCTTCGCTCCGGTGCGATTCGCATGCCCGCCCGAGGTGAGCGTGTACGACCTCGTGCCGGGGCGTCCTCCCCGGTTGTGAACCCTCGCGTGCACGTCCCCGAGTGGCGCGGGCCGTAGCACGGGCTCGGGCCGCCACCGGCGGCATGCGGTCGGTCACGATTCGGTCTCGGGTCCGTGACAGCGGGCTGGGAGCACTCTGGAACCCCGCGGATCCGCGGTTTTCTGGGTGTGCCCGTTTTTCCTCTTCTGTACGATGGCGGGCATGGTGTCACCCTCCCCGTCGCAACCGTCGAAGATCAGCGCGTTCTTCCAATTCATCGCCGTGAGTGTGGTGGCGGGTATCGTCGCCGCCGGATTCGCGATCCCGGCCGTGGGCGCGAGCTCGGCCGCCGCGGAGACCGGCGTGGAGATCTTCAACTCCCTCCCGTCCGAACTCGAGGAGCGACCGCTCGCGGAGAAGTCCGTGATGCTCGCCGCCGACGGTTCGACGATCGCGGAGTTCTACTGGCAGAACCGCGTCGAGGTGCCGCTCGACAAGATCTCGATGCCGATGCGGATGGCGACCGTCGCGGTCGAGGACGCCCGCTTCTACGAACACGGTGGTGTCGACATCCAGGGCATCGCGCGTGCCGCGGTGCACAACCTCCTCGCGCCGACCACCCAGGGTGGTTCGACGCTCACGCAGCAGTACGTGAAGAACGTCCTCGCCGAGAACGCGCACGCGATGGACGACCGGGAGGCCGTGGAAGCGGCGAAGGAGACCGAGGGCACCGCGGGGTACGCCCGTAAGCTCCGCGAGCTCAAACTCGCCGTGGCGGTGGAGAACAAGTACTCCAAGGACGAGATCCTCAACCGCTACATGAACATCAACAACTACTCCGGTTCGCCGAACGTGTACGGCGTCGAGGCCGCCGCGTACCGGTACTGGGGCATCAGCGCGTCCGAGCTCAACGTGGCCCAGGCCGCGACGCTCGCGGGCATCGTGAAGAACCCCTCGCTCTACAACCCGCAGAGCAACGAGGAGGGCGTCGTCAACCGCCGCAACGTGGTGCTGCAGCTCATGCTCGAACAGCAGCTCATCACGCAGGAGGAGTACGACGAGGCGAAGGCCTCCGGGCTCGAACTCGATCTCCACGAGACCCCGAACGGGTGCCTGTCGGCGGGCAACCGTGCGTACTTCTGCGACTACGTCCAGCGCGTCGTCGAGAACGACTCGGTCTTCGGGGAGACCCCCGAGGAACGCGCGATGTTGCTGCAGCGCGGTGGCCTCACGATCAAGACGACCCTGCAGCCGGAGATCCAGGACATCGCGGACGAGAAGGTCAAGGAGACCGTCCCGGTCGGCGACGCCTCGGGTGCCGGTCACGCCCTCGTGACGGTCGAGCCGGGGACGGGTGCGGTCATCGCGATGGCACAGAACCGCGACTACACCGTGAGCGAACCCGAGGACGGTCGCGAGGACTACGAGACCCAGATCAACTACAACGTCGACCGTGCACACAACGGCGCGAACGGCTTCCAGGTCGGTTCGACGTGGAAACCGTACGTGCTCGCGGAATGGCTCAAGGAGGGCCACGGGCTCAACGAGACGATCAACGCGTCCAAGCGCGATTTCTCGATGAGCTCGTGGAAGTACGGTGGGTGCACGGATCTGTCCTACGGCGCGACCTGGGGCCCGAACAATGCCGGTGACTCCTCGTCGAACAGTTACATGACGGCGCTCAACGCGACGAAGCAGTCGGTGAACACCGCGTACGCGGCCATGGCGAACAAGCTCGACATGTGCGGCATTCTCGAGACCGCGATGGACCTCGGGCTCAAGCGCGGAACCGGACAGGCGCTCGACGAGCCGGTCGGCGAGAACGGGTACATCCCGACGCTGTCTCCGGCCTCCGTCCTCGGCATCACCGAGGTGGCGCCGATCGACGTGGCGGCCGCCTACGCGGTCTTTGCCTCCGGCGGCACGTACTGCGCGCCCACCCCGATCACGGAGATCACGAACACCGCGGGCGACAAGCTCCCGGTCCCGGATCCCGGGTGCCGCGAGGCACTCGATCCCGGAGTCGCGACGGCCGTCGCATATGCCCTCACCCAGGGCTTCAACGGTGGCACGACGAACGGCCTCTATCCGGGCAAGCCCGCAGGAGCGAAGACCGGTACGACGGACTTCGAGGTCGGGTCCACGTGGCTCGCCGGCTACACGAAGAGCCTCTCGACCGCGGTGTGGACCGGCGACCCCGACGGCAGCCGTGACTGGACGAAGAACTCCGAAGGCACCGTGAAGGGGCGGGTCTACGGTGCGACCTTCTCCGGCAAGACGTGGGCGAACTACATGGAGGAGGCGCTCGACCACACGACGGGCAACACCTCCTTCGACAAACCGGAGTCGAAGTACTTCGGTGGTGGGGGCGACAAACCGCCGTCGAAGCCGAAGAAGGACGACAAGGACGACGACTGACCGTCATCACATACACTCGGAGCCGAGCACGAGCCGTGCTCGGCTCCGGTCATTCATCACCTCATCAGGGAGTACGCAATGCAGAAGTGGGAGTACGTCACCGTTCCCCTCATCATCCACGCGACCAAGCAGATCCTCGATCAGTGGGGTGAGGACGGCTGGGAACTCGTGCAGGTCATTCCGGGGCCCGACGGTTCGAACCCCGTGGCGTACATGAAGCGCGCGAAGGGCTGATCGCTCATGTCGACGATCGAAGCGAAGCTCGAAGAACTCGGCCTCACCCTTCCGGAGGTCGCCACGCCCGCCGGCGCCTACATCCCGGCCATCCGCAGCGGTGACCACGTGTACACGTCCGGCCAGCTCCCGCTCGTCGAGGGGAAGCTCTCCGCGACCGGCAAGCTCGGCGGCGAACTCTCCGTGGAGGACGGCTATGCGGCCGCCCGCACCGCGGCGCTCAACTGCCTCGCGGCCATCAAGTCCGTCATCGGCGACCTCGACCGCATCGAACAGGTCGTCAAGGTCACCGGTTTCGTTGCCTCGACCCCCGATTTTACGGGCCAGCCGAAGGTCATCAACGGTGCGTCGGAACTCCTCGGTGAGGTCTTCGGCGACAAGGGCGTCCACGCCCGCAGCGCCGTGGGCATGGCCGCGCTGCCGCTCGACACCCCCGTCGAGGTCGAGATGATCGTCCGGGTCGCCGGGGATGCTGCCTGATCCCTCACGCGGTCTCACCGCCTCCGGTGCGACGGGCCCGTTCTCGGCGGGCCCGTCGCACCGAGCTCCGCGGGAAGTGCCGGTCTCGGCGGAACTCGCAGAGCAGCTCGATCTCTTCCACCGCGCCGGGACGGTACCGGCCCCCGATGTGCCGACGCCCGCCTCGGCGGTGGTGCTCGTCCGGGACTCCTCGGAGGGCCTCCAGACCTTCGTGACCCGTCAGTCCGATGCCCGCGGTAACACCGAGCGCGGTCGGTGGGGCTTCCCGAGCGGAACGCTCAACGCAGCGGACATCCGCCGTCTGCCGCTCGCCGCGTGGTCGGCCGAGCGGTGCGCACGTGCGTTGCGCGTCGACAACACGAGCCGGGGACTCCAATGGTTCGCCGCTGCCGTGCGAACGTCCCTCTCCCACCTCGGCGTGCTCCTCGCGGAAGACTCCGAGGGTCGGCTCGTCGCGTCCACCGAGGCGCCCGCGAATGCGCGTGAACGCCTCGCCACCCGTGGCTCGGGCCTGGCGGCCGCCCTCGCGGACCGCGACCTGCGGATGCGCCCGGACCTGTTGCGGCCGTGGTTGAGGTGGATCAACACGCCCATGCAGCTGCGGCGTTTCGACACCGTGTTCTTCCTGGCGAGCGTGCCCCACGGCCAGGTCGTCGATCTCCGTTCCCCGAACGAGGTGTGGGGCGGCTGGCTACGGCCGGCGGAGATCCTCGAACGCGCGAATCCCGACAGTGCAGACAACATCTCCGCTCCCGTGCGCCTCATCTGCGAGAGCCTCATGGACACTCCGACTGTCGGCAGTGCGATGGCGCGAGTGCGCGACCTCGCCCCATTCGAACCGGACCTCATCCGCAAGGCTGGACGCTGGTGGGTGTCCCTCGGGCACCGTGCCGATCCCTCCGAGCGGGGACGTCTCCGCGAACTCGCCGTGCTGCAGGCGACCCAGGAGGAGGAGTCCCGGTCGCTCGTCGACGACGACGTCCTCGAGTTCGAACAGGACGCAGAACCCGAAGAGCGGGAGTAGTTCGCGGGAGGTGAGCCGCCACCCCGGGCGGGCACAGCGAGGCGTGGAACCCTAGGATGAGGGCAGACCCGGTCCGACTCGACGAAGAGTGGAGCTATGACTTCCATCAGCCGCATCCGCGCGCACAACCCCTCGCCCATGACGCTCGACGGGACGAACACCTACGTTCTCCGCAGTGAGGACGGCGCCTCGGCGCTCCTCATCGATCCGGGCCCGGAGATGCCGGACCACCGGGATGCGTTCCTCGCAGAGGTCGGGTCCGCGCGACTCGCCGCGATCGTCCTCACCCATCAGCACGCCGACCACTCGGAGATGCTCGGCAGCATCGACTCCTGGGCGCCCGAGGTGCCCGTCCACGCGGTCCTCGACTGCTTCGCCCGGCACGTGCCGACCGTCTCCGACGGTGACGAGGTGCGCTTCGGTGAGGGCGCCTCGGACGTGGTGCGGGTCGTGACGACGCCGGGACACACGGCGGACAGCATCAGCCTCGCCTACGGCGACGTGCTGTTCTCCGGCGACACCGTGCTCGGTCAGGGCACGACCGTCGTCACCCACCCCGAAGGTTCGCTCGGGGACTACCTCGCGAGCCTCGAGAAGCTTCTCGCGCTCGTCCGGTCCGGGGAAGTCACGCGTATCGAACCGGCGCACGGGCCCACGATCGACGACCCGGCGGGCGTGCTCGAGTACTACATCGCGCATCGGAAGGAACGGATCGCCCAGGTCGAGGCTGCTTTCGCCCAGGGGGCGCGGACCGCGGAGGACGTTCGGGACGTCGTCTACGCGGACGTCCCGGAGAACGTGAAGCCCGCCGCCCTGCAGATCGTCAAGGCGCAGCTCGAGTACCTCGGGCAGCCGGTCGACTGATCGTGCTGATCGACTGACGTCTCCGGTCGGCCGGTCCCGCCTCCACACGGGACGCGGGAGCGCGACAACGCCGGGTTCCGGCGTTCAGAGCCGGATGTCGATGTGCGCGTTCCGATCCCAGTCCGTCGCCCACCCGAGGGTGTCGAGCGCGTGTTCGAGGAGGCCTGCGGTGAAGCCCCAGACCCGGAGGACCTCGACGTCGAACGCCGGAGTCGAGTACGAGCGGTCCGGGGGAGAGAAGGTCCCGCGGTTCCCCGGGGCGACGAGGTCGGCCACCGGCACCCGGTAGACGTGTTCGGTCTCCCCGGGATCGACCGGGCGGACGTCGACCGGGTTCTCCCACCAGGCGATGACCGGGGTGACGTCGAAGCGGCTCACCGGGACGTAGAGCGGATCCATCGTGCCGAGGATCGCGACCCCGGCGGGGTCCAGCCCGGTCTCCTCCTCGGCCTCGCGGAGTGCGACGGCGACCTCGTCGACGTCCTCCGGGTCGCGGCGGCCGCCGGGGAACGCGACCTGACCGGGGTGGTGCCGCAGGCGCGAGGCCCGCTGGAGCAGCAGCACATCCACGTCCGAGGCGCCCGCGGCCTCCAGCCTCTCCACCTCCCGGCGCCCGCCCTCCGTCCGGGGCGGCGTCCCGCGACCGAAGAGCATGAGCACGGCGGCGTCCCGCACGACATCACCGGGCGCCGCATGCCGACGACGCAACCACTGCTCGTGGCCCATCGAACCGGGGAGCTTCTCCTCGAGAGCGGCGCGTGCGGGATCCGTCATGAGGCCGCGTCCCCCGTGGCCTCGGGGGTTGTGGACGCGGGGTTCGCGGCTGGGGTTGCCGGAGCGGCTGTGGACGTCGGAGCCGGCGTGGTGCCGGGTGTGTCGGGGCGCCTCGGCGAGGTAGTGGGCCGTGGGCTCTGGGGAGCCGAGGGCATGAGGGCGGCGTCGACCGGGACGGACGGCGCGGACTTGCCGGCGAAGGTGTCGCCGACCTTCGGAGCCATCTCGTAGCGGAGCATCGCGGTGGCCTTGACGGGGTCGACCTCGCCGACGCCGAAGCTCGGGCAGAGGGCGGCGATCGGGCAGGCGCCGCACGCCGGCTTCCGGGAGTGGCAGATGCGGCGGCCGTGGAAGATCATCCGGTGCGAGAGCATCGTGAGGTCCTTGCGCGGGAACAGTGCGACGACATCCGCCTCGACCTTGAGCGGATCCTCCTCGGAGGTGAACCCGAAGCGGCGGGCCAGGCGTCCGAGGTGGGTGTCGACCGTGAGTCCGGGAACGCCGAACGCGTTGCCGAGGACGACGTTCGCGGTCTTGCGGCCGGTGCCCGGCAGGCTCACGAGGTCCTTCATGTTGCCCGGCACCTCGCCGTCGAAGCGCTCGACGAGTTCCTGTGCGAGGCGGACGATGTTCCGTGCCTTCGCGCGGTAGAAGCCCGTCGAGTGCACGAGTTCCTCGACGTGGAGGAGGTCCGCCTGCGCGAGGGCGTGGGCGTCCGGGTAGTGCGCGAACAGGTTCGGCGTCACCTGGTTCACGCGGATGTCCGTGGTCTGTGCGGAGAGGACCGTGGCGACGAGGAGTTCGAACGGAGTGCGGAAATCGAGCTCGCAACGGGCGTTCGGATAGGTCTCGGCGAGGATGCGGTGGATCTTCCGGGCCCGGCGAGTCCGGCCGAGAGGGGTCTCCTTCGCGAACTTGCGCGCACTCTTCTGGGCCACGGTCAACACGGTTCCAGTCTAGGCCGGAACGGGTTCCGCGGGACGGGAGGTCGCCGGGCGTCGCTCCGCAGGGCGGGATGTCGGGCGTGAGCCTGGATGTCGGGTGGGGCACAGTGTGTGACGACCACCTCCGGCCCGAGCAGGCCCCATTAGCACTTCGACCCCGTGATCGGCACTTCTGCCCGTTAGAATCCGAGACGGACGCCTGGTCTCCGGCGGGAATCGTGGTCTTTTTCACGATCCAGCGAGTACATTGGGGGACGAGATCACAGTATTGAGGGAGGACACTCACGTGGACATCGAAGTGGTACGGAACGCCACGCTCTTCGCAGGACTCGACGACGAGGCGACGAGCGCGCTGCTCAAGTTCATGAAGCCACGCAGCCTGCGCCGCGGCACGGTGCTCTTCCGCGAGGGTGACGAGGGCGACGAGCTCTACATCGTCTCGAGCGGCAAGCTCAAGCTCGGCCGTGAGTCCTCCGACGGCCGCCAGAACCTCCTCTCGGTCGCCGGTCCCGGTGAGATCATCGGCGAACTCGCCCTCTTCGATCCGGGCGCACGGTCCACGACCGTCACCGCGGTGTCGCAGACCGAACTCCTCAGCCTCAAGCACGAGGACTTCATGACGTGGCTGCAGGAACGCCCGCAGGCCGCCATGAACCTCCTCCGCGCGCTCGCCCAGCGTCTGCGCAAGACGAACGACACCGTCGGTGACCTCGTTTTCCAGGACGTCCCGGGTCGCGTCGCCAAGGCCCTCCTCGATCTCTCGACCCGCTTCGGCAAGCCGGCTCCGGACGGCGTTCTCGTCGCCCACGACCTCACACAGGAGGAGCTCGCGCAGCTCGTCGGCGCCTCCCGTGAGACCGTCAACAAGGCCCTCGCGGACTTCGCCGGTCGCGGCTGGCTGCGCCTCGAGGCCCGTGCGGTCGTCATCCTCGACATGAACCGGCTCAAGGCCCGCGCGCACTGAGTTCTTCGCACCGAACCCCGGTACTTCGAACAGAGGTACCGGGGTTCGCGCATTCATGGGCGTTCTCGAGGGGCGACGGCTGGCTTCGAAGCATGACCCCAACGGTTTCGACGAGAGCAACACAATCCGTTTCCGTTCCGCGCAACGGCAACACAATCGGTTGGACTGGGTGAAACCGTCGTCATTCCCGGCATGCAGAGATTCGCGCCGCAGCGACCTCGGCAGGCGAGGGCGCCGACACTTCGACGCGGAGATTATGGCGAGCACTCGCGGGAGGTAGGACGAATGTCACAGCGTGAAGCGAATGGACGCGCGATACCGCAGCGTCCCTCCTTCGAGGGAATGGTAGCCATAACTCTTCTGCTCGCAATTCTCTTCGCGTTGGCAATGCTGAGTTTCGGCACCACCTCACAAGAAATACTCCAAGAAACGTGTCGCGGCGTCAGCACTGATTCCGTAGCGATGGCACGGTTCCTGCGCGTGATATTCCAAGCCCCGGTCCTCCCCATCGGACTGGCGTTCTTCATCAGCATCCAGATGTGCCTGAACAGGTCCACTCTGGCTTTCGGGATGAAAGTCTTCACATGGGTCCTGATCGGAGTTGCGCTGGGGGTCGCCCTGTGGTGGTTCGACGCAATGCTGGCCCGCGGCGTGTACGACGGTCTCATTCCGGATTTCATCAGGACGTTCACCTGTGAAAGGGGTGGCCCCGCGTAAAGGGGCGGAGTTGCACTTGTGAAGGGCGGCACCAGTGCCCGAACCGCTGACGCCAACGGATTCACCCAGGTCAATCGATTCTGTTGCTCTTCCGCGGAACGGAAACGGAAACGATTGGACTGGGCGAATCCGTTGGCATTCCCGGTATGCGGACGGCGGGCGGCCGCACACACGCCAGCGGGCCCCGCACTCGGTGATCGAGTGCGGGGCCCGCTGTGCGTCGTACGCCCGGACCGAACCTCTCAGGCGGTGGCGTTCTTCACGGCGCGCTTGAGCAGGTCGATTCCGGTCTTCGCGCCGTCGATCGCCCGGCCCGGGGTCGGGTTGCCCTTCTTGAAGAGGGGCAGTGCGACGAGCACGAGGACCACCGCGATGACGACGAGGATGCCGAACACGATGAGGAAGCTCGCCCACCACGGCCACCCGAGACCCTCGTGGAACCCTGCCGCACCTGCGAAGAGCGCCATGAACGAGGAGAGGAAGAGCAGGAACAGGGCGACGATCGCCAGGCCCGCACCGATACCGAGGTTGGTCGCGCCCTCCTTGACCTCCGCCTTCGCGAGCGCAGTCTCTTCCTGCGCGAGCGCCTGGGCGTCGGTCTTGAGGTCCTGCAGGAGCTGCGTGATGGAGCGCTCGGACATTCGATCTCCTCGTGTGAGAGTCGTAGGGGACTTATCTGGGAAGAAGCCTAACGCGTCCCCTCACCGGGGCCAACGATCAGTCGCTCTTCACCGAGGCGGAGATGAGGTCCATGACCGAGGAATCCGCGAGCGTCGTCGAGTCCCCGACGTCCCGGTTGTCGGCGACGTCCTTGAGGAGACGCCGCATGATCTTGCCGGACCGGGTCTTCGGGAGATCCGCGACCACATGGATCCGCTTGGGCTTCGCGATCGGACCGATCTCCCGGCCGACGTGGGCCCGGAGCTCCTCGACCATGCCCGGGTCCTCGTGAGCGGTTCCGCGGAGGATGACGAACGCGACGACCGCCTGGCCGGAGGTCTCGTCGGTGGCTCCGACGACCGCCGCCTCCGCGACCGCGTCGTGGGACACGAGTGCGCTCTCGATCTCCGCGGTGGACAGGCGGTGGCCGGACACGTTCATGACGTCGTCGACGCGTCCGAGGAACCACACGTCCCCGTCCTCGTCGAGGCGTGCACCGTCACCGGCGAAGTACTTCCCGGGGAAGCGGGACCAGTAGGTCTCGCGGAAACGCTCCGGGTCACCGTAGATGCCGCGCAGCATCGAGGGCCACGGTTCGGAGATCACGAGGTAGCCGGCACCACCGGGGCCGACGGGTTCACCGTTGTCGTCGACGACGGAGACCTCGACACCGGGGATCGCCCGCTGGGACGATCCGGGTTTGAGGGAGACGACTCCCGGGAGCGGGGCGATCATGTGTGCGCCCGTCTCCGTCTGCCACCACGTGTCGACGATCGGGCAGGTGTCCCCGCCGATGACGCGGCGGTACCACATCCATGCCTCGGGGTTGATGGGCTCACCGACCGAACCGAGGAGGCGCAGGGACGAGAGGTCGAACTTCGCGGGGATGTCCTCGCCCCACTTCATGCACGTGCGGATCGCCGTGGGGGCGGTGTAGAGGATGGTGACCCCGTACTTCTGGACGATCTCCCACCAGCGTCCCTGGTGCGGGGAGTCCGGCGTTCCCTCGTACAGCACCTGCGTGGCACCGGCGGCGAGCGGGCCGTATGTGATGTACGAGTGTCCGGTCACCCAGCCGACGTCGGCGGTGCACCAGTAGACGTCGGACTCCGGCTTGAGGTCGAACACCGACTTCATCGACCACGCCGCCTGGACGAGGTACCCGCCGGAGGTGTGGAGGATGCCCTTCGGCTTCCCCGTCGTGCCCGAGGTGTAGAGGACGAAGAGCGGGTTCTCCGCTTCGAAGAACTCGATCTCGTGGGTCTCCGGCTGGGAGTCGACGAGGTCGCTCCAGCGGACGTCGCGTCCTTCGGTGAAGGGGACGTCCTCGCCGGTCCGGGTGACGACGAGGACGTGCTCGACCGGGGTGTCCCCGGCGGCGAGGGCCTCGTCGACCGCGGGCTTGAGCGCGGAGGGCTTGCCGCGTCGGTACCCGCCGTCGGCGGTGACGACGACCCGCGCCTCGGCGTCGATGATGCGCGAGCGCAGGGCGTCCGAGGAGAACCCGCCGAACACGACGGAGTGGGCGGCGCCGAGGCGCGCGCAGGCGAGCATGGTGATGACCGCCTCGGGGATCATCGGCAGGTACACGGCGACCCGGTCGCCGGCCTTCACGCCGAGGGAGGCGAGGGCGTTGGCGGCCTTGCTCACCTCGGTCGTGAGTTCTGCATAGGTATAGGACTTCGAGTCGCCGGGCTCACCCTCGAAGTGGATCGCGACGCGGTCGCCGTTGCCCGCTTCGACGTGGCGGTCGAGGCAGTTGTACGCGACGTTGAGACGGCCCTCGACGAACCACTTGGCGAACGGCGCATCGGACCAGTCGAGCACGGTGCTGAAGTCGGTCTCCCAGCTCACGAGTTCGCGGGCCCGGTCGGCCCAGAACTGCAGGCGGTCCTCCTTCGCGCTCTCGTAGGCGTCGGA
>NZ_BAAANO010000004.1:51598-57349 GCF_039529845.1 Brevibacterium samyangense | reverse complement strand
AGGTGCGCGATTCGTGAAGCAGGGTCTCCATGGAGTTGTCGGTTGCCATGTCATCCTCCGGCGTCGTTGAGGGAGTTCGTTCGGCATGTGAACGGGGTGGTGCCCGCCACGTGTGAGAACCATACAACGGCCTGTGCATCGTTGCCGAGGGCGTCAACAGGCCGTGCATCGATGCAGATGCCGGGCGGATCGGGATGAATCAATGCCGGTTGTCTGTGAAGATGAGAGCGGTCGAAGCTCTGCGGTCCCAAGGTGATCGCGGAATCGAAGAGGAGATTGAGACGAATGAGCACACCCCAGCACCCCGCGGGCCCGGGCTCGTGGGACCCGAACCGGCCACAGGGATCGCAGCCCTTCGGTTCCGGCCCCGGCCCGCACCCGGCAGGACCGAATGCGGAGGCGGCACAGCAGCCCGGTGCTCCGCAGTACGGCGGCGCGCCCGGACCGTACGGTGCTCCGGCGCCCGGTCAGTCGGGCGGTCAGCAGGGTGTGCCGCCGTACGGTGCGGGGCCGCAGTACGGTTCCGGCCCGCAGTACGGTCAGGGCCCGCAGTACGGGTCCGCTCCCCAGGGTGGTCCCCAGCCCCAGGGCGGTCCCCAGGGAGCGCCTCAGGGGGCACCCCAGTACGGGTCCGGACCGCAGCCGGCCTACGGCTCCGCGCCGCAGCCGCAGTACGGTTCGGCGCCCGGCCCCTACGGCTCCGGACCGCAGCCGGGATACGGATCCGGCCCCGGGATGCCTCCCGGCGGCTACCCGGGCGCTCCGGCTCCCGGTGGTAAGCCACCGAAGGCTCCCAAACCTCCGAAGGCACCGAAGCCGCCGAAGGATCACCCGGGCGTGCTCGGACCCTTCACGGTGCGTGACCTCATCGTCCTCGGTGGCGCGCTCCTGTCCTTCCTCGCCCTCGTCCTGCCGGTGCAGCGTGCGGTCGGCATGAATTTCTGGGTCTGGGGCATCGGCTGGGCCTCCTTCGCCTGGCTGTTCTTCGGCATCCTCGCGCCCCTCGCTGCCGGCGTCCTCACCCTCCTCAACAAGCTCGTGCGCAGCTTCCCGCAGCGCATCGGTTCGTTCTCGCCCGACCAGCTCGTCTCCGTCCTCGGCGTCGTCGGTCTCGTGATGAACTTCTTCATCCTCGTCTTCGACGCGATGAACCTCCACGTCGGTGGCTGGTTCTCGATCCTCGGTGCGCTCGCCGTGTGCTTGGGCGGCGCCTTCACCTTCATCCCGTTCCTCGGTTCGGAGTTCGCCGAGCGCGAGGAGGTACCGGCCCACCCGAAGGCCCGGCCCGTCAAGCGCGGCGCTGCGAAGCCGCAGCCCCCGCAGGCGCCCGCGCTCGTCGGTGATCCCGCAGCGGCCGGCGGTGCTCCGGGACAGTTCGGACAGCCGCAGTCGGCCCCCTACGGCCAGGGAACCCCCGCCGGGGCGCCGCAGTCGTTCGGATCCGGACCCGAGGTGCCCGCCGCCGGTGCGTCGAACGCACCCGGCCCGGATGCACCGGCACCGTCGGGTCGGTACTCCCCGGATGCGGCCCCGTCCGCGCCGAGCCCGTACGCGGGGTCCGCGGACCCGTCCCGGAACGCTCCGGGCGCCGGCGCCCACCCGGCCACCCCGACGAGCGACTTCGGTGCTCCGGTCCCGCCCGCTCCGGCGGCCGGTTCCCAGGACGCGCCCTACGCTCCGACCCCGCAGCAGTCCTCCCCGGAGCCGACCACGCAGACCGCCACCGGAGAAGGGCAGACGTACCTCGGCGAGGGCAATGCGGATCAGCCGGAGAACGCCCAGAACGTCCCCACCCAGGCCTTCATGGGTGGCAGCTTCGGCAGCTACGAGGACAACGTCCCGGCCTACGGTTCCTCGCAGGACACCGCGAAGCGCGATGCAGCGGAGAACGCGTCCGCACAGCAGAACGACACCCGCACGGACGCAGGCGAGGCGCCGCAGGCCCCCGGCACCGGCGGCCCTGTCGACGCACGGCCGGCCACCTCCTTCGGTGAGGCGGCCGCGGTGCAGCAGGGCGCCTCGGCGGAGGACGCCGTCGTCGCCGAGGCGGCCGACGAGATCCGTGAGCCCGAGGCATCCATCGACGCCGAGACCGCGGTCAAGGACGCCGAGAACGGATCCGCCGGGTACGGTTCGCCCTCGTTCGAGGCGGAGCGCACCGAGGAGGCCGCAGGTGCCGAGGCAGCTGCTCACGCGTCCTCGACGGACGGCTCCGCAGGCGGATCCGATGGCACCTCCGACTCCGCAGCAGGATCGACCGAGGCTTCGGGTGATGCCCCGACGGGATCCGCAGGGTCCCCGGCCGCTCCGTCGCCCCTCGGCGCCGGAGGGGTCGCCGCCGCGTCCTCCGAGCCGCACGTGCGTGGCGACGAGACCGGTGATGACGCGAACCAGCCCACCCAGTGGTTCAAGGTGCAGACCGACGGAGCGCCGAGCGCTCCGCAGTCGGATTCCTCCCCGCAGCACGGCGCGGACGACGAGGTGGAGGCCACGCAGGTCTTCCGCCCCTTCGGTGATGCCGCTGCCGGTGCAGCTGTTGCCGGTGCCGGTGCTGCCGGTGCCGCGGATGCGGATGCGTCCGAGGCGGAACCGACCGGTGCCGGCGCGGAACGTCCCGCGAACCAGGCGTTCTGGTTCGCGGTTCCCGAACCGCGTCCGGCCTTCGACCCGGTGACCGGTGCCCAGGTGTTCCTCGTGACGCCGGGCGAGTGGTTCCTCGCGATCGCGGACCACGGCACCTCGTACACCGTCAGCACCCCGGACCAGACCCGGCAGGGTGTGCTCCGCAACCTCGAGGGAATCCAGATTGCCGACTCCGAGTGACGCGCTGCGGACGCTCGCCTCGATCCCCGAGGTGGACGCCGCGGTGACCGCTGCACGCAATGCGTGCACCGAACTGCGCTGGCACAACGCCCTGCGCAAACGCATGCCCGAGTGCCGCGCGGAGGCGACGATCCGCGCGGCCCGGGCCTCCGCGGCCCTCGAGGGGGCCCGGTATCCCCTCACCTTCGTCCGGGAGGTCGTCGGTGCCGGCCGGGAGGTTCCCTCCGACCTGTCCGGTGCGCAGTTGTCCGCCTCCGTGCGGGTGGCTGCGGTGACCCAGGAACTGTCGGAGAAACCGGACGCCCTGCGCACCGGGTTCTCCCACACCCTCTCGAAGCTCGCACTCGCCGCCGGGGCGGGTCTCGCGCCCGAGGAGCAGCTCGGTCGGCCCCGGATCGCGGGGGAGACCCCGGGGGACCTCGGAGGACTGCCTCCGGCTCCGGATCCGGGGGAGATCGCCGAACGGCTCGCGTTCCTCGAGGAACTCCTCGCGGATCCGACGCTACCCGGCCTCGTCGTCGCGTCGATCCTCCACGGGGAGATCCTCGCGCTCCGCCCGTTCGTCATCGGCAACGGCCTCGTGGCACGCGCACTGTTCCGCATCCACCTCGTGAGCGCCGGTGTCGACCCGACCGGGGTGAACGTTCCGGAGGCCGCATTCCTCTCGGACGCCACCGGATACGGTCAGGGCGGTGCGTACTACACGAGCGGGAAGGACGTGCCCGGCTGGATCATCTCCTGCGCCTCGGCTGTGGAGAAGGGCGCCGGCGAAGGCCGTCAGGTGTGCCAGTCGGTGCAGGCCGGTCGCATCCCACGCAGCGTCTGACCGGCACGAACACACGGTGACCGCAGGTCGGGGGTGAGAGCCTCCGACCTGCGGTCACAGTCATTCACGGCACGGGTGCACCGTCCACAAGCGCACCGGGACCTCACGCCCGCGCACCCGGGCGACCGACGCTGGGCGCATGGAGACGACCGAACACCGCATCGCCCTGCTCACCCGCATCCCGAGCCTCATCGACCACTGCGCCGCCCTCGCCGACGGCATCGGTATCACCCTCGACGTCATCGCCCCCGACTCCGGAGGCTGGCAGAACGCCGTGCTCGTCCTCCTCGGGGAGGACGTGGCCGAACCCCCGCAGGCGCTCGGCGTCGCGACCGTCCTCGTCGGCACCGCCGAATCCGGGGTGTGGGCGCACGCCGCCCGGTTGGGGGCCGACCACGTCGCCGTGCTGCCGGACGCCTCGGAATGGCTCACCCAGCGGATGATCACCGCGGTCGAACCGCCGGGCACTCCGGGCACCACGCTGGGGGTGGTCGCCGGTTCGGGAGGTGCGGGCGCCTCGGTCCTCGCCTGTGCGACGGCCCGGCAGGCGGCGGCCGAGGGCATGAACGTCGTCCTCCTCGACGCCGACTCGCTCGGCGGAGGACTCGACCTCGTGCTCGGATGCGAGGACCTCGAGGGGCTGCGGTGGCCTGCGCTCACCGAGTCGCGCGGACGCCTCCGCCCCTCCCTCCTCACCGAGGCACTGCCGCGACACGAGGGACTCGCCGTGCTCTCCTGGGACCGGGAGGGGCGGGTCGACCTCGACTCCGAGGTCTTCGACCAGGTGCTCGCGGCCGCCCAACAGGCCTTCGACCTCGTCGTCGTCGACCTGCCGCGGCACGCGCCTGTCGAATGGGCACGCGCCTGCCACCACCTCCTCCTCGTCACCCCGGCGCGCGTGCGGGCGGCGGTCGCGGCGGCACGCGTCGCGAAACGTCTCGTCACGGTGCATCCGGACGTGAAACTCGTCGTGCGGGAGAGCGGGAAGGCCGCTTCCTCGCTCGACCCGGCGCTCGTCGCCCAGACGATCGGACTCGACCTGCTCGGTGCGCTCCGGGACGACCCGCGCCTCACCGCTGCGGTCGACCGGGGTGAGGGTATCCCCGGTGGTCGCACGCACATCGGCCGCTTCACGACCGCAGTGCTCGACGAGGTGTGCCCATGAGCGCGTGGATCGACCCGCAGATCATCGCGGACGTGCGGGAGGAGCTTCTCGAGAACCCCGGCCCGGTCACCCCCGCGACCGTCGCGGCGGCGGTCCGGCGCACCGGGCGGGTGCTCGGGTCCGCAGCTCTCCTCGAACTCGTCCAGCGGATCTCCGCGCAACTCGCCGGTGCCGGCCCCCTCCAGTGGCTGCTCGATGCACCCGGGACGACCGACGTCTTCGTCAACGGTCCGCACACGATCTGGCAGGACCGTGGGGACGGGCTCGAACCGGTGCGGATCTCCCTCGGCGAGGAATCCGACGTGCGGGCGCTCGCGGTGCGGCTCGCGGGGCTCGGGGGCAGGCGCCTCGACGACTCCCAACCGCTCGTCGACGTCCGACTGCCCGACGGCGTCCGTCTCAACGCGGTCCTGCCGCCGCTCTCCGGCGACCACACCGTCCTCTCCTTCCGCATCCCGAACCACTCCGGGTTCTCGCTCGCGCGGCTGCAGGAGGACGGGTTCGTCCCCGGTCCGCTCGTCGAACTCCTCGACGAGGTGCTCCGGGTCCGCGCGAACTTCCTCGTGAGCGGCGGGACGGGCTCGGGCAAGACGGCACTCCTCGGCGCACTCGTGTCCGCGGTCGAACCCGCCCAGCGCGTGGTCGTCGTCGAGGACTCGCGCGAACTCGTCACCACCCACCCGCACGTCGTCCAGCTCGCGGCCCGGCAGGCGAACGTCGAGGGCGCCGGCGAGGTGACGATGACCGACCTCGTGAAGAACGCCCTCCGGATGCGGCCGGACCGCCTCGTCGTCGGGGAGGTTCGCGGAGCCGAGGTCCGCGACATGCTCACCGCGCTCAACACCGGGCACGAGGGCGGCTGCGCGACGATCCACGCGAACACCGCCGAGGCGGTCCCCGCCCGGCTCGAGGCGCTCGGTGCCCTCGCCGGGATGAG
>NZ_BAAANO010000004.1:21872-51570 GCF_039529845.1 Brevibacterium samyangense | reverse complement strand
GAGCCGGGCGGCCGTCCGGGCGCAGGTCGCCACCGCGATCGACCTCGTCGTCCACGTCCGCCGGGTCGCCGGACGTCGCGGCATCCACGAGGTCGCCGTCCCGGATCGTTCTCCCGCGGCCGAGGAACTGCGCATGGAACCCGTGTGGGACCGGGACGCGGGCTTCCATCCCGCCGGTCTCGAACTCCTCCGCACTCTGCTGCAGGGGAAGGCGTCATGAGCGCGGGGTGGGGAACGCTCCTCGTCCTCGGTGCGCTCGTCGGCACGGCCACGTGGTTCCTCCTCCCGGCCGATGCCGGACCGCGGCTTCGGGCGCTGCTGCCCGGGACGGAGGACGCGGAAGGCGCCGGCACCGCAGGGTCTGCGGGTGCTGCCGGGAGTTCCGGTGCTGCCGGGACCGAGGGGCACCTCGGCGGGTTCGCCGGCGTGTTCCGGCGTCTGGGGCGCCTGGTGAAACGCACCTCGCAGGAGGACCTCGACGCCGCGGCCATCGCGGTCGTCGACCGGGCGGTCGAGCTGCTGCGCGTCGGGATGCCTCCGGCGACCGTGATGACGGAGCTCGCGGCGATCACCGACCGGCCGGAACTGCGCGAGGTCCTCCACCGGACCGGTCGGTCGCTCGAGCTGGGGGAGAGCCCGCACGAGGCGGTGCGGAGGCACCTCGGGAGTCTGCCCCGGTCCGTCGCCGAGGTGTTCGACGGGATGGCCGCGGTGTGGTTCGTCGCGGAGACCGCCGGGGCGCCGGCCGCGGACATGCTCCAGCGGTACGCCGGCACGTGCCGCGACAAGGCCGATGCGGCGCGCGAACGGGCGTCCCAGTTGGCCGGGCCGCAGTCGACGGTCACCGTCCTCACGTGGTTGCCGTTCATCTCCCTCGGCCTCGCGATGCTCATCGGAGCGAATCCGTTCGAGGCGTTCGGCACCGCGGTCGGTGGCGCGGCCCTCGTGACCGGGATCGGGCTACTCGTCGGGGGACGCGTCTGGATGAACCGCCTGCTGAGGAGTGCGCAATGAGCACGACACTCGTGGGGATCCTCGTGGGCGTGCTCGTCGGTGCCGCCTGGTGGTGGTTGCGCCCGGACTCCGGTGAGCGGCTCGACGGGCTCCTCGGCCGAGGCGCCGCGGGAGTCCGGGAACCGGGGCGGGAATCGACGGGTCGAGCGCCCGGCGGCGCCCGTGGTGACGGCGGTGCGTACGGGAACGGGTCGGGTGGGCGGGGTGCCGGCGGTGGGGGAGCGGTCGACCGCGAGGCCCTCGCCTTCGACCTCGAACTCGCCGCCATCTGCCTGCGCACGGGTCTGCCGACCGAACGGGCGCTCGCGCTCGCCGCCGGGACGAACGGGGACCGGAGCGGGCTGGGACGCCTCGGGAACTCCGTAGCGCTCGGGCGTCAGGCGCCGAAGGACGACGCGCTCGCCGAGGTGGCCCGTCTCATCGTGTTCTCGCGGCGGACCGGCGTGGCACTCGCACCCTTGCTGCAGGGACTCGCGGTGGACATGCGGCGGTCGGAACAACGCCGACGACAGGTCGCGGCCGCCCGGCTCGGCGTGCGATTGGTGGTGCCTCTGGGTGTGTGCATCCTGCCGGCCTTCGTCCTCATGGGGATCCTGCCGGTGGTCATCACCCTCGTCGACGACATGTCGTCCCTGTTCGGAGGGGGCGCGGGATGAGGTCCACACACTCCGCGGAGTTCGGTGCCTCCGCCTGTGGACCAGTAGGCGGGCTTCCACAGGCCACCGGTGGTGCTCGTGTCCGAGGTGCCCGGGGGCCTTCCATGGAATCGCACCACCTGCACCAGGAATCCACCGAAGAAAGGAACCGTCATGACCGCAACCATCCAGCAGGAGACCGAGACGGAGACCGTGACAACGGAGGTCGAGAACACCGTGGTGAAGGCCTCTCCCCGCGGGCGATTCGCCCTCGCCCGGCAGTGGAGGAAGGACACCGGGGCGACGACGGCGGAGTACGCGATCGTCGTGCTCGCCGCCTGTGGTTTCGGTGCCGTCCTCATCGCGATCCTCAAGAGCGATCCGATCACGAAACTCGTGACCGGAGTCATCTCCAAGGCACTCGGACTGGGCGGCTGAGAGACATGCGCACGACGGGAAGGGCGAGGAGGCTGCGGCGGGACGCGGGCGCGGCCACGGCCGAGTTCGCCATGGTGTTGCCCGCGTTCGTCCTCGTCGTCCTTCTCGTCGCGGGCGCCGGGTCCGTGGGGCTGGCCCAGCTGCACGCGTACGACGCGGCACGGGCCGGCGCCCGGGAGGCGGCGCGGGGAGAGGACCGACGCGCGATCGAGAAGGAGGCGAAGGAACGGGCCGGTGACGGATCCGCCGTCGACGTCCACCGCGAGGACGAGTACTCGACGGTGACCGTCCGGGTGCCGGTCCCGGAATCGCTGCACTTCCTCGTCGACCACGTGGAGGCGGAGGCGACGGCACGGACGGAGGGGTCGTGAGCCACCGGCGGTACGGGACACGATCGGACCGGGGTTCGGCCACTCCGCTCGCGCTGTCCCTCCTCGTCGGTGCCATGGGCCTCGTCGTGGGGCTGGGACTCGCCGCTCAGGCGTTCCTCGCCCACGCCCGGGCCGACGGCACGGCCGACCTCGCCGCGCTCGCCGCCGCGGATGCCGCGCGGGGTCTTGCTCCCGGCACTCCGTGCGAGGTCGCGGAGGAACTCGTGACGCGGGACGGAGCCGATCTCGTGGACTGCCTCGCGAACACGAGCCTCGGCACCGTCGTCGTCGAGGTGGAGGTGGACCTGCCACCACCGCTCACCGTCGTGCGGGCGACCGGGGTCGCGGGGCCTCCCGGCTGAGACCGGGGCCGGTGGGGCGCCCTCAGCCGAGGAGTCCGCGGAGTACGCGGAGGGCGGCGTCCTTGTCCAGGGGTTCGTTGCCGTTGCCGCACTTCGGCGACTGCACGCAGGACGGGCAGCCCGTGGCGCATTCGCACGCCGCGATCGCGTCACGGGTTGCTCCCTGCCACTCGTCGAAGGTCTCGAAACCCCGTTCGGCGAATCCCGCACCACCGGGCTGGCCGTCGTACACGAAGACGGTGGTCCTCCCGGTGTCGACGTGATTCGCGGTCGACACTCCACCGATGTCCCACCGGTCGCAGCCGGCGAACAACGGCAGGAGACCGATCGCGGCGTGCTCGGCGGCATGGACGGCACCCGGGACGTCGCCCTTCGCGATGTCGGCGTCCGCGAGCAGCTGCGGGGGAGCCGTCCACCACACCGCGCTCGTCCGCAGCGTCATCGCCGGCAGCTCGAGCGGGTGTTCGGCGAGCACGAGTCCGGAGCCCGCCTGGCGCATCTGGTAGGCGATCACCTGGTCGGTGACCTCGACCTCTCCGAGGAACACCTGTCCGCCCGAGGGGAGCGTCCGCGAGCGTTCGATCCCGAGGACGGAGATCTCCGTGACGGACTTCGGGCTCGTCGTGAAGTCGACGGCGGTGCGTTCGACGAGCGCGACCCGGTTCTCGAGGTCGAGTTCCTGCACCGTGAACTGTTGGCCCTGGTGGACGTACACGGCGCCCGGGTGGCTCTGCGTATGGGCGCCGGCGTCGTCGACGTACCCGAGCAGGGCACCCGTCGACCCCTCGACGATCCGCACCTGACCGCCGCCGGACCCGCGGATGTCGGTGAGGCCCGCCGCGCTCTCGTGCTTCGCCCAGTACCACCCGTTCGGCCGGGCCCGGAGCATCCGGGCCTCGACGAGCTGGGCGAGCACCCCGGGAGCGCGCTCGCCGAAGGCGGGGAGATCGTCCCGGGTGAGCGGCACCTCGGCGGCGGCCGCGCACAGATGGCCGGCGAGGACATAGGGATTCCCGGGATCGATGACCCCGCCGTCGATCGGTGCGCCGAAGATCGCCTCGGGGTGGTGGACGACGTAGGTGTCGAGCGGATTGTCACGGGCGATGAGAACGGCCGCCCACTCGCGTCCGGCGCGGCCCGCCCGGCCGGCCTGCTGCCACAGGGAGGCGAGCGTCCCCGGCCAGCCGGCCATGACGACGACGTCGAGTCCCGAGATGTCGATCCCGACCTCGAGCGCGTTCGTCGAGGCCACCGCTCGTAATCGACCGTTGCGGAGGGCTCCCTCGAGGAGCCGGCGTTCCTCCGGCAGATAACCCCCGCGATAGGCGGCGACGGTCCGGGTGAGCGTCGGGTCCGTGCGGGCGACCTCGTTGCGCACGGCTTCTGCGAGGGCCTCGGACCCACGCCGGGAGGCGATGAACGCGATCGCGCGTTTGTCCGCGAGTGTGATCTCCGTGAGCACGTGTCCGGCCTCGGAGATCGAACTCGTCCGTTTCTTCGCTCCGGCCGGGAGCGCGGTCGGTTCCTCGTCGGCGCCGACCCGCGAATCCGCCCAGGGATCGGCGTAGGAATCGAAGAGGCTCTCGGCCTCGATCGAGTTGCGGTCGGGCAGGAGAGGAGGCTCCCACAGGAGGAAGTCACCGGCGGCCCGTGGTGAGGCGTCGTCGGTGATCGCGGTGCACGGGCGTCCGGTGAGACGGGCGAACGCCTCGGCGGGATCGGCCATCGTCGCGGAGGCACCGATGATCACGGGGTCGGCACCGTAGTACCGCGCGATGCGCACGAGCCTGCGGAGGACGAGCGCGACATGGGAACCGAAGACCCCGCGATACCGGTGTGCCTCGTCGACGACGATGTACCGCAGCGTCCGGAACCACCGCCCGAACCGCGTGTGGCCCGGCAACAGCGCGCGGTGGAGCATATCGGGGTTCGTGAAGACGACGTTCGCGTGCGAGCGGGCCCAGTCCCGGTCCGCCTGCGAGGTGTCGCCGTCGTACGTGCCCGGGCGGAGCCCCTTGAGCACGAGCGACCGGAGCTTCTCGAACTGGTCGTAGGCGAGGGCCTTCGTCGGCGAGATGTACAGCGTCGTCGCCTGTTCGCGGGGGATCGCCTCCCGGGTCCGGACGACGGAGTCGAGGACGGGCATGAGATACCCGAGGCTCTTGCCCGAGGCCGTCCCCGTCGCGATGACGGTGTCGGCACCGGCACGGGCGGAATCCGCCGCTGCCACCTGATGCGTCCACGGCTGCTCGACCCCGAGCGAGGTCCATGCGTCGACGACCTCCGGGTGGAGCCAGTCCGGCCAGGGGCTGTGCACGCCCTGTCGCGCCGGGAAGTGCTCGATGTGGGTGACCCGGTCGTTCCGACGGCCGAACCCGGTGACGAGATCGACGAGGAAGGGATGACCGGACATGGACCTATTTTCCCACGCGCTCCGGGCTGCTGCTCGTCCCGCCACCACGGGCGTCCGGCACAGCGCGAAGGAACTCCGTGACGGCCTGCACGTATGCTTCCGGCTGTTCGAGATGGACGCAGTGCGTGCCGCCCTCGAACACCGCCGAGGCGCCCCGCTCTCCCGGCGCCCGGTCGGTGAAGCCGCGCAGGGTCTTCGGGGAGACCTCGTCCCGGGTCCCGCACAGGGCGAGAACCGGGACATCGACCGAGTCGAGGATCCGCGCGCTGTCCGCATCGACGAGGGCCCCGGTCGGTGTGAACTCGTTGGGGCCCCAGAGTGCTTCGTACACCTCGGTGCCGAGGTCGTTCATCGTGTGTACGAGTTCTTCCGGCCACGGATCGAGAGCACAGAAGTACTCCCGGTAGTAGGCGTCCTCGCCCGCGGCCGCCTCGGCGTCGGACCGCGGCGCGTCGATGAGCGCTCGCACGTCCGCTGGGAGGGAATCGATGTTCGCGCGGGCGTCCTGCAACCACAGATCCGTGTGGAGGAGCGGGGAACCGAGGACGAGACCGCGGATGTGCGCCGGGGAACCCGCTGCTCCGGCCGCACTGCCTGCTGCCCCGGCCGCACTGCCTGCCTTCCGGCGTTCCGCGTACAGGCGATACGTCTCGAGCGCGAGCATGCCGCCCCAGGAGTGGCCGTACAGCACGCATTCCGTGAGTCCCGCCTGTGCGATCACCGCGAGGACGTCGGCGGCGAGGGAGTCGACGGTCACCGGTTCTTCTCCGTTCGCCGGCGAACGGCCGCACCCGATCTGGTCGAACACGAGGACGGGATGACCTGCCGTCACGAGGGGCTCGACGAGCGGTTCGAGGTAGTACGCGGGCATACCGGGACCACCGTGGAGGAGGACGACGGGCGTTCCGGTTGCCTCCGTGTCGGTGGAGGGCCGGGCGAGTTGCCACCACAGGGAGCCCGTGGGGCGGGCGAGGTGCCCATGGTTCCGGGCGATGTCTTCCTGACCAGCAGGAACAGGAGGAAGTGGGGACACGGGGAGGTTCCTTCCGATGAGTGCTCCGAGGGGGGGATTCCCGAAGGGACGGACGACCGTGGGACACGCGCCGCTCACCTGGCACGTTACGTCCCGTTCACGGAAACGGGTGTATACCGGATGACCGGACGGCTGTGACCCGGTCGTCACCGTTGTCCCATTGTGTCCCCTCGACACGGAGACCTCGGCACCACCCCCACACCGGAAACACCACCCCCTACACCGGAAAGAAGGCCCCTCCCCATGGCCACAGCCACGCAACCCGTCGGCAGCGCCGGCGCCGCAGGAGGCACTGCCCCCGGCGACGTGCCCGGCACCCACCTCACGGGGCGCCTCGGCGTCTTCTCCCTCATCTTCATCGTCGTGGCGGCGGCCGCACCGCTCACCGTCATCGGCGGCAACGTCGCGCTCACGGTCGCGTCCGGGAACGGTGTCGGCGCCCCGACCGGGTTCCTCATCATCGCGATCGTCCTCTTCCTCTTCTCCGTCGGATACGTGACGATGACCCCGCACGTGAAGGAACCGGGTGCGTACTACGCGTACATCCGGCAGGCGTTCGGGCAGCACGCGGGCACCTCCGCGGCGTTCCTCGCCTTCGTCACGTACACGGCCCTCGGGATCGGCATCTACGGGTTCTTCGGCGGGTCGACCGCCGCGTTCGTCGAGTCCTTCGGCGGTCCGGCGCTCCCGTGGTGGCTGTACGCGGTCATCGCGTGGATCGTCGTCACGGTCCTCGGCTGCTTCTCGATCGACTTCTCCTCGAAGCTCCTCGGCGTCCTCATGCTCTTCGAGATCGGCATCGTTCTCGTGCTCGATGCCGCCGTGCTGTTCAAGGGCGGTGCGGAGGGCATCACCTTCTCGACGTTCGCGCCTGAGCACGTGTTCCAGCCGACGATCGGAGTGGCGATCCTCTTCGCCCTCACCGGGTGCATCGGTTTCGAAGCGACCGCGGTCTTCCGCGACGAGGCGAAGAACCCCGACCGGACGATCCCGCGAGCCACGTACGGTGCGGTGCTCCTCATCGGTATCTACTACGCGGTGTCCTCGTGGCTCCTCGTGCTCGCCTGGGGACCGAGTCGTGCCGTCGAGGAGGCGACGAACAACTCCGGCGGGTTCATGCTCGACGCGATGCAGATGTACGCGGGCACGACGATGCGCCACATCATGGACGTCTTCCTCGTCACGAGCCTCTTCGCGTGCGTGCTGTCCCTCCACAACATCGCCACCCGGTACCAGTTCACCCTCGCCTCCGAGAAGTACCTGCCGGCGATCTTCACCCGCGTCCACCCGAGGTTCGGTTCGCCGTGGACGTCCTCGCTCGGCCAGTCCGCGATCGCACTCGTCGGCATCATCGTTTTCGCATTCCTCGACGTGGACCCGCTCGTGAATATCTTCGGTGCGATGGCCGGCGTCGCCACGACCGGGTTCCTCATCCTCCTCATCACGACCTCCCTCTCCGCATGGTGGTTCTTCCGCGGGAACCCGGGCCTGGAGAAGAATGTGTGGAAGTCCCGGATCCTGCCGCTCGTCGCGGCACTCCTGCTGCTCGCATGCCTCGCGATCGCCTATGCGAACTTCGGGCTCATCACCGCCGCCCCCGCCGCCGTGAGCCTCGTGCTCGCGCTCGTACCGCTCGCGACCGTCGTGTTCGGCTTCTGGTTCTCCTCCCGCGCGCAGAAAGGCCTCCGATGACCACTGATCGTCCCGATCCCACACAGTCCACCGCCGAGGCGCCGCGCGGCTCGGCACCGACCGGCGGGGCCGCCGAGGCGCCGGCCGGGCAGTCCGGTGGGGCGCCTCGGGTGCGGTACGAGGTGCCGTGGGACGCGGATCCCGCGTCGCTCGTGTACACCTTCGGTGGGGCCGCGCCGGTGATGACCCTGCAGCCGGGCACCGTTCTCGAGAGCGGATCGTTCGACTGCTACGGCAACCGGCTGAATGAGCCGGGGCAGTTGCCGAGCGAGGTCATCGATTCCCGGTATCTCAACCCCCAGACGGGCCCCTTCGAGATCGCCGGCGCGCAACCGGGGGACACCCTCGCGGTGCACTTCCACAGCATCGAGCCGCACGCCGACTACGGGGTGAGCGCGTCGATCCCGTTCTTCGGGGCGCTCACCTCGACGCCGGACACCGCGACCCTGCAGGACCCGCTGCCGGAGAAGTCCTGGTACTACCGGATCGATGCGGAGTCCGGGGTCGTGCACTACGCGGCCGTGGATTCGAAGGCGACGACGCCGCTGCCGCTCGATCCCATGCACGGCACGGTCGGCGTGGCGCCGCCGCTCGGCGAGGTGCGTAGTTCGTTGGCACCCGGCAGTTGGGGCGGGAACATGGACACCCCGGAGATGCGTGCCGGTGTGACCGCGTACTTCGGTGTGAATGTGCCCGGGGCGATGTTCAGCTTCGGGGACGGGCACGCCCGCCAGGGCGAGGGAGAATCCTGCGGGACCGCGGTCGAGACTGCGATGGACACCGTGCTGTCGGTCGACCTCGTGCCCGGGGCGGCGACGCCGTGGCCGCGCCTCGAAAGCGATGAGTACGTCATGACGACCGGTTCGGCGAAGCCGATGGAGGACGCGTTCCGGGTGGCCCACACGGAGATGGTGCGGTGGGTCGCGGAACTCACGGGGCTCAGCGTCATGGACGCGTACCAGTTCGTCTCGCAGACCTCGGAGACGCCCATCGCGCAGGCGTGCGACACCGTCTACACGGTGGTGTGCAAGGTGCGGAAGGAGTACCTCGACGCGGTCGCCGCCTCGAACGGGATGCCGTCACCGGTCGCACCCTACGGCGGGATCCATGCCCGGATGCGGGAGTTCGTGTGAGGGGAGCGGGGGCGGGTCGGCAGAGGAGTCGACGGTGCCCAGCGTAGTTTTCACCGCGAGGAACGGAACGTACGAAGAATTCCTGTCGGTCTACGATCCCGCGACGCAGGACGTGACAAAGTTGCTTTTCAAGGCGTCGGCTCATCGCAATGCGGTCGACCGGGCAAAGATCATGCACCGGCTCCTCGATGACGGGGCGGATCCGTCCGCGGAGGACGAGTTCGGCTCCACTCTCCTGGGTGTTCTCGAGGTCGAACACGATCCAGCGGCGGATGGGCGACTTCTGGAGCGTCTCATCGCGGATGGTGCGAACGTGAATGCACTCGGGCGCAAGGGTGACAGACCCATCGATCTCGTCCGGCGTATGTCCGGGGTCAAGGATGAGGACAGGACCCCGTATTACAAGGTGCTGTTCGAGGCGGACGGCCTCGATCTCGATCTGCCGGAGAACTCGCGCGATCCGGAAGGGCCCACGTACCGGGAGAGCTTTACGGACAGCGAGGAGAAGGACCGGTTCCCGGTGATGCACAGGTACTTCTCCGAGTGGGAGCGGCAGCACCCGCCTGTGTGAGGACGGTGCTCGCCCCGGATCTCAGTTCTCGATGTCTTCAGCAGCGTAGAGCTCGAGTTCGTGCCGGAGGTTCTTACCGCTGCGGGGCGGAAGCGGTGAGCCGGGAGCCTTCACCTTGACCGACGTCCGAAGGTAGGTCCATGTGTGGTGCGGGTATCCGGCAAGCCCGTGTTCGCTCACTCGTTGGACATACGGGTATGCGTCCTTCGGCGTGGATGCGCGTACGGGTTTCATCTGTTCGGGGTCGACGACGTAGATACGTCCTCCGCCGAGAGCAACGAAGGTTGCTGCGATGGCGCGGGCGACGCGAACGAGGTCGAGGTTCTCGACGTCGGCTGTGAGGGACTGGGTGTCGGGATACCTGTGAAGCAGCCATTGCTCGATCCGGTCGAGTGATTCGTGGGTGTTGTCGAGAGGGGCGATCTCCGGATATGTGGTCTCGAGTGCGGCGAGCTCCGCAGTTTGCTCGGAAAGGAACGTGCGAAGGGTCGGATTGGCGTGGGTGGGGTCGGGCAATGCCATGGCACGCCACCCGGAGGTCAGCTCGATGGGTCCGGTTCCTCCGAAGCTCTCGAGCACTGCGGTGGCGAGTTCGCGGAAGTAGGTTCCGGTTCGGGTTCCTGCCGCTCCGAGGAGGGTTGTGTAGATGTTGAGGGTACCGCCGGTGTCGAAGGACTCGGAGGAGTTCACGCGGATGAAGGGCAGGCCGGCGCCTTGGGCATCGGTTTCCCAGAGTTCTTCCCATTCCCAGTGGCCGCCGCTGGTACGGAGGATCGTTTCGCCGAGGTAGCGGAAGACGTCGAAGAAGAACGTGGTCGTTGCCGGGTCTTCGAGGTCGGATGGGGAGGTGATTCGTTCGAGAAACAGTCGTTCGACGACGTCGAGGGAGTCGATCGAGTAACGGCGGGCGTTGGTGCCGGCGAGCGCTTCGTCGGCGAAGGCCTCTGTGCGTTCGGCGAGAGTGTCCTCGAACGCCCAGAAGTGTCGTTCGGCGGCCTGCCGCGTGGGCTTGCGGCGGACGGCGATGAGGTCGGTGAGGTCTGGTGTGCCGGTCACGGGGATCCTCCTTGGGGCACGTACGGGGCGTGAATGAGTCAATCACACAGCGCTACGAGAACGTCGTGTTCGTCACTTGGTAACCGATTCCTGCGTCCAGGAGCTTCTTCTTGACGTTAGGGCCGGGATCATTGGCGAACACATATGTGATGTCCCAGCCATCGGCCGCGAGCGCTTGGTCCTTGTCCCACTGGGAAACGCCGTCCTTGTTCTTCTTGGTCTTGAGCAGATCCTCTGGCCGGTTTCCTGATTTCAGTTCGTACGCGATTTTGTCTTCGACATTGACGGCATCGAAGTAACGCTTGTCCTTCGCATCGTAGCCAGTCGGATTGTCCTGACCTTTTCCAGGTGCCACGGGGACTCCGCCGTCCTTCGTCCCTTCGACCGGTTTCGTCCAGTTGGAACTCGGATCGTTTAAACGGAACGTGTCCTCGTTGGCGTCGCGCCACTGTTGTTCGAACTCGCCGCCCTTCTTGTTGTCGATGAACTTCTTGTCGTACCCGGAGGCGAAGGAGTCGTAGTCGAATTTTCCGGCTCCGCTCTTCCGGCTCGCCGCCAAGGCGGAAGCGGCGAAGTGCTCTGCCGAACCGTACGGGTAGTCCTTCGGGTTGGCCGTGACATTCTTCGAGGCCCATTCGAGGACGTCATCACCGTCCGAAGCGTCGAATTCGACGTCCGCAGCAGACTTCCATGGTTTGTCGATCGAAATAGAACTGCCCGGCGAATTCGTTCCGGGGCGTGGCCCGATGGGCGCGTCGTATTGGGGAGGCATATGACCGTAGTGCTTGCTCGTGTCGATCGCGAGATCGTCTGCGCTCTTGCCGGCAGCCCGCGAGACATCGGCAGCATTCTCGGCGACCTCGCGAGCTGCCCGCATGGAAGTCAGGGCCTCTGCGCCCTTGATCCCTTTCGCTGCTGTGGAGCCCCAACCGACGAACGGGATCATTCCCGCGTAGGAGAGACCGGCGTTCACGAAGTCGCCCTCCGCCGTGTAGATGAGCCCGTTGAGGCCGTCGAACAGTTCGCCGACCACGGGAACTAGCCCAAGGACGTCGAGCGCTGTGTGAACCCAGGCCATCGGGCCGGAGTTCTCCTTCTCGGCTTCCTCTGCTGCTTTCTCCATCTCCTCGGCGATGGTGTCGAGCCGTCCGGAGATGCGTTGTGCGGTATCGAAGTCCGGCGCGTCCGGCCCGATCGCCGCGCCGAGGGAGGCCTGCAATGCCGCTCCCTCGTCGTTCCAGTCGCGGACGAGGAGGTACTCGAGGAGGTTCCTGGTGGTGGCGGTCCGGCTCTCCTCCTTGACGTAGCCGTAGCCGTCCTCGACCTCCTCGACGGTCCGGAACATGTACATGCCGTCGTGCCGGATTGCATCGGGATCGAAAAGCTTCTGTGCGAGTTCGGGATTCTTCGAGACCTGCACGAGAGCGCCGGCCATCGGATCGTGGAATTCCTCGCCGTTCGGAAGGGTGAAACCCGGCCACGACTCCGACCCCTTGCCGACGAATTGCTCGCTCGCATAGGTGTCGTACACCGTCTCTTCGACGGTCTGCGGCGACCAGATCCCGAAGGTCATGAGCCACCCGAGTTCGGAGGAGAACGCCCGCTCCTCGTACTTGCCCGGCGACCGCTCGGCAACCGCGCCGGGGCCGAACTGTTGGGTCCAGGCGATCCGCTGCTCGTTCGACCACGAGAACGACGAGTTGCCGATCGAGATCCCTAGGTGTTCGGCGATCGCTCCGTACGCTTCTGCAAATTTCTTGTCGTCGTCGCTCGGTTGTACCTCGTACTCGACATCCGTGCCGATGTCCCGCGCTGTTTCGTGGGTTCGGTCGTGGTATTCGTCGCCCATCAGTTCGATGAACCGGCCCAGGTCCTCGGGCGAGATCGTCTTCGCCAGATGCTCGTCGAAGTACGGGTCTCCGGTGTGGTTCTCGAGCTCGCGCAGGATCTCCGGTGGGATCTCACTGTGGTCGTCGGACTCGAGGTACTCCGCGATCTTGTCCGCGACCTCATCGGCGGACTCGCGCGCCTCGTGCGGAGAGGCGGTCGGGAGGTCGGCCTCGTCGATCGTGATCTCCGTCTGGATTCCGGGTGTCGACCGTTCGATCTGCTGGGCGAGCGCGAGGCGTCTGCGGAGTCCCGGCAGTACCTCGTCGATCCACTCGGCCGTGCGATCCGCGGAGTCGGTGAACTCGCTGCTCAGCAGGTACTCACTCGTCTTCCCCGAGAGCCACTGGACATCTCCGCGGATGTCCTCCTTCGCGGTCTTCAGACCCGCGATGAGGTCCTCCATCTCCGCGAGGCCGATGGCAGCCAGACCCATCAGTGTTCACCTGCCGTGCGGGTGTACGGACGAGCCGGTGCACGCGGATCCGTCGCCGCGCTGAGGATCAGCTCGGCCATGTCGCCCTCCACGTCCCCTTGTCCACCTCGGGCTCCGAGCTCTGGGTATTGATCTCCGTGGTGAATTCCTCGACCGCCATCGACGCGGAGATGCCGAGCTGTTCGATGCGGCCATCCAGTTCCAACCCGAAATCATCGGACTCGCCACCGATCCATGCGCCTGCCGCGAGAGCGTTCTTCGCGCTCTTCAGGCGTCCTTCGAGGTCGCCGGCTCGGGTCTCCACGCCAGGCTTCGTGTCGCGGAGGGATGCCAAGTACTCGTTCGGGACCTTGTCGTCGTCACCGGAACACACAGTCGCTCCTCGGTCGGGCCGTCAAGAGGCAGAGGTGGGCCTGTGGGCCCGCGACAACAGTACGGGGAGGACGAGACAGGCAGAACAGGACGCGTGTGGCGGTTCGGCGACATCGGGAAGAGGCCCGATCGCCTTCCCGGTGCCGACGTCCCGGAGATCAGGCCGAGCTGCGTGCTCCGAAGACCCGCCGATAGTCCTCCGGCGTCGACAGCGGGCCGTTCTTCGTGTGGAGGGTGTCGAGGAGCCTGCGTCGGTCCTCGCCACTGCCCGTCGCTTCGGTGAACCGAGCGCTCATGTCTTCGACCGACCCGACCACGAGCGCTTGGTCCCGGGCCTTCGCGACGGCGTCGTCCGCGAGCACGACGAGGCCCAGGTAGTACGCGGCCTTGACGACATCGAGCACGTGCCCGCCGCGATTGATGTCGAGGTACGTCGCGGCGCGCGCGAGTTCGTCCCGGATCCCGGCATGCGTGATCCGGGGCGTGATCTCGAGGTTCGGGTAGTGCCGCGCCATCGCGTGGAGCTTGTCGCTCATGAGCGTGAGCGCCGCGACGGAGAACGTCACGTGCGGGAACGCCTCGAGCAACGGCTGCAGCATCGGCATGGTGTCCGAACTCGTGAGAGTGAACGCACGCGCAGGCTCCGCACCGGAGTGCTCGGCGAACTGCCCGATGTGCGAGAGGTACGCGAGTTCGAGCGCCGAGTTCGGGTGCCGTTCTGCGACCTTCCGCTGGATGTGCTCGCTCGGGAAGACGATGCGCTCGAGTGCCTTCGGCTCCTCGAGCTCGGTCGCCATGTTCCCCGGCACGTCCTTCGGCATCGGCTCCTGCCAGAACAGGGTCGTGCGTGCGGGCCCGCCTCGCCTGCGCATGACGAAGAGAGGATGCGACAAGGAGTTGATGAGGACCTGCCCGCCGCGGGACTGCACATCCAGGCCCCGCTGGTCGAGGAAGGACGACACGAATTCTGCGAGCGAGCCGTAGACCCGCATCGTCTCCGTCTCACGCACGGTCACGAGGCGGGACACATGATCGACCTCGACCTGCGCTCCGGAGGGACCGCGGTACACCGTCTGATGCGCGGCGCCACTCACGTAGTACGTCGTCGCAAAAAGGTTTCCGTACCGGTCCCAGTGATCGACGTGCGTGAGCGTGCCGTCGGCGAGCACCCATTCGACGCGCTCGACCTGCCGGAAGGCATCCGGCTCGTCATGGATCCGTGCGATCGTCGTACCGTCGAGGAGGACCTGCGCGAAGCGTTCTTTGCCCTGCCGGATCTCCGCCCACGGCGGCACCGGGATCTCGTCGAAGAACACCGGCCGCCCGTCGAGCGACAGCCCGGTGGTCGCGACGAACGGGTTGAGCCCACCCGCGGGGAGCTCCCCGTCGTACCGGATGACGACGGGCGTCACCGGAAGATCCGCGGTGGCGAGCGACTGCAGGAGCTCCCGCGCCACATCGTCGTAGGTGTCGAGAAGGACCAGCATCAGCGTTCCTCCCGCAGTGCCTCGTCGGTCGACCGTACTGTCCCGTCCCGGAACAGGTCCTCCCACCGCCGGCGCACGGCATCGGCCGAGTACTCCTCCGCCCGGCGGAGGTTGTGCGCCCGCATGTCGTCGAGGCGCGGATCCGTGAGCGTGGCGACGAGCGCCTCGGCGATGGCGGCGACGTCCTCGTCCCCGCGAGTCAGCGGCACGAGGCGCCCGCCCAGGCCCGACTCGATCATCTCCCGGTTGCCGTAGTCGACGTCGAATCCGACGATCGGCAGGCCCCGGGGCCATCGCCTCGAGGAGGGAGAGTCCGAAGCCCTCGGACCAGGACGCCGAGGCGTACACCGCGTAGCCACCGAGCACCCCGGTGAGATCACGGTGCCCCATGAGGCGCACGCAGTCCTGCGTCCCCGTCTCCCTGCTGGCGTGCGGCCTTGAGTCCGCCGATGAGCGCTCCGAGGCGGGAGGAATCGATGAAGTCGACGGCAGCGAGATCG
This sequence comes from Brevibacterium samyangense, assembly GCF_039529845.1. Taxonomy (NCBI): domain Bacteria; kingdom Bacillati; phylum Actinomycetota; class Actinomycetes; order Micrococcales; family Brevibacteriaceae; genus Brevibacterium; species Brevibacterium samyangense. The sequence goes on along the minus strand of NZ_BAAANO010000004.1, from coordinate 36,170 downwards.
ACGACGAGGCGGGTCTTCCCCTCCGACACGAGTTCGTCGACACGGGTCTTGAACGGCGGCGCGGCCACCATGTTGAACTTGCCCAGGGGCGAGAGAACGATGTGCAAGCCCTGATCGGCTTCCTCGAGATTCATCGGTCGGGTTTCCCTTCTGCGGTGCTGGGGTCGGCGAGTTTCGCCTCGACCTTCTCGAAGGAGTCGCCGAGGACGTCGAAAACGCCGTCGGAGACGACGACGAGGAGCTCGTCCTCACGGAGAACGTCCGTGGCTTTCGTCCAGGTGTCCTCGATCGGTGCTCCGAGGGGCAGGAAGTTCTGCACGAGGCGCCGGAATCCGCGCTCCTGCGAGGCGATGATCGTGAGTCCGTGGCCGGCATCGATGTAGTCGAGCCGGCCCGACGGTGGATCGAGACGACCGACCCACAGGGTCGAGAACCGGTCGTTCGCCTCGAGGTCGTGCCGGGTGGTCGTCGACGTGCGGGCAACCGCATCGCCGACGTCGGTGTACCGCGCGTGGCCGCGCAGGACGGCGCGGACCTCGGACGCGATGAGCGAGGCGGCGAGCCCCGTGCCCATGACGTCCCCGAGGGAGAACTGGAGCTGCGGTCCGGCACCGAAGGGGTCCTGGACGACGAACCAGTCGAAGTAGTCACCGCCGGCCTCGCGTGCCGGCTGCACGCGGCCGGCGATCTCGACACCGGCGATCTCCGGCGCCGTGGTCGGGAGCATGAGCTGCTGCACCTGACCTGCGAGATCCATTTCCTCCTGGACCGCGAGCTCACGTTCGAGGAGCGCTCCGAGGTCCGCGAGCATCTCCCGCTGCTGCCGGCCGAGTGTGCGCGGCACGAGGTCGAGGATGCACAGGGCACCGATGTTCTGTCCGGTCTGACCGCGGACGGGAACCCCCGCGTAGAAGCGCATCCGCGGAGGCTCGAGGACGACCTTCATATGTGCGAAGCGCTCGTCCTCCCTCAGGTCACGCACCTCGAGGAGGTCGTCCTGGCGCACGGTGTACACGCAGATGGACTCCTCGACCGGAGTCTCCGAGATCGGTGGCAGCCCTGCGGACGAGACGGTGTACTGCGCATCCCTACCGATGAGGTTGAGCGCGGCGAACGGGGCGCCGAAGATGGCCTGGGCGAGCCGGACGATGCGGTCGAACCGTTCCGTCGTCCCCTTCTTCGCGAGGGTCGCCGCCTCGGTGCGGGCGGTGCTGTACGGCAGAGGCATGGGCCACCTCAGCCTGCGAGTCGATCGAGGATCGGCTCGATCTGCAGAACCGAACCGCGGGTGGCGGCCCACCCGATGCCGAGTGCGGTGTCGTGCGTGGTGATGAGCACGACGACGGCCTCCGGGTGGTTGGGGAGGATCATCATGAAGTGAATGGTGTGCCGGGTGGTCATCTGCACCTCTTCGATGAGGCGCTCGGTCGGGCGACCACGCTTGGCGGAGATGAGGTCCTCCACGTGACGCACCGTCTCCCCACGGAACATCGAGACGGCGCCGGCCGCCACGGCCTCGAGGTAGTCCTGGGTGAAGTAGGAGACGCGGTGGGCGACTCCGAGGAGGTCCCCGGTCCGGAGGTCCGCGACGGCACAACCCAGGGCACCGTCGACCTCGTCGATCACGGATGCCATCACGTCACGGGGCCCACGATAGCACCGCGGAACGCCATCCTGAGAGGTCAGTCACGTCCCGCTGAACAGGCATTACGTGTCCTCTGCCCGCCTCCGATGAGAGGCGCACCCAGGCCGACTCACTAGGCTTGATCCGTGCCTTCTCCTGACTCCGCGCCCTCCGGGCGGACCACGCCGCTCGCCCCCGTCCCCACTCCCTCCGCGGAAACCCTCGTCGCGTTCCGTGAGGTGCTCGTCCGTGCGCCCTTCACCGCCGCCGGCCTGCGGGGGCTCTGGGGCGTCGACATCGACGCGTCCCTCGACCGGAACAACCCGGCCCCGGCCCGCTGGTGGTTGCGGCGGCACCTCTCCCCGGAGGACCCCTCCGGCCGAGGCGCCCCGGACTCCCGCGCGGCCCTCGCCGCACTCTTCGTCCTCCGCATGCCCGTCGTCCGGGAGCACGTCGACGGGGCCCTCGGGGGCGACCTCGCCGAGGCGCTCCTCACCTCGGGCCTGCTCGTCACCGACGCCGATGGGCGCGTGTCCGCGACCCTCGCGCTCGCCCCCTACACCGTCCCCACCGGAGTGCCCCGGGGCACGGCGCCCGGCGACGACACCCTGTACCTCTTCTCCGACTTCGGAACCCTCGTCGACCCGGAGCCCGTGCCCGGTGAGTTCGTCCTCGGGCTCGGGGGTGCGGGGCGGACACTCGCGGAGATCACTCCTCGCTCGCCCGTGACCACGGCCCTCGACCTCGGGACCGGCTGCGGGATCCAGGCGTTGCTCCTCGCGCGTCACGCCGACCGCGTCGTCGCGACGGACATCTCGCCCCGGGCCCTCGGGATCGCCGCGCTCAACGCAGGGCTGGCCGGAGTCACGACGATCGAGTTCCGGCAGGGATCCCTGTTCGAACCGGTGCCCGAACGGTTCGATCTCGTCGTCGCCAATCCACCGTTCGTCATCACCCCGCAGGGGCGCACGACCACCCTGGAGTACCGCGACGGCGGAGCGACCGGTGACGGCATCATGCGCGCACTCCTGACGGGGACACCGGACCACCTCGAGCCCGACGGCCAGGCGGCCTTCCTCGGCAACTGGGAGTACGGTCCCGGCCGCGACCTACCCACCGAATGGGTATCGGAGCCCGCCGGTGACACCTCCGTGATGGTGATCGAGCGGGAACGGATGGACCCGGTGACGTACGCCGAGACGTGGATCCGCGACGGGGGAGTGCCCCGGGCGGGGGAGCGGTGGACCGCGGACACCGAGGCCTGGCTCGAGGACTTCGCTGCGCGCGAGGTCGAGGCGATCGGATTCGGGTGGGTACGGATGCACCGGACGGACACCCCGGTCCGGCACTTCGAGGAACTCACCGGTCCGCTGGGAGCGAACAACCTCGGGACTGCCGCTCACCTCGAGACCCGCCTGGGGATGCTCGAATGGCTCGCGCACGCCCCGGACGAGGAACTGCTGCGCACCGCATTCGTGAGGGCCGCCGACGTCACCGAGCACCGACACTTCCTGCCCGGCGACGAATCGCCCACGATGCTCACGATCGACCAGGGCACCGGATTCGGTCGGACCTTCGAGGCCGACCCGGCACTCGCAGGTCTCGTCGGGGTGGCGGACGGCAGCCTCGACCTCGGGGCCGTTGCGGGTGCGCTTGCTCACCTCCTCGAGGTCGATGAGGCGGCACTCACCGCACAGCTGCTCGAGCAGGTCCGCGCCCTCGTCCCCGCAGGGGTGCTGTTCCCGGCGGAATGAGTGGGAACCGGCGCCGGATCGACCCGTGATTCCGGCGGGCGGACCCCGGCACACCGGCACCGGGAGCACCGCCGGGAACCCGGATTTCCATGTCCGCCCCGTCGTGTACTCTCGAAATTCCCGAGAGCACCCCTGAAAGGAACCACGTGGCCTCCACCGCAACGCAGCCCAGGCGACTCGTGATCGTCGAGTCCCCGACCAAGGCCCGGACCATCACCGGGTATCTGGGCGAGGGCTACGACGTGGAGGCATCGGTCGGCCACATCCGCGACCTGCCCGTGCCCTCGGAGCTGCCCGCGGACATGAAGAAGGGACCGTACGGTCGCTTCGCGGTCGACGTCGACAACGGCTTCGAACCGTACTACCGCGTGGATCCGGGCAAGAAGAAGAAGGTCGCGGAACTCAAGAAGCTCCTCAAGGACGCCGACGAGCTCTACCTCGCAACCGATGAGGACCGCGAGGGGGAGGCCATCGCCTGGCACCTCCTCGAGGTGCTCAAGCCCAAGGTGCCGGTCAAGCGGATGGTCTTCCACGAGATCACCCCCGAGGCCATCCAGCGCGCCCTCGAGAACACCCGTGATCTCGACGACTCCCTCGTCGACGCCCAGGAGACCCGCCGCATCCTCGACCGTCTCTACGGCTACGAGACCTCACCCGTCCTCTGGCGCAAGATCAAGCCGGGCCTGTCCGCCGGGCGCGTGCAGTCCGTCGCGACCCGCCTCGTCGTCGAGCGCGAACGCGAGCGCATGGCCTTCGTTCCCGCCGAATACTGGGACCTCGACCTCACTCTCGAGGTCCCCGGCACCGCCGGTTCCGCTTTCGGTGCGAAGCTCGCCCTCGTCGACGGCACCCGGGTCGCCGGGGGGCGTGACTTCGACGACCGCGGACAGCTCAAGCCGAAGTCGGACGTCGTCGTTCTCGACGAGGCGAGGGCGAAGGAACTCGCGGAGGTGCTCAACACCTCGGCCAAGGAGTCGCTCAGCGTCTCCGCTCTGGAGACCAAGCCGTACACCCGGCGTCCCGCAGCGCCCTTCACCACCTCGACCCTGCAGCAGGAGGCCGGTCGGAAACTGCGGATGTCCGCCCGGCAGACCATGCGGACCGCCCAGTCGTTGTACGAGAACGGCTTCATCACGTACATGCGTACGGACTCCGCAGCCCTCTCCGGCCAGGCGATCGCCGCTGCGCGTCGCCAGGTGACGGAGCTGTACGGCCCGGACTACGTGCCGAACTCGCCGCGCACCTACGCCTCGAAGCAGAAGGCCGCCCAGGAGGCCCACGAGGCCATCCGCCCCGCGGGTGACTCCTTCCGCACCCCCGCCCAGGTGTCGAATCGACTGAGCGGGGACGAATTCCGCCTGTACGAGCTCATCTGGCAGCGCACTGTCGCGTCCCAGATGTCCGACGCCAAGGGTTCGACCGCCACCATGCGGATCACGGCGGACCTCGGCGACGGGCACTCGGCCGGATTCACCGCCTCGGGCACGGTCATCACCTTCAAGGGCTTCCTCGCCGTGTACGAGGAGGGCAAGGACCGCGACCGGTACGACAGCGGCGACGGCAGCACCCGCCTGCCGAACGTGTCCGAGGGCCAGGCCCTCGCGGTCGAGCACGCGGAGGCCGACGGTCATACGACCGCGCCGCCGCCGCGCTTCACGGAGGCCTCGCTCGTCAAGCGGATGGAGGAGCTCGGCATCGGTCGTCCCTCGACCTACGCCGCGATCATCTCCACGATCCAGGACCGTGGGTACGTCACCACCCGCGGCAACGCGCTCGTGCCCTCCTGGGTCGCCTTCTCCGTCGTGCGCCTGCTCGAGGAGCACTTCGGTTCGCTCGTGGACTACCGGTTCACCGCGGACATGGAGAACGACCTCGACCGGATCGCCGGGGGCGCCGAGGAGGGCAAGCACTGGCTGAGTGCCTTCTACTTCGGTGAGGGCGATCAGGGCCGGGTCGGGCTCAAGCCGACGGTGGACGACCTCGGCGAGATCGACGCCCGTGAGATCAACACCGTCCGGATCGACGACGGCATCGACCTGCGGGTCGGCAAGTTCGGCCCCTACCTCGAGGTCGCCGTCGAGGGCGAGGAGACCCCCAAGCGGGTGAACGTGCCGGCCGACCTCGCACCGGACGAGCTCACGAAGGAGAAGGCGAAGGAGCTCATCGAACTCCAGGGCGACGGTGACCGCGAACTCGGCGTCGACCCGGAGACCGGCCACACCATCGTCGCGAAGAACGGGCGTTTCGGCCCCTACGTCACCGAGGTCATCCCCGAACCCGAGGCCCCGGCGGAGGAACCCGCGAGGAAGACCCGCAAGAAGGCGACCGGGCCCAAGCCCCGTACCGCCTCCCTCTTCAAGTCCATGGACCTGCAGACGATCGGCCTCGAGGAAGCCCTCAAGCTCCTCAGCCTGCCGCGCGTCGTCGGCGAGGATGCCGAGGGCACCCCGATCACGGCGCAGAACGGCCGTTACGGTCCGTACCTGAAGAAGGGCACGGACTCCCGATCGCTGCAGACCGAGGAACAGCTCTTCGAGATCACCCTCGAGGAGGCCCTCGAGATCTACTCGAAGCCGAAGACCCGTGGTGGGCGGACGGCGGCGCCGCCGCTCAAGGAACTCGGCAACGATCCGACGAACGACAAGCCCGTCGTCGTCAAGGACGGTCGCTTCGGTCCCTACGTCACCGACGGTGAGACGAACGCGACCCTCCGCAAGGACGATTCGGTCGAGGGCATCACCCCCGAGCGGGCCTTCGAACTCCTCGCCGAGAAGCGTGCAAAGGGTCCTGCGAAGCGGAAGGCCCCCGCGCGGAAGACCACGGCGAAGAAGACGACCGCCAAGGAGTCGACGGCGTCGAAGAGAACTGCCGCGAAGAGCACGGCGAAGAAGACGACCGCGACGAAGTCGACGACCTCGCGGACCACCGCGGCGAAGAAGCCGACGGCGAAGTCGACCGCCACGAAGGCGAAGGACGCCGAGTAGGCCCGGACGAACGCCCGTTCACACGCGGTGACGGCCGTCGAACCCTCCCAGTGCGGAGAATTCGGCGGCCGTCACCTGTGCCGGGTGGAGTTCGTGCTCGGTCCCGAAATGCGCGAGGAACGATTCCTCGACCCGCTCGACGGTGATGCCCGGGTGGATCTCGTCGATGCTGCCGGCCGTCTCCGGGTTCCACTCCACCCCGAGTGCCGCCTGGATGTCCGTGAGCGCTGCCCGGATCCGGGCACCGTCCTCGACGACGACCGAGCTCGAGAACAGCCAGCCGCGGTTCGTCACGCGTTGCGCGGTCCCGACCGCCTTGATCCGGCCGGCGACGTTGATGCTGTACTCGCCGGGGCAGTACTCACCGGGGATCTCACCGAGACGTGCATCGGCACCTGTCTGCCGGAGCACCTCGGTGTAGGCGAGCCCGAACTCCCGGAACCGGGACTGCGTCCCGCCGAGGACGTCGTTCGCCGGTTCGATGTGGTCGATGACGAGGCTGCCCGGGTGGTAGAGCGCGATGCGCCCGCCGAGTGATCGCAGGACCGGGGTGAATCCGTGTGTGCGGGCCGCCTCGACCGCTTCCGGGAACCCCGGGAGGAATCGGTCGCGCGCGCCGAACGCCGCGGTCGGCGCCGGGCGGTAGACCCGCAGTGCGCCGGGGCGGGAACGATCCTTGACGGAGTCGAGGAGGACCCGTGCGAGGGAGAGCACCTCGACGGGGTCGAGGTGCTCAGGGGTGGGAACGAGGTCGAGAGGTGCAGGAGTGGACACGCGCTCACTGTAGTCACTCCCACATCGCGCGTTCCCCTGTTCTCCCAGGGTTCTGTCCGTGCGTCCCGATAAGGTGAGTCGCGTGATGAGTACAGCCACCCATGCACCCCGCGCCGTCCGGCCGCCGATGTTCGGGCCCCTCGCTGTGGAAGCCGCAGCCTGGTCGGTGCTCTTCGCCGCCGCGGCCTCGGCGTTCGCGTTCGCCGGTTACGCGGGGCCGCTCACGGTCGTCGCTCCGGGTGATCTCCTGGCCATCGGTGCCGCCGTCGATGCCGGCGAGTTCTCCCTCCGGACGGCCTCCGTGTCGCTCCTCGTCGTCCTCGTGTTCGCGGCCCTCGGCATGTTCCTGCCGAACCGGATGCTCGGTGACAGGCGCCCCGAGTTCCGCCAGAAGCTCCTCGCCGGGGGCGCGGCGGCCGCCGGGGCCGGTGCGATCGTGCTGTTCTTCGTGCCGGTCGCCTGGCTCGCCTGGTTGGTCTCCGCGTTCATCGGTGTCGTCGCGACGCTCGTCCTGTTGTTGTTCCCGGGGATGTTCCGCAAGCCCTGGCGCTCGGCCGGAGCCTCCGCAGCGGTGATGCTGTTCGTCACCTATGTCTTCCAGATCGCGATGGGGGTACCCGGCGGCGCGGTCGCCGTCCACTGGTTGTCCCTCGTGAGTGGGATCGTCATGGTGCTCGCCGCGGTGCTCGTGTTCCTGCGCCCGAGCGGACCCGTCGTCCCGGACCCGACGACCTCGTCGTTCCCCAAGGCCCGGCAGGTGCGGTTGTCGCGTGAACCGGCGCTCATCGAGCGGCCCTGGGCGTGCTACGCGCTCTTCGGCGTGCTCGGCACCGTCCTCGCCCTCGCACAGCCGACTGTCGCGGACCACGATTTCGGGCAGGCCGGTTTCGCGGTGCTGCTGTGCGCCGCACTTCTCGGATGGGCGGTCGGTTACGAGATCGGTCCGACCTTCGCGCCCGGGATGTCCCGACCGCGGCTCACCGCATTCGCGCTGCTCGGCGCGGGTGTCCTCACGATCGCGCTGGGAATCATCGACGAACTCTCGGGCAAGGCCGTTCTCACGGGTGCGGTCGCCGCGCTCGCCGGGCTCGGAGTGCGGGCGCAGCCGTATGTCTTCTCACGCCGGGTCGGGATCGTCGGCGGTGCCGCCCTCGCGCTGCTCCTCACCCTCATCGACCGTGCCGTCGTCGTGCCGCTGAGTGAGTACACCTCGTGGGTGCTCACGGCCACGGGCATCGCCTATTGCACGCTCGGGGCACTCGCGGTGATCGCCGGGGTCCTCGCACATCTGTGGTTCGTGCCCCAGGGGCTGCAGGGCATCACCGTCGACATCGTCCACGCCTTCCGACAGCCGGGCACGCCCTCCCATTCCGCGGGCCCCGCCGGTTCCGCAGACCCGGATCCCACCGCACCCGAGGCGCCCGCCGGCACCCCTGCACCCGCACCCGGGCAGGGCGTGGACCCGGCGGAGGCGCCCGCGGGTGCGCTCGCCCGGGCCGCCGCTGCGCGCGTCGCGCCGACCGGATTCTTCATCGCGTTCGAGGGTGGCGACGGTGCGGGCAAGACGACGCAGATCCGGAAGATCGCCGAACACCTCGAGAGCCTCGGGATCGCCGCACCGATCGTCACCCGTGAACCCGGGGGCACGGAAGCCGGCGTCCGGATCCGCGAGGTCGTCCTCGGCGGCGAAGGGGTCGGGCCCCGGAGCGAGGCCCTGTTGTTCGCCGCGGACCGAGCACACCACGTCTCCGCCCTCATCGAGCCGGCGCTCGAACAGGGGCGTGTCGTCCTCACGGACCGCTACATCGATTCCTCGCTCGCCTACCAGGCCGCGGGCCGTGAACTGTCCGCGGAGGAGGTCGCGAACCTCTCCCGGTGGGCGACCACCGGCCTGGTGCCGCACCTCACGGTGGTGCTCGACGTCGCTCCGGAGACCGGGGCCGCGCGCACTGCCTCCCGCGGGGAGGAGAACCACCTCGACGCCGAGGGACTCGAATTCCGGCAACGCGTGCGTGCCGCGTACCTCGACCTGGCCGCCCGCGAGCCCTCCCGCTACGTCGTCGTCGACGCGAACCGGGACGCCGACGCCGTTGCCGTGGACATCCGTGCCGTGGTCGAGGCGGAACTCGCGCGCGTGCACGTCGCGGCGGCCGGGGACACCGCCGTCGGGAACACCGCTGCCGGTGGAGCCGCGGGGATCGTCGAGGACCGAGGTCGGGAGGGGAACGACGAGCCGGGCAGGAACGACGTACCGTCTGCACCCTCCGAGGAAGCTGCCACCACCGTGCTTCCGACATCCCTCGATTCCGCTCCCGCGGACTCCGGCCCCACTGACGAGAGCGCGTCCACGGGCGAAAGGGCATCCGGGGACGGACCCACTCCTGCGGACGAAGCCGCGACCACGGTGCTGCCGGCGCAGCGCGGTTCACAGTCGGAACAGTCGGCCGACGACGAGGCCGAGACCACCGTGCTGCCCCCGGTCCGCGGTGGCGCGGGTGGCAGCGGGACGAGTGAGCCCGGCATCCGAACGCCCGGCTCGCGCACACCGGAGCCCGAGAGCGCGCGTGCGGTTCCCGAGGACGCAGAGACCACGGTGCTGCCGCCGGCGCGTCCGGGCCGGAGCGCTCACGGAACGGAGGGTGGTGCCGAGCAGGGCGCCTTCCCTGGTGACGATGCCGGGCACGGAGAACCGAGCGGTGCCCCCGTGGAGGAAGGTACGACCGGTCCGGAACGGCAGGGCGCCTCGGCGGCGTACAGCCCGCGCGAGAGGTCCCGGGAGCGCCTGCAGGCGCAGGCCGCGATCGAACGGGAGGCCCGTGAGCGCCTCCGGCAGTCGCGGCTGCGGCCGTCCGGCCGTGAGGGTCGTCGCGACGACGGGCAGGGCACCGGAGACGGTGGTCGCCGGTGAGCGTGTGGGACGACCTCGTCGGCCAGCAGGCCGCGATCGAGCAGTTCCGGAAGGCAGCGGCCGCCTCGGAGACCGGAGGAGCGGCGATGACGCACGCGTGGCTCATCACCGGACCTCCCGGTTCCGGACGGTCGAACGCGGCACGGGCGTTCGCGGCAGCACTCATTGCGCCCGATCACGGTGAGCACGATTCCGTGGAGGCCCGGCGTGCGCTCGCGGGGGCGCACGAGTCGATGACGGTGATGTCGACGCAGAAATCGCTCATCACGATCGACGAGGTGCGGGACCTCGTGTCGCAGGCCCAGAACGCGCCGGTGAACGCGCCGTACCGCGTGATGATCATCGAGGACGCCGATCGGATGGCCGAACGCACCTCGAACGTGCTGCTCAAGGCGATCGAGGAGCCGCCTCCGGCGACGGTGTGGATCCTCTGCGCACCGAGCCCGCAGGACGTGCTCATGACGATCCGGTCCCGGTGCCGCAATGTGAATATGCGCATCCCCCCGACGGACGACATCGCAGCGCTGCTCGTGCGGCGTGACGGGGTGAGCGAGGACCGCGCCCGGTGGGCTGCCGCAGCCGCGCAGAACCACATCGGTCGGGCGAAGTACCTCGCGACGAACGACGCGGCCCCGGAGGCCCGGCGACGCACGCTCGACATCCCGCACCACCTGGGCTCGCTCGGGTCGACGGTGCGGATGGCGGCCAGGATCGTCGACGAGGCCACCGAGCGTTCGGAGGTGCGGACGAAGGAACGCGACGCCCGGGAACGCGAGCAGCTCCTCGAAGTACTCGGAGTCGAACCGGGCAAGAACCCACCACCGGCAGTGCGCGCCCAGATCAGACGCCTCGAGGAGGAACAGAAGCGCAAGAGCGTGCGTGCGCGCAACGACGAGATCGACGCCATTCTGCTCGAGCTGCTGTCCCTGTACCGTGACGTGCTCATGCACCAGGTGGGGATCCACGAGGGGTTCATCAACCTCGGCGAGGAGGAACGGATCCGGGACCTCGCGGATGCCTCCGACCCGACGAGCACGTTGCGACGCATCGAAATCATCGGCGAGGCACGGGAACGGCTGCAGACGAACATGCCCCCGCTGCTCGTCGTCGAAGCGGCGTTCGTGGGCCTCTCGAACCCGTGGATCACGGCCTGACCGCAGCCGCGATGAGATCTGCCTCACGGGTGTGCTTCCCGGTTTGACCACCGGAAACGACCCGTGGCATCCTTTTCTGGTTGCCGCCTTAGCTCAGACGGCAGAGCGATTCACTCGTAATGAATAGGTCGAGGGTTCGATTCCCTCAGGCGGCTCGGCAACAAGCCCCTCACCAGCGCAAACGCAGGTGAGGGGCTTCTGCTTTGTCCGGCGGGAGACGCTCGGATGGCGAGCGAGGGTACCCGCGGTGCTCCTCGGACCTGATCCGTCCCGGTTCCCGTCACCGGCCGCCGTGGCGGATAGGATCGACGAGGACTGTCGGAGTACCGAAGGTGGACGCAATGGCGATCAAGGGTGACATCGTTGTGGGGATCGACGGGTCTCCGGCCGCGCGTGACGCCGCGGCCTGGGCCCTCAAGGACGCCCGGCACTACGGGCTGCCGCTCACCTATGTGACCGTCGTTCCCGAGAGTGCCTCCCCGGACGAGAAGGACACGGCACGGCAATATCTCGACGTGCTCGCCTCGGACCTGCGCGCGTTCGGCCCGGACGTCGACTTCACCACGCTCGTCGAGGTCGGTGACGGTGCGGAGATCCTCGCCCGCATGTCGCAGAAGGCCCGCATGATCGTCATCGGCAAGCATGTCCCGCATCCGGTGCAGGCCGGGCGGATCGGCACCATCAGTGACGGCCTGCCCGGCCATGCGCTGTCGACCGTGCTCGTCCACAAACCTCGCTTCGATTCCTGGTCCGACCCCGAGAACCACCCGAGTCCCCACACGCGGGTCGTCGTGGGTCTGGACTCCTCCGAGTACGCGGGAGTCGCCGCGATCGACGCCGCCACCGTCGCCCGCTCCCTCGGCGTCCCGCTCCTCGTGGTCGTCGGCACCACCTCCCTCGGCGACGTCGAGAAGGTCCGCGAGCAGATCGACCTCGACATGGCATGGCTCCGCGCCGAGTTCCCCGGCCTGTCGGTCTCCGCCGAGTTCCTCGAGGGCGAACCGGCGGATCTCCTCGTCGACCGTTCTGCCGATGCCGACCTCCTCGTCATCGGCAAGCGCGGCCTCGGACGGTTCGCGAGCCTGCGGACGCAGTTGGGTCGCACGTCCGCGCAGGTGCTCCCGAATTCGCAGTGTTCGGTTCTCCTCGTGCCGTTCCGCGACGACCCCCTGCTGGCACGCCGCCGCACTGTCGGTTGAGACACGTATCTGGTTGAGTAGATCCTCGTGCCGCACTCCGACCTCACCGACTACCCCCGCCCGTCACTCGCCGTCGACACCGCGACGTTCACGGTCCTCGACGGGATCCTGTTCCTCGCGCTCGTGACCGATGAGGAGTCCGGTCGCCTCGCGCTTCCGGGCACCTTCGTCCACGAGCGCGAACGTCTCACGCACGCGGTGCTCCGCTCCCAGCGCGAGAAGGCCGGCATCACGGGCCGTGAGCCCCGCCAGTTGCGGGTGTTCGACGACCCCGACCGTGATGACCGCGGTTGGGTCGTCGCCGTGGCGCACCTCGACGTCGTCGCCCCCGAGGTCGTCGAGGAGGGACTCGATGCCGGCGTCCTCACGCTCGTGCCGGTCACCGAGGTCGCTCCGCACGGTCCGATCGCGCTGCCCTACGACCACCCGCGGGTCGTCGCCGAGGCGCTCTCGCGAATCCGCGCGGAGTACGCCGAGGCGCCCGACCCCTGGCACGTTCTCGCCTCACCCTTCACCCTCGGGGACCTCCGGGCCCTCCACGAGGCCGTCGCCGGCGAGGAACTCCAACGGGATTCCTTCCGGCGGCACATGGAACCCCGACTCGAACCGACCGGCCGGATGTCCGACGGTCGCAGGGGTCGTCCCACCCGTCTGTTCGCTCACCGCACCTGACCCCCGAGACCCCACCGCACTCGAAACGGAGAGCCGTATGACGCCGTACCCCCAGGGGCGGATCCCGCAGATCCGCTCGGACCGCGCCGCCGCTGCGTTCGAGGCCGCGTACGAGCGCCTCGCCGCAACGCTCCCCGACGACCACTCCGAGTCATCCCTCGCCGAGGCGGAGAACGCGGCCGCTTCTCTCACCGACCCCTTCGCCCCGGGGTTCGACGGGATCACCGAGGACCGCCTCGACCTCCGGCAGGTCCCCTTCGTCACGATCGACCCGCCGGGCGCCACCGACCTCGACCAGGCCGTGTGGATCGGGGAACCGGACGCGCTTCGCCTGCCGGGAGTCGGGGATGCGGCCGGCGGTGATGACGCGGGGGACCGGGCTCCGACGGAAACAGACCCCGACACGGCGCGGTGGCGGGTCCTCTACGCGATCGCCGACGTCGGCCGGTTCGTCCGGCCCGGCGGCGCTCTCGACGCCGAGACCCGCGAACGCGGCCTCACCGTGTACCTGCCCCATCGCAAGGTGCCGCTCCACCCGCCGGTGCTCTCCGAGGACGCAGCTTCGCTGTTGCCGGGGCGCGAGCGCGCGGCCTACGTGTTCGATGTACTCCTCGACTCCGACGGCGTGATCGTCCGCGCACGGGTCCTCCGCGCGGTCGTCACCTCCACGGCGCAGCTCGACTACGCACAGGTGCAGGAGGCAGCCGACTCCGGAGCACCCCTCCACGCCTCGATCGCGGCCCTCCCCGAGGTGGGACGTGCACTCCTCACGCAGCAGGAAGCCCGCGGGGGTATCGACCTCGCGGTGCCGGACCAGGAGGTCGAGGAGACGCCCGACGGGTACCGCCTCGTCCTCCGACCGCGCCGGTCGGTCGAGGACGCGAACGCCCAGATCTCGCTCCTCGCCGGTCGGGTGGCCGCCGCCTTCATGCTCGACGCGGGTCACGGAATCCTCCGGACGATGCCGGCACCGGACCCCCGGACACAGGACGAGTTCCGGAAGGTCGTGGCCTCTCTCGGCTTCCCGGCGACGGGTTCGTACCAGCAGATCCTCGCCGCGATCGATCACACGGGCGAGGACCCGCGAGCGCTCGCCGTCCACTACGCCTCGCCCATGCTGTTCCGCGGTGCGGCGTACACGGTGATCGCGGAGCCGGAGCCGGAGCCGGAGCCGGGTACCGGCGCCGAGGCGCGGGCCGGGTTCGCCGGCGGCCCGCAGGTCCTTCGGT